>DAOTYE010000022.1:0-18616 GCA_034434915.1 Dehalococcoidales bacterium
CCCGTGGCGATGTAGTCCAGCGGCATAAGCAGCTCAAAAAACAGGAGTGGTGCCAACAACACGCTCAACCCGAAAAGGCGCGGGCTATCACGCCGCGCCATAAGCCAGTGCAGGATGATGACCCCCATCCCCACCGCGCCGGTAAGCTTGCTCAGGGTGCTCAGCGCAATGAAGACACCGGCAAGCGGATAGCTCCTGCGCAGGTAAAAATAAAACGCCGCCAGCATGAAGGTCAGAGAAAAGACGTCAAGCATGGCGATGTTTGACTGGATGAAAAACTGGTTCTCCGTCGCCAGGAGGAGGGTGGCAAACACAGAGGCGCGACCGGACAGCTTGAGCTGGCGGCAAATCAGGTAGAAGAAAATGACGCTCGCCGTGCCGAAAAGAACGGGGAAAATGCGCCAGCCAGGCGCCGTATCCCCGAAGATAAGCATCCCCAGCGCGATGACGAGCTGTCCCAGGGGCGGGTGCTCGTGGCGCAGTTCTCCCTGCCCATGGATGATTTTCCGCGCGTCTCCCACATAGTAATACTCGTCAAAGACCACCTCAGCCGGATTATTGATGATGACAAAGCGGATGATAAGCGTCGCCACTGCGATGACGCCCACCCAGAAGACGGGCATCCTGGCCAGCCGGGAGAGACGGTTTCTTATTTCCATGTCCACAAGAAGTTAGCAATATAGTTCCAGACCATGGCGGCGGCGATGCCAATCAGGTTTGAAATCAGGTAATGCACTCCAAACACAGAGGTGAACAGCCACAGCAGGCTCCAGTTCAGCGCAATGCCGCCGAAGCTCACCGCATTGAACTTGACCAGCCGGGCAAGAAATTGCCGGGCGCCACGCTGGCGGCGGTCGCGGAAAGTGATGTAATCATTCAACAGGAAGTTAGTGATAATAGAAGTCTCAATACCAATCGCCGATGAGATAAGGTAAAACAGTCCGATGATTTCGGTGAAAAACCAGAGCAACCCCTCATTGACCAGGACGCCGCTTGCCCCCACCAGGACAAACTTAAGGAAGCGCGCCACTTCTCCGTGACGCCGCATCAAGCTCCAGACATGGCTCAGAAACTCAATTTGCTGGCGGAGTTTGAGCTTGCTTTCTCCGGCGTGCCGGCTCTTGAAAATAAATGGCACGTCCACTGTCTTCCGGTGTTTTCCCTGCACCAGGACTTCCAGCAGAATTTTGTAGCCAGTGGGATTAAGGGTAGCTCCATCAACCACACTCTTCCGGAAGAAGAAATAGCCGGAAAGAGGGTCAGTGACCGGGCGCGTCATCGGCAGGAAAAGATGCGCCAGAAAGGTAGCACCTTTAGACTGTAAACGCCTCAAAGCGCTGAAATTCTCACTACCCCCGCCGGGCACATAGCGGCTGGCGATGGCGATGTCTGCGCCGTCCTCTATCGCTTTGAGCAAATCCGGCAGGACCTCAGGCGGATGTTGCAGGTCTGCATCCATCACGCCGATGATATCACCGCGGGCGAGGGCAAGCCCATCAACCACGGCTGAAGCCAGCCCTTTTTTGCCCCTGCGCACGTGCACCCTGACCGGGTATTTGCCTGCCAGGCTCTGGACACACTCCGCAGTGCCGTCCCGGCTGTCATCATCCACAAAAAGGATTTCATAACCTCTGCCGGAAAAAGCCCGGCTGATGCGTTCCACAAGCGGGACAACATTATCCTTTTCATTGTAGGTGGGGATGATGAGTGATACCATCTCAGGCATGGATTAATGACCCCTCATCTGAAGCGTATAGGACAGGCGGGACAAAAGAGCATTGTGCCCCATCGTGGATACTATAGCCTCATGACGCGAATGATGTCAAGAAAACGTGCTCTTTCAGTATATTGGGGAAAAGACAAATTTCAACTATGCCATAATTAGCTAAAACGCCGCGCTCTATTGACAAACGTGCTATAATTTAACTGCAACGAATGGTTGCATAAGCTTTATCGTTTATGGGCGCTTAAGTTTTCACGATTTCTGGCGCCGGTGATTTCCGGTTTACTGAAATGTAGCCGGGGTCGGTGCCTGAGAATAGAGAATGCCTGGCAGAACCGGGAAAGGAGGTGAAAAGCCTGGAAGACTGAATTCTGAATAGCGGTCCCCATTTTAATTAGGAAGAATTGCCCAAAGGAGGATTAAATGAATAGACGATTGTTTTTCTCTTTACTCATGGCACTCATAATTCTGGCAAGTACGTTTGCCATTGGTTGTGCGCCTAAACCGGCACCTGCTCCGGCTCCAGCTCCAGCTCCAGCGCCAGCGCCTTCTCCCGCCCCGGCACCGGCACCGGCACCAGCGCCTTCTCCCGCCCCGGCACCAGCACCAGCGCCAGCGCCTTCTCCCACCCCCGCCCAGCCGGCTCAGGTCACCAAGATAAGACTGCAGGCATGGGCAGCCGCCGGTGACCGCAACTACGAGCAATGCAAGCGCTATGCCGAATGGGTCACCAAGCTCAGCGGCGGACGCCTCCAGGTGGAGCCGTTCCCTGCCGGCGCCATTCTGCCCGTGAGGAAAGAGCATGAAGGTCTCCTGCAGGGCGCCGTGGAAATGATTTACTCTCCGGATGGCTGGATGGATGCCTTCTTCAAAGCCAGCTACCTGTTCTCACAGTGGGTAAACGGTCCCACCGGCACCCAGCTTATGCTCTGGGACTATGCCGGCGGTGGCCGCGAGCTCTCCAAGGAGATGCTCAAAGGGCTTGAAATTGAATTCATTGCACCGCTCACCGTACACCCGGCTGAGGTCTGGTGCCACAGCAAAAAAGCCATCAATAGCTTGGCTGACATTAAGGGTCTGAAGATTCGCGTCGGTTCCTCCGTGCTGGCAGAAATCTACAAGCTCCTCGGGGCGGCACCAGTGGTTCTCTCCGGCGCAGAAGTCTACGAGTCCATGAAGCGCGGTGTCATTGATGCCTTTGAGTATGTCACACCGTCTGTAAACTGGTCCATGGCTTTCCAGGAAGTGAGCGACTATGTTTACATATCTCCCGTGCGTGCCCCGGCAGACCGCCAGTCTGTCTTTATCAACAAAGCATTCTACAATAAACTCTCACCGGATCTGCAGATGCTTCTGGTAACTACGGCTGAGGCGCTTGTGCCGAGGTTCTACTCTGAGAGCATTGTCCTTGATGCCGCCGCTCTGGAAAAGTTCATCGCCTATGGCAACAAGGTCCTCCCTGTGCCCGCAGATGTTGACGCTGAGCTGGGCAAGGTGGCAGACAAGTTCTTTGACACCGAAGCCGCTAAAGACCCGTTCTTCAAGAAAGTTATTGAATCTCAGCGTGCCTTTAAGAAGTTCTGCGAACAATCCAACGTCAGATAATCTAAATATTCGGTCCTAGCCATCAAAAAGCCCCACCCCGGGAGGAATCCTCTCGGGGTGGGAATATAAAGAGAAAACTGAGGTGGTCAGGAAGAGCAAATGAAAATTATACTGAAGATTATTGACACCATCAGCGAGTACAGCGGGCGCATCTTCTGCTGGCTGGCGGTCGTCCTCATGCTGGTCTTTGTCTTTGAGACCACTGCCCGCTACGTATTTGATTCCCCCACCATGTGGGGATATGAAACCTCTTACATGGTTGGCGCCACCATGGCGGTCATGGGCTGGTCATATACCCACAAACACCATGGCCACATCCGGGTGGACGTCATCTATACTCATCTATCCTTACGCACGAAGGCGATTATTGACGTAGTCTGTTCTTTCCTTTTCCTTTTTCCACTCCTCGCCCTGCTGATACATGCCGGTAACGCCAGCATGTTGTTCGCCCTGAAGCTGAATGAGCGCCTGATGGAAAGCGCCTGGCGCCCCCCTGCCGCCCCGATAAAAATGGTGGTGCTCACCGGCTTCTGCCTCTTTGCTCTGCAGTGCCTGGCACAGTTTGCCCGTGATGTCTATACATTAATAAGGAGCAAACCATATGACACACATTAGTCCGGAACTCCTTACCATAATCATGCTGGGAAGTGTGTTCATCGGTGTGCTTACCGGGTTTCCGCTGGCGCTCCCGCTGGGCGGGGTGGCAGTCATCATCGGCTATTTTCTCTATGGCCCCTCAGTATATAACCTGATTTATTCCCGCGTTTACTCTATCCTTACTAACTACACCCTGCTCGCCGTGCCGCTCTTTATCTTCATGGGCGGCATGCTGGAACGTTCTGGCATTGCCGAAAAAATGTATGATGCGCTCTATCTCTGGCTCGGCGGCCTCAGAGGTGGTCTGGCAATCGTTACCGTGGTGCTGGGCACGGTGCTTGCCGCCTGCGTAGGCGTTATTGCCGCTTCAATCACCATGCTTGCCCTGGTCGCCCTGCCTGCCATGATTCGCCGCGGCTATGATAAAAGCCTGGCAACCGGAAGCATCGTCGCCGCCGGCTGTCTCGGCATTCTTATCCCGCCGTCTATCATGCTCATCATCTACGGTCCCATGGCAACAATTTCTGTGGGCAAGCTTTTCATGGCGGCGTTCATGCCCGGCTTATTGCTCTCCGCGCTTTACATTGTTTACATCGGTATCCGCTGCTGGCTGAGCCCTGAGCTCGGTCCCGCTATCCCCAGCGCGGAAAGGACGGTTTCCTTTGGCAGGAAGACGATGCTTTTGCTCACCTCCATGGCACCGACAGTCATTCTCGTCCTCGCTGTACTGGGCGTCATCTTCTTCGGCATCGCCGCCCCTACGGAAGCAGCGGCTTCCGGTGCCTTTGTCGCCTCCCTGCTGGCGATTGCCTACCGGCGCTTCAATTTGAAAGTGCTTTACGGCACGGCACTGGCAACCCTGCGCCTGACATCCATGATTCTCCTCATCGGAAGCTGTGCCTTCGCCTTCGTCGGCATTTTCCTCAGTGCCGGCTGTGGCAAGGTGATTGAGGAGCTTATCCTCGCCACGCCGGGCGGCCGGTGGGGAGCTTTCTTCGTGGTCATGCTTATCATCTTCCTGCTCGGCTTCTTTATTGACTGGATTGGCATCCTCTTCATCATCGTCCCCATTATCTCACCGCTGGCGCCGGCGCTCGGCTTTGACCCGCTGTGGTTTGCCATGATGATTTGCGTTAACCTGCAGACTTCTTTCATGACGCCACCGTTCGCCGTGGGCATTTTCTTCCTGAGAGGCAGCGCTGACCCCGAGCTGGGCATCAGCATGGCGGACATCATCCGCGGCGTCATCCCCTTTGTCATCCTGGTCCTGGTAGCGCTGGGGCTCTGCGTGGCATTCCCGGAAATCATCCTGTGGCTCCCGGAGAAAATGATTAAGTAAAATCCCGGAGGGAAGCTTTTATGGGCGACCGACTCAAGGGGAAGGTGGCTATTGTCACCGGCGCCGGTTCAATCGGTCCCGGCATCGGTAATGGTAAGGCGACCGCAATCGTCTTCGCACGGGAAGGCGCAAAGGTCATGGTCGTTGACTTTAATCCCTCTGCGGCAGAGGAAACGGCGGGCATCATCAGGCAGGAAGGTGGCGATTGCTTCCCTTTCAAGGCTGATGTCTCCCGGGCGGGCGATTGCCGGGACATGATTGAGACATGCGTCCAAAAATACGGCAGGATTGACATCCTCCACAATAACGTCGGCATAGGCGGCTATGGTGGCCCGGTTGAGACACCGGAAGAGCAGTGGGATAAAATCATGAACGTTAACCTGAAAAGCATGTTCCTCACCTGCAAATACGCCCTGCCCTACATGGAAAAACAGGGGAGTGGAGTCATTATCAATATCGCCTCTATAAATGCCATCAGCGTTACTGCTCCGGCGGTGGCATATTCCACCTCAAAAGCCGGTGTCATTGCCTTCACGCGCGAGGTGGGCTTCCAGTATGCCCACAAAGGCATCAGGTGCAATTGTATTTTGCCCGGGCTCATCAAAACGCCTATGGTGGCGCACGTTGGCAAGCCGGCTTACGGTGATAATCTGGACAAGATGTGGGAGAAACGGGACGCCATGTCCCCCACCGGCAAGCAGGGAGAACCCTGGGACATCGCCTATGCCGCGCTTTACCTCGCCTGTGATGAGTCCAAGTACGTCAACGGCACGACCCTGATTGTGGACGGCTCTCTGACTGGCACCACCTGGGGCACGGTGCGTCCATAGATTTAGCCCACCAGCCAGAAACTCGCTCCTTCTGATTAAGGCGCTATACTGGTCAAAGAGACCGGGAGGAAACATTTTCAGGACACACTGCACCGGGTCATACTTGCTACCTAAATAGTTGTTAAATGGTAAGCTGAAAACAGGCGGTAAAAGGAGCGCTTTTTGAAATCGTCAGTTCTGACTTCTCCAGAACGCTGGAAATACTTTCGGCAGATGCGCGCTTTCGGCAGGTGAGCCTTTTCGGCTCCTCAGAAAGGCGGTTGACTTTTCCCACTGCAATAAGTAAAATGCGCCACGTGGCGCATTTTTCCCTTGTCAGCCTCCGGAGTTTCAGCACGCTATTTATCATCCTCCTGTGGCTGTTCACTCTGATCATCCCGCATAAAGCTGTTTCCGCCGCTGATGGGGTCAAATGGAGCGAGGTGCCCATTCCAGCTCAGGGTAGCCCCGGCAGATGGGTGCTGGCGCCGGGTTCAGATATTCAGCACCTGACTATGGCAATTGACGGCAAACTCTACGCCTACGGAAAAGGGCTCACCTATACCCTCTATAAATCAACCGACAACGGCGCAAGCTGGTCATTCACCGGGAACGTCCAGCAAAGCATCGTCGCCATCGCCGCGTCACCGCAAAATGCCGGCACTATTTATTACGCCACCGCGTCAACCGTCTATAAATCCACAGACGGAGGCAAGACCTTTTCCCCTTTGCCGCCTAATCCGGGAGGTGCCGGAAGCGGCAACATTGAAATCACATCGCTTGCCGTTACCCATCACTACAGCACCCTTATCGCCGTAGGCACCCAGGACAAAGATAATGCCCAGTTCGGCGGCGTTTATCTCCTTGATGAGCAAAACATCATTCCCGCCTGGACGGATACCGGGCTGACGGGATATGACGTTTTCACCATTGCCTTCTCGCCGCACTACGCTGGCGACCGCTCGCTTGTAGCAGTCGCCACTGACGAGCTGGACACGTTTGTCACCATGAAGGTCGATATTAACGGCTGGGGCGCGACCTATGGCAACGCCAGATTGAATAGAGATAACGCGGCGGTCCCTTCGCCCGTCGTAGTGGCGAACTCGGCGGAAATCGTTTTCCCGGACGACTATGACGCCACGTTTGCCGATTTCACTCTTTTCGCCGCTATTGACACTGGCACCGGCAATGGCGATGTGTACAGAGTGACCGCAGCCCCGGCGCCGGGCACTTCTGTTGCCGTTGACCTTAACATCGGCGCCGCATACGGCTTGAACAACATTGATGTGACCGGGCTAGCCATTTCAGGAACGGCGCCGGGGGCAAAGTTGCTTGCGGGAGCGGCAAATAGCGCCCAGGTCTATTTCAGCGCTGACGGCGGCAAAACGTGGGTGAAGAGCCGGAAAGAGCCCACCGGCACCAGGAAAACGTTTGTACTCATGAGTCCTGACTTTGACCGTCATGGTCTCGCCTTCGCCGCCACGAGCGGCAGTGACAGCGCTTTTTCAGTAAGTTCTGACGGCGGCACAAGCTGGAACCAGCCCAGCCTGATTGACACCACCATGACCGCAATTGTGGACCTGGCGCCGTCACCGGATTACAGTCTGGGCAGGGGATACTCCTTCACCTCAACCTTCTTCTCGCAATTGTGGACCTGGCGCCGTCACCGGATTACAGTCAGGATGCCACCATCTTCATGATTACCTTCGGCGGCAGTCACAGCCTCTGGCGCACCCGTAATGGCGGCGCCGGGTGGGAAAGGATTCTTTCCAGTTCCCTCTTCAATACTGCCAGTTTTGACCTGGTGAAACTGCCGCCCCAATACAGGCATGATTTCCCCAACGTTTATCTTGCCGGCAGTATCGGCGGACGCCCGGCGCTCTGGAAGTCAGCCGATGGCGGACAGGCTTTTATGCGGCGCTTTATTATTGACCCAGATACCAGCGCTGATATTTCCGTCAATACGTGGGAAATTGTCAATGAAAGCACTCTCCTCATCGGCAGTTTTGATGGAGCCAAGGGGCGCATCTACCGGACGGCGAACAGCGGCTTCTCCTATGCCGGAGGGGCTTATGCCGGCACGCTCACACCAGCCTCTCTGCTCCTCTCCCCGCACTATGATGAGGACGGGACAATCCTCATGGGGAACACCGGTGGCTGGGTCTACTGGTCGCAGGACAAAGGCGCCTCATTTGAACCCCTGCCCCCTAACGCCGCATCTCCACCACTCACCGGAACCATTTCTGTTGCCTTTGACCCGGATTTCCGCCACAACAGAACCGTCTATGCCGCCAGCACCACTGCAGACAAGGGCATCTACCGCTTCATCATTGGCAAAAGCACCGCCTGGGAGCGCATTGATGGCACTCTTCCCGCGGGTGGCACCATCAATCAGCTTCGCCTGTCCACTGAAGGAGTGCTCTATGCGGCGGATTCTCTTGCCGGCGCCGGCATAGAGCGGTGTCTTAACCCCGCATACATCTTGGGACCTACCTTTGAGACGGTAAGCCGCGGACTGGGAAGCACCTCCAGCCTTACCGGGCTATGGGCGCAGGGGCACAGGCTGTGGTCAATTGATGCCATGAATGTGAAGCTGATGACTCTGAATGATACGCTCACTGCGCCCGTGAGCCTCCGTGCGCCGGTCAAAAACGCCCGCGGCGTGGGTACGCTGTTGCAGACCGCTATCAACAACGTTGCCCTTGATTGGGAAGCAGTGCTTGACGCCACCACCTACCGGTGGCAGATTGATTCTGATACTGACTTTTCCTCTGTGCCGGCGGGGTTTGAAGGCACGACACAAGCGAGTACCGTTAGCCTTCCTCCACTCGTTCCTGGCACCACCTATCACTGGCGCGTAAGAGTAACTGAGCCGGTCCTCAGCCCATGGTCAGAAAAATGGTACTTCAGCACCAGCCTCGCCACCGATACGGCGGCCCTTAAGCTGGACATTCCTGTGGCAGGCGCCACCGGTGTCTCTGTAAGACCTTTATTTCAGTGGCAGGCGGTTGCTGGCGCAGAATCTTATGAGCTTCTGGTAGCCCAAGATGCTTTCTTCTCTCAACCCGTGGTCACCCGGGTGGGCACTTATGCCCTGCCCACCACCGCCTGGCAGAGTGATATCAGCCTGGATTACAGCACCACGTACTACTGGAAGGTGAGAGCCACTGGAAACGGAACAACCAGCGCCTGGAGCGCGGCAAGCGTTTTCACCACTGAGCCGTCTCCGGCGGAGACACGCTTTAATGCCACAAACAATACCGCGCCTCTGGTGGTAATCCAGCCAGCAATTCAGCCGCTTCCGCAATTCTCCCCACCCACACCCCCACCACCGACAGCACCGCAGACTGAAGCCATACCTGACTGGCTCCTCTATCTCATCGGGACACTGCTCCTGACCAATGTGCTCCTCGTCATCACACTCCTCATCATGGTCATCACGCTGAGGCGTTCCTGAAGAAAAGAGGGGGAAGTCCCTCCTCTCCTGAAATAGGCCGGTAAAGCCAAAACCTGTCAGGAACTCTTCGGTTTCTGCATCAGTTCCACCGGAATGCCGTCAGGTCCTTTCATGAAGCAAACGCCGTAGCCGCGGATTTCCTCAATAATCTGGCCGCCCCAGTACGGCGGGTGGTTGAACTCCACGCCCTTTGCGGAGAGCTCTTGGTAGGTCTTTTCAATATCGTCAACTTCAAATGCGATGTGAGCCACGCCGGCATTGCAGAGCTTGGCATCAATCCGCTCCCCCTTCGGAGACAGGTATTCAATCAGGTGGATAACATCGTTCTGCGGTGTCCGCACAATCGCCAGGCGCTGTGCCACCTGCTTCAGCTGGTATAGTTTCTCAAGCCGCTCTCCCTTCGGTTCCATGATGGGTGAAGCCTTTAAGCCAAGCAGGTCGCGGAAGAAATGGAGCGCTTCATCAAGGTTGCTCACGGTATAGCTCATATGCTGAATGCCTTTTATCATGGCCTTCCTCCTTTTATCTGCCCCGGAGCAGATATCCCGTCAGCGGTCTAGAAGCGTAGCTGAACCTGTGTCTTATAGTCAAGCAGGATGACCTGTGTCGTGAGGGGCAGGTTATTTGGCGTAACAGAGAGCTTCAACTGTGAGTTTCCCTGGGTGCCCATTTCCTTTAAGAACCCGTCCACCGTGCCGAGCTCCCTTGTCAGTGCCGGCGTCTTATAGTGCATGGGCACTACTATTTTGGGCTCAAGACGGCGCACGGTCTCTGCCGCCTGTGCCGCATTGATGGTAGAGACGCCGCCTACCGGCACCAGCAGGACGTCAACATCGCCTATCTCTTCCACGCTTTCAGCACCGAGCGCATGCCCCAAATCGCCCAGGTGGACAATTTTAACCCCGTCTATCTCCAGAAAATAGGCGGTATTCTTGCCGCGGCTCCTCCCCTCCTCTGCATCATGATACGTGGCGAAGCCGATGATGAAAACACCGCTGATTTCATATTCGCCAGGACCATTTACGATGTGAGGGTCCCCACCAATCCCCTGCACATAAGAGTGACCGGGATGGGCATGGCTGACCGTAACGATACGTGCGGTCGGCTTGCCGAGAGCGTAGCCCAGCTCAGGCGGAAAAGGGTCAGTGATGACAGTGGCATGGGCGCCTTTGAGGCGGAAGCAGGAATGACCAAACCACGTGATTTCCATATGTAGAAATATATCACAGACGTGCGCGGCGGTTCAAGGAAACCATCTTGACACAGATGTCTCTGAATGCTACAGTATAATTAGCAATCAAAGGATTGGACTGCTAATGAGCAAAGCTGTTTTATCCCGCAGGGCAGAACTGGTGCTAAAGCACGTTGTCGGGCAGTACATTGCCCGGGCAGTGCCTATTGCCTCTCAGAGCCTCCTGAGAAGCGTTGACCTGGGCGTCTGCTCGGCGACCATTCGGCATGAAATGGCACACCTTGAACAAGAAGGATACATCATCCGTCCCCATACATCTGCCGGCTGTATTCCCTCTGATAAAGGGTACCGTTATTATGTTCAGACGCTCGGTGAGGTTGCTCTGCCACTGGAAGAGCAGAGGATGATAAGCCATCTTTTTCACCAAGTGGAAGAGGATATTGAGGAATGGCTGAACCTGGCGGCAACCCTTCTGGCGCGGCTCACCCAGAATGTAGCGCTCGTCACCATGCCCAAGCCGGCCGACTGCAAATTCAAGCATCTTGAGCTCATCTCACTGAGAGAATCGGTAGCGCTTGCCGTGCTGGTGCTTCACGGCGCTAGGGTCAGGCAATGGCTCATCAAGTTTGACCGCCCCGTCAGCCAGGAAACGCTGACAGCCATTGCCAGTAAGCTTAGCGCCGCTTACGCTGGACTATCCAGCGCCCGGATTGCCGCCAAAAAGACAAGCAGTGATGAAATTGAACAGCAGGTGACCAGCCATCTGATAAGGGTTATGCAGACGGAAGATGAACCAGTCCAGGAACCGCCGCGCCTTGAAGGATGGTATTTCATGCTGAACCAGCCAGAGTTTAATGAGGCGCGGAAAGTGCTCAACCTGATGGAACTGGTGGAGCAAAGAAGCCTGCTCAAGCATATCCTGCCCAAAAAGCTTCCCTTCCGGAAGGTGCAGGTGGTTATCGGCACGGAGAACAGGGAAGAAGCGTTCCACGATTATAGTGTGGTCATGAGCCGTTACGGTATTCCCCATGAGGCAGAGGGCGCGGTGGGAGTCATCGGACCCAAACGTATGCCTTATGCCCAGACAATCGCAGTGGTGCGCTATCTCTCTTCAGTGCTGAGCGAACTGCTAGTCCGGCTCTATGGCAGAGAAGAAACCGAACGGCAACGTTCAAAGCCGGGCGAGAATTGACACCATACCCGTAATTTATTTTAATCATTGAGAGGTAATAAAGACACCATGATGGTACACCCTGAACCTGAAGAAAAAGAAGCCGCACCAGCTGAGGCTGAAGTAGAGAAGCCTGAGCCTGCGGAGAACCTGCAAAAGGCGCTTGAAGAGGAAAGAGAAAAGGCGGAGCGCTATTTTGCCTGCTGGCAGAGGGCGCAGGCTGACTATCAGAACCTCAAGCGCTGTAGCCAGCTTGAGAAAGAGGAAATCTGCCGTGTCGCCAATGCTAACCTCATTCTGAGCCTGGTTTCTGCGCTTGATGACCTGGAGAAGGCGTTTGCCGCCATCCCGCCTGAACTTGAAAAACAACCCTGGGTAGAAGGCATCAGACTCATTGAGCGCAAAATCTGGCAGGGCTTGGAGAAGCAGGGGCTGAGCCGGATTAACGCCATCGGCGAGCCGTTTGACCCCCGTCTCCATGAAGGGGTGGCTCAGGTGAAAGGCAAAGCAGGCATTGTGCTTCAGGAAGTAGAGAAAGGCTATATCCTGAATGACAGGGTGATTCGCCCCGCCAGAGTAATCGTCGGCAGTGGCGAAGATGAAACAGAGAAAGATGAAGCAAAGGAGGCATAATATATGGCGAGAGCAGTTGGTATAGACCTGGGAACAACAAAAAGTGTCATCGCTATTCTTGAGGGTGGCGAACCTAAAGTCATTCACAGCGCAGAAGGCGGTCCATCCACACCGTCATATGTCGCCGTTACTAAAAATGGGGAGCGCGTCGTCGGCTTGCTTGCCAAGCGTCAGGCGATTATCAACCCGGAAAACACCATCTATAGCATCAAGCGCTTCATGGGACGTAAATGGGGCGAGCCGGCAGGCCGCGAACTGCCGGTAGAGGAAGATGCCCGCCGCAAGACCTACAAAGTAACACGCGGACCCAATAACGAGGTGCGGGTGGTGATGGGTGGCAAAGAATACCGCCCTGAGGAAATCTCTGCCATGATTCTGCAGAAACTGAAGACGGATGCAGAGACCTACCTGGGTGAGAAGATTACAGATGCCGTCATCACCGTGCCGGCATATTTCAATGACGCCCAGCGCCAGGCGACCAAGGATGCGGGCACCATCGCCGGGCTGAATGTCATCAGAATCATTAATGAGCCCACCGCCTCCTCGCTTGCCTACGGGCTGGACAAGAAAAAGGAGCAGATTGTCGCCGTTTATGACCTCGGCGGCGGCACGTTTGATGTCTCTATCCTTGAGCTCGGCGAAGGCACTTTCCAGGTGAAGTCCACCGCAGGTGATACCCACCTCGGTGGCGATGACTTTGACCAGAGAATCATGGAATGGCTGTGCGATGAGTTCAAGCGCGACCAGGGCATTGACCTCCGGCAGGACAAGATGGCACTCCAACGTCTCAAGGAAGCCGCGGAGAAAGCCAAGATTGAGCTTTCCCAGGTGCAGGAGACGGAAATCAATTTGCCCTTCATCACCGCTGATGCCAGCGGTCCCAAGCACCTGAGCGTCAAGCTCACCAGGTCAAAGCTGGAGCAACTGGTCATGGACCTCGTGGATAAAACACTGGAGCCATGCAAGCAAGCCCTTGCCGATGCCGGGCTGACTGTGGCACAGATTAATGAGGTTATCCTCGTCGGTTCTCAGACGAGGATGCCGCTTGTCGTGGAGAAGGTGCGCCAGTTCTTCAATAAAGAGCCCAACCGCAGCGTGAACCCGGAAGAAGTGGTGGCGATGGGCGCGGCAATCCAGGCAGGCGTGCTCAAGGGAGAGGTAAAAGACGTCCTTTTGCTGGACGTGACGCCGCTCACGCTCGGCATTGAGACGCTCGGCGGCGTGGCGACTCCCCTCATCCCCCGCAATACCACCATTCCCACCTCAAAGAGCCAGATTTTCAGCACCGCCACGGACAACCAGCCGAGCGTTGAGATTCATGTCCTGCAGGGCGAACGCCCCATGGCAGCGGACAACCGCACGCTGGGCAGGTTCATGCTGGACGGCATCCTGCCGGCTCCACGCGGTGTGCCCCAGATTGAGGTGACCTTTGATATTGACGCCAATGGCATCCTGAGCGTGAGAGCACAGGACAAAGGCACCGGGCGGGAGCAGAAAATAACCATCACCGCCACCAGCGGCCTTACTAAAGAACAGATAGCTCAGATGCAGAGAGAAGCGGAGATGCACGCCGCCGAGGATGCCAAGCGCCGCGAGGAAGCGGAAGCACGCAATACCGCGGATACCCTGGCGTATACTGCGGAAAAGACCCTCCGCGACCACAAAGATAAAATCCCCGCTGACCTCAATAAAGAGGTGGAAGGCAAGATTGCGGCAGTGCGCTCAGCACTCCAGGGCAAGGACATTGAGGCGCTGAAGCGTGCCACGCAGGAGCTCAATGACGCCATGCAGAAAGTTGGCGCTTCCGTTTACCGTCAACAGCCGCCACCCGGAGGTCCTCAGCCACCGCCGGGAGGAGGCCCGCAACAGCCGCCACCCGGAGGCAAGCCGGGCGGTGAAGGCACCGTGGAAGGCGAGTTCAGAGAGGTGTAATAAAAGAGGGGGCAGAAAAAGCCCCCTCTTAACTTTTAAAGCTGTCATTGCGAGGAGCCCTTCGGCGGAAGGACGACGAAGCAATCTCTATTGCTTGAAATTGCCCTCCTCACCTTGATTTTATTCTTCTTTTCCGTTAAAGTCAGAATTAGTCTCTTTGAGGAATGGGAGTGTGTCTGAGCTAGACCGCATACTGTACCAGGTCGCCAAGCCCGCCCGCTATACCGGCGGGGAGTGGAATGCCGTCATTAAAGACTGGGATGTCACCCCCATCCGCATCGCCCTGAGCTATCCGGACACGTATGAAATCGGCATGTCAAACATCGCCATCCCCATCCTGTATGATATTCTCAATCGCCAGCCGGACGTCCTCGCCGAAAGGGTCTATGCCCCCTGGGTGGACATGGCGGAGAAAATGCGGGAGCACGGCATACCTCTCTTCAGCCTGGAAAGCAAGCGCCCGCTCAAAGATTTTGACCTCATCGGCTTCTCGCTGGGCTATGAGCTGACCTACACCAATGTTCTCAATATGCTTGATTTAGCGGGGATTCCCGTTTTCTCCAGTGAGCGGGAAGATTCCAACCCCGTGGTCATCGCCGGCGGGAGCGGCGTGCTCAATCCGGAGCCGATGGCTGACTTCATTGACTTCTTCGTGGTGGGGGATGGGGAGGAGGTGGTGCTTGAGCTTCTGGCGGCTGTCCGCAACTGGAAAAGTGATGGCAAACGGGCGCCCAGAGAGAATTTGCTCCGACAGGTGGCAAAAATCCCCGGCATTTACGTGCCGCGCTTTTACCACGTTGATTATCATGCTGACGGCACGCTCAAAAGCTTCAATCCCACCGTGCCGGAAGCAAAGCCTGCTATCACGCGCCGGCTGATTGAAAAACTGCCCCCGCCGGTCACCAGACCGGTCGTCCCATACATTGAGGTGGTGCACGACCGCGGCGCCATTGAGGTCCAGCGCGGGTGCAGTCGCGGCTGTCGCTTCTGCCAGGCGGGCTATATCTACCGCCCCGTCCGTGAACGTCCTAAAGATGAAGTGGTACGTGCCGCCGGGGAGCTCATCAGCAACTGCGGCTACGATGAAATCTCCCTCGTCTCTCTGAACACAAGCGACTACGGTGAGATTGAGCCGCTGGTGGCGAGCCTGACCCGCGAGTATCCCCGCCTCGCCATTTCCCTTCCCAGCCTGCGCCTCAGCCAGTTCTCCGTACGTCTCATGGGCTCCCTCCCTACACGCAGTAAGACCGGGCTCACCTTTGCCCCGGAGGCGGGCAGTGAGCGCATGCGCCAGACTATCAATAAAAACACTCCGGAAGAGGAGCTGATGGCGACAGTCGCCACCGCCTTTGAGCGCGGGTGGAACAGCCTCAAACTTTACTTCATGCTCGGTCTGCCCATGGAGACGCTGGAGGACGTTGATAGCATCATTCAAATGGTGGGCAGGGTGCGTGCGCTGGGCGGTCAGATGCGGGGAAGAGTCCCCAGTATCCGGGTGAGCGCCTCCACGCTGGTGCCCAAGCCTCATACTCCCTTCCAGTGGGTCGCCCAGGAGAAAGAGGAGAGCCTGAAGCCCAAGCAGGAGCGCCTTCAGCGCGGGCTGGAGCGGAGGGGAATCAAACTGTCCTGGCACGACCCCCGGCTAAGTCTGCTTGAGGCCGTCATCTCCCGCGGAGACCGGCGGCTGGGACAGGTCATTCACCGGGCATGGCAACTCGGTTCAACCTTTGATGCCTGGAATGAGCGTTTCGTCTTTGATAACTGGCTTAAAGCCTTCTCCGAAAGCGGACTTGACCCCGCCTTCTATGCCCACCGGGAACGGTCCCTTGATGAGCTTCTGCCCTGGGGACACATTGACACCGGCGTGCCCGCCAATTTCCTCAAGCTGGAATACAAATGCGCCCTTGAGGGCAGACCCACTCCCGATTGCCGCTACGAGGATTGCAATGCCTGCGGGCTCCAGCGCTGGCACCCCCTCTGTCAACAGAAGTTCGCTCAGCGCAAAGAGGCTAAAAAGTCCTGAATCGCCCGGTTGACCTCAGCAGGCTTCTCCAGATGGACCCAGTGGTCGGCGCCGTCAATGATGACCTTTTTTGCGCCGTCAATCTTATTCGCCAGATAGTCAGCATATTTCACCGGCGTGCGGTCATCGTCCTTTCCACAGATGATGAGTGCCGGCGTCCTGATGCGATGGACTCTGTCCATGACGTCAAATTTATCACAGCAGAGGTGGTCATTCAGGGCGACCGCCGCCCCCATCCTCACTCCCTCCTCAATGAGGGACTGCCTCACCTCAGGCGCGATGAGGCGGAATTCATAGTCCAGCACCCTCCGCCAGCCTTCAGTATCGGCAATCATCTGCTCAAGCATCTTGAGCCGGGCGGGCAAGACCCTCAGCCGCGCCCCACTGCCGATGATGATGATTCCCTTGAGCTCACCGCCATACTTCAGTGCATAGAGCAAAACAATTGCCCCGCCCATGGAGTGCCCGGCGAGCACCACGTCAGAATAGTCTTTCTGCCGGATATAGGTGTGAAGCCAGTCAGCGTAGTCCTCAATGCTGGTGCACGGCGCGCCTTCCGGATGTCCCGGCAGGATGATGACTTCTGAGTCCTTGAAATGAGCCGTCTGATAGACCCATTCAGCGCGGGCGGAGCCGGCGGCAGGGATGAAGAGAAGAGTCATAGAGTGATTAATTATACATCTTCCTTTGACGGAACGTGATACAGATGCCGCATATCATCAAGATGGAGTGCTCGCTGGTTACTGAATTTAGCAAAAGCTTTCTCTAATTCATCATAATAAATGTATGAAATTTTATTTTCCAGATACTGCGGATGCCCGATGTATGACGAACTGGTAAGTTCCTGCCGGATTTTACTGCGTCTTGATTTAGGTGCGATGATGGTGAGTTGTTTTGACTTGCCCATCTCCGGGCTTGTTGACAGAAGCGCCACAAATCTCTCCAGCGCACTCAGCACTGATGTATGCTCTTCTACCTCAAAAGCCCAGACCGGTGTCCCGTCATCAGTTGCCCAGATAATATCAATCTGTTCTATCCGTTTCCACCGGACTGCGTCAGCTTTGATATTTAAGGCGGTGAGCGGTTTCAGCGCCGTCAGCATGGGGTCATTTCTCTCCTGTTTCCCGATAAAAGGCACCAGCCCCGCTTTCTGGCACAGAATCGCCAGTCTGTAAATTTGCTGGTTATGAGTAGTGCTTTCAGGTATCTTATATTCCTCAGCCTTCTCAGCCACAAAAGCAGATAAAACGCCCTGTACCGCCAGGGAACTGGCATCTCTCAATTCCCAGTGAATACCGTCATGGGAAATGGCTATTTGTTTCAGAACGTCAGCGATGTCTTCCCGCGAGGGACGGTGTCCATTCACCAGCAGAGGCAATATAGTGGTAACGATTTCATCAAAACTGGCTTTGCCTTTCTTGCGGAGATATCCGATGACATAGTATTGAATACGCATTTTGGTGGGGATGAAGTTGCCCACCTGACGTTCCGCTCTGATGCGCCACAGGTTATCTTCACCAAACTCAAAATCGCTTTCCAGAATCGCCAGAATATCATTCATGCTTTTAGAAGCGGCGTCAAAGAACAGGTCATTTTCAAAAAGCTCCGGCACCACCGCCCTCATTATTTCCTCAGTGGTGGCGCCGCCGCTCTGATAGATAACCCTCTCCGCCACGTTCTTAATGATATTTACCATGGGCAGGGACATGGGCTGGATGATTTTTCTGGTGGCAGTCTTCTGGAAATTAACAATGAGACTTTCACCTAAGACACGCAAGGGATTCTTAACCTTGTGAAAAGTTTGTTTGGCTAAAGGTTGAGCTACGGTATTAACGTAATTAAAGCCGATATATTTCATCATATCTCTGATGGAGTACCAGAGGTTAGTCTTCTTATGATGAAAGACGAGAGATAACCAGGCATCATCTTTGAGGGCTAAAAACATCTGCTCAAATGACTTCTGGAGAATGTCAAGATAATGTTTCTCATCAAACCGCTGTTCTCCGCCTTCAATCGCCTCACGCTGGCGCATCTCATCAGTCACTTCAAAGCCAAGCCAGGCATGCCACATGGTGCTCAAATCAAGGTAGGCAATGTGCGCGCCATAGGGAGGGTCTGTATAAATATAATCAACG
>DAOTYE010000023.1:0-64169 GCA_034434915.1 Dehalococcoidales bacterium
AAACGAATATAGAAGAAATGTCTCAGCTTGCCGCCAGGGCGAAGGTAAGGCTGAGGGTGCACGTGAAGGTCCACATGTGTGCTGAGATTGCCAGGATGCAGATAAAAGCCGGTGCCTGTGGCATTGAATTGGGAACGGTGGGTGGAGCGGCGGCAATGGCGACGGAAGGAATCAACGATATTCTCATCTCCCATCCCGGGCTGTACCAGGGACAGACACTAGAGATGTTGAAAGAACTCCTGCGTAAACCTGGGCTCAAGCTCGGCGTGGTGGTGGATATGCTGGAGCAGGCTGAAATTATTTCAGATGCGGGGCAGGCGCTTGGAAAGAAAGTGCCGCTAATGCTCAAAATTAACGTTAATGCCGTCATCAACGGCTTCTCACGCTTCGGCGTCCTGCCCGGCGAGCCAGCGCTGAAACTCGCCCGGGAAATCTATCAGCTCCCGGGCATTGACTTCAAAGGCATTTACGCCCATGAGATGACTCTGGACGTTACTCCAGCGGGGCTGGATAAGGCAGCTTTTGAGACCGCCAAGCTCATGAGTGAGACCGCCAGACTGTTAAGAAAAGAGGGAATTCCGGTAGAGCATGTTTCCATGGGTTCGTCAGGCACCATGCGCCCTGTCTGCCGTCATTTGCAGGAAGGGAAGTTTCCAGAGATAACCGAGCTTCACCCGGGGAACTTCGTCATCGGCGACCTCATCTACATGGCGGAAGGGGGCAATACACGGGAGATGTGCGCCGCCACTATTTTAACAACCGTCATCAGCACCGCCGATACAAAAAAAGCAATCATTGACGCCGGGTTCAAGACCTTCGGCGCAGACTACAATGTCATGGCGGCTAAGGACCCCGGCTATTTCTGGAACGGCTTGCCCAACTTCGGCGCGGTGCAGGGTCGCCCAGACCTGCGCTGCGGATTTCTTGCTGCTGAGACCGGACTGGTGTTTTACACCGAGCCGCAGAAAAAGCTCAGCTTAGGAGAGAGAATAGAGATTGTGCCGAACAATGCCACCCTCGCCATCAGCATGCACGACCAGATATACGGCGTGAGGAACGGAGTGGTGGAGAAGGTATTCACCGTTACCGGGAGAAAAGCCGGCTATTAGCTGAGTTTGAAGAGAGGTGAATACATCATGATGAATAAAGTCCCGTATCCTGAGCTTGACACCCCGGCGGTGCTTCTTGACCTGGACAGGCTTGCGGCGAATATCAAGGAGATGTCAGACTGTGCCGCTGATGCCGGCGTCAAGCTGAGACCGCATGTAAAAGTGCATGAGAGTGCCCTCATTTCAAAGATGCAGATTGAAGCCGGTGCCTGTGGCATTGAGGTGGGTCCCCTTGACCAGGCGCTGGCGATGGCGGAAGCCGGACTGAATGATATTATCATTGCCCATCCGTTCTACGGAGAACACAAGCTGGAGAAGCTCAAGAAGCTTTTGAGTATGCCCGGTGTGAAAGTCTCTGTGGTGGTGGATATGCTGGAACAGGCAGAGGGCATCTCGCAGGTTGGGCAGGAGCTAGGGCAGAAAGTGCCGGTGATTATCAAGGTGGAGAGCGGGGCAAACCGCTATGGCACTCCGCCCGGAGAAGAGACGGTGGCACTGGCTAAGAAGCTCAGCAGACTGCCGGGAGTCAGGTTCACCGGCATCTATGCTCACGAGGTCTATAGCGAGCCAACTCCGGATAAACAGGATGCCGCGGCAATTGAAGTGCTTGAGCTTATCAGCGCTACGGCAAAACTTCTCAAAGAAGCAGGCTTTAAGCTTGAACATGTGAGCGTGGGGTCGTCTGCTACCTGGCGCGCCGTTTGCAGGCAGATAAAGAGCGGCGCCTTCCCTGAAGTCAATGAAATCCACCCGGGCAGTGGCATCGTGGGTGCCATGCTTCAGGTGAAGCGCTTCGCCCTGACGGAAGACCAGTGCGCGCTAACCATCATTACCAGCGTAATGAGCACATCTCATCCGGGGCACGCTGTGATTGACGTGGGGCAAAAAACGATGGGCGAGGATTCTCTCATCAGCTTCCGGGACAGGCCCGGCTTCTTCTGGCAGAACATGCCCAGCTATGGAGCAATCAGGGGACGTCCTGACCTGCATCTGGGCGCTTTACATGCTGAGGTGTCCCGCGTGTTCTATCGCGACCCGGCGAAGAAACTGAAGCTGGGAGAGCGCCTTGAAATTATACCAAATAACCCGTTCATCGTTATCAATACCCAGGAAAAGCTTTACGGCGTGCGGAGAGGCAGAATAGAGACCATAATCCCGGTAACCGGTCGAGGAAAAGGAACATAGCACGGGGTCGGGAAGGCATAAGGAGGGAAGAAAATGGAAGAGAAGAAAAATGTAGGAAAGGAAAAGCGCCATTGCCCCTTTTGCGATGAGGAGATTTTGAAGGAGTCATTTCCTTTCTGTCAGGCTTGTGGTGTGGCGGTGCTCTATTGCCCGGTGTGCCGCAAGCCGGTGTCCAAGGAAAAAGAGACCTGTCCGCATTGCGGGGCAGAAATGAAAACCAGCTAGTCTTGAGGAGGTGTGAGATGGCGGAGAAAGAGAAACTTACCATTGTTGTTTTCAGCGGTGACCTGGACAAAGCCCTCGCCGCATTCATCCTGGCAACCACTGGCGCCAGCATGGGCATGGACGTGACAATGTTCTTCACTTTCTGGGGGCTCAATATTCTCAAGAAAAACGAAGGCAGGTTGAAGAGCAAGGGTCTCATGCGGAAAATGCTCAATATCATCAACCGCGGTGGCACCAAACGGCTCACGCTGTCCAAGTTCAATTTCATGGGTCTGGGCACCTGGATGATGAAGAAACTCATGAAAGAGACCAACACGCCTTCCATTGATGAGATGATTGCCATGGCGCAGGAAATGGGCGTCAAGATGGTGCCCTGTTCCACTACCTGCGGTGTCATGGGCGTTGGTCCGGAAGCTTTCCGTAGCGAGGCTGGGAGCCTCGTTGGCGCGGCTTATTTCCTGAACGAAGCTCGTAAATCAAAAGTGACTCTTTTCATTTAGGAGGCAGATATGAAGGCGGATAAGACGCTAGATTGCATGGGACTTTATTGCCCGATGCCCATTGTGAAGACGGCACAGAAGCTCAAGGAGCTTAGGACAGGGGAAGTACTTGAGGTGGTGGCTGATGATAAAGGCATCAAGCAGGACATGCCTGCCTGGTGTGAGACCACCGGACATGAGTGCCTGGGCATGGAAGAAAAAGGCGGCGAAATCAGAGTCTACGTAAAAAAGAAGCACGATTAAGCCGTACGGGCGAAATAGAAATTGAGAGCCGGGGTGGTTAACCCGGCTCTTTTATTCTCAGATAGGTGTGCTGGCGCTCATGCTTCCGCCTCAAGTTTCTTTAGCTTGCCGTCAATCCATCCGAAGCACAGCGCCTCATTGATGGACTAGCCACGCTCCCTTTTCTTGGTCATGGGCTGTTTCAGCCACGTGCACCACTCCCGGCTGGTGGTGGAATGGGGAGCATCTTCCGGTTCAGCCGTCATTTGATTTCACCGCAAGCAGATTTTTTCCTATTTCTTCGGCAGCCAGGTCATCATGGCGCGCAGTTTCTTGCCCACGATTTCTGAGCCATGTTCGTCCTCAAGGCTGAGCAGTGTCAGATAGTTGGGATATCCCAGCTTGCCTTCCAGAATCCACTTCTGGGCAAACTCTCCGCTCTCAATTTCCTTCAGCAGTTTTCTCATCTCCGTCCGCACGGCGTCATTGATGGTGCGGTACTGGCTGAGCATGCCGGCATACTGGGCGGTCATACTGCACCGCCGGAGCATCCCCGGCACGCCGAACGAGTTGATGAGGTCAGAGGTGGCTTTAAGCTCATGGAAAAGCTCAAAATATGCCGCTTCCTCGCTATAGCCTGCCTCCACCAGCACCTCCCAGCCCGTCTTGATTAAGCCTATCACTCCGGCGATGATGCCGCAGTGCTCGTTAAAGAGGTCACACACCGTCTCCTCTTTGAAGGTAGTCTCAAGGACGCCTGCTTTCGTTGCCCCGATGCCCTTGGCGTATGCCAGAGCCATCTTGAGGGCTTTGCCTGACACATCCTGGTGGACAGCCACCGCCGCCGGCGCATAAACCTTCTCGGTGAACAGCTTGCGCAAAAGGACGCCGTGGATGCGAGGCGCCACCATGACCACGTCAACATCAGGCGGTGGGGTGACCTGGTGGTAGTAGATATTGAAGCCGCTGGCGAACTGGAGCGTTTTCCCTTTCTTCAACCACCGGGCGATGTAGTCCTGATAGACCTGGGCATGAAGGTCATCCGGGACGAGGAGGACAATGATGTCCGCCTTCTGCGCCACCTTGTCTGCGGTGAACACCTCAAAGTCGGCTTTTTCAGCCGCTTTCCACGGCGCACTGCCCGGCACCTCGCCCACAATCACCTTACAGCCGCTGTCCCGCAGGTTCTGCGCCTGCGCATGTCCCTGACTGCCATAGCCAATGATGCCGATGAGCTTATCTTTCAGCAGGGAAAGGTCGGCATCCTTGTCGTAATAGATTTTTGCCATGATGTTTTCCTCCTGAGGTAAATTTTTAAGGCTAGTTTAGTTCTTCACCTATTTGATTGTCAAGCAGGTCACGTTCTGGCTTTTCTCATCAGGACGAGCGAAAGGAGCGATAAACCGATGCTGATGAGAGCGACGACGTCAAACACTTTGACGATGCCATACAGGTCCATGAAATGCCCGAAGATGGGCTGGATGATGCTGATGCCCTCCATCCCCAGCCCGAAGTAAATGCCGAAGACGGTGGCGCGGAGGTAGGGCGGCACCCTGTCCAGAAGATAGGGTTGAACAGTCGCCTGGCGCATGTAAAGCAGAAAGCTGAACAGAATAAAGACAAAGATAATTGCGGCATTGAATGGAAGAATGGTAAAAAGGTAAATCACCGGTCCGGTGGCGATGAAAGTCAGGAAAATGGCATTGGTGCGCCCCCACCGGTCTGACAGCCACCCTCCGAAGAGACTCCCGGCAATCCCACCTGTCCTGATGATGCCGATTAGCATGGCGGCGTACGTGGCGGTAACGCCGTGCTTGTCCACCAGGTAGATGGGGATAAAGGATATGACCGAGCCGCCAATGAGTTGCGTCAGCACGGCAAGGATAAAGATGATGGCGATGGTGCGGATAATCCCGAGGATTTCAGTACTCCTGCGCGCCCGGGAAGCATTGCTGGTAGATGGCTTGCTCTCTTTTTCCTCCGGGATGTGGGCAAATTTCTTCAGAATAAAGGGTATGGCGATGAGCGACGGCAGGCTGAGGAGAATGAAGGAGAAACGCCAGCCGGTAAGCTCAGCGATGGCTCCTCCCAAAATTGGACCGAGGGCGAAGCCGAGGCTCCCGCCCACCATGTGAAAAGCGATGGCTTTGCCTCTTTTTTCCGCCTGGAAATAGCTGGAAAGGACTGACGCTGATGAGGGGTGGTAAGCCCCGGCGAAGATGCCCATGATGATGAGCACCGCAAGCATGAAATAATAGCCCGGGCTGAGACCGACTGACAGTGTGCTCAGTCCAATTCCCGCCAGCCCGATGGAGATGACCACCTGACGCTTGAAGCGGTCACCCAGCCAGCCGCCGGGAAACTGGGAGAGTCCCGAGGTTACATTGAGCGCTGACAGCAGGAAACCTGACTGCAGGTAGCTCAGCCCCAGCCCATCCTTGATGAGCGGAAGCAAGGCGGGGAGAAGCCCGGTGGTCAAATCATGGCTGAAGTGGGTATAGGTGAAAAATGTGGCGGTGCCGCCACCCCACTGTTGAAATGTCGCCTTCAGTTTACTGAAATAGGGCAAATCTTAATATCCCCGTAAAAACCAATTGTTTCCCCGATGATGATAACCATTCCTCTTAACCCGTTAATCTTCTGCGCAAACTCAATGCCTTTGCTGATGTCTTCCGGTTGCTGGATGAGATTGCAGATGGCAGTCGCCGCGGCGTCAGACAGAATAGCTGAATCAGCCACGATGGTCACCGCATCTGCCCTGCCGAAGCTGAGTGAATGCCCCACCATCCCAGATGAGGTGCTGATGCCTATGGGCGTCTGTCCCGGCTCAATTTCAAAGCCAATCTTGCCTGAAAGCGGCGAGTCGCCAGCGTAAATCCCCACCACCCGCTTCTTCTGGCTTTTCAGGTAAATATCGCCGCCGTTCTCAATGATGAGCTCCGGTGTTAACGGTGCTAAATCTGTGCCGACGAACTCGGCGATGGCACCAGCGACTGCCGACCACGGCCCAACTTTTGCCTTTGCTCCTGCTTCCGCCATGAGCTTCACGATGTGCGGAGCGTCAGCGGCAACCGGCACGGGCTCAAGAGAGGTTAGAAAATCCTGGTGTCTGGCGATGTACCGTTCCAGCAGGTTGCGGTATTTCACCACCAGCCGCTGGACTTTGCGGGAGAGGTTGCTCGCGGCGCGGACGTATAAATCAGTTTCCTTGACTACTACCTTGAAGGTGACTAAATCTCCGCCTTCAATCCAGCTACGGTAGGTTCTCGGCTGATACATAGGGCTAAAGGCGGGCTTCCATGGCGCGCGGGGGGCATGCCTTGATGCACAGCCCGCAGGCAAAGCACTTTTCATTGTTGAACGTGGTCTTGCGGGTGGTGGGGTCAAGCTCAAAAGCCCCGGCAGGGCAGACGGTGATGCAGGCTCCGCAGTGGGTACACCTCGTCTCATTGCGGGTCACATCTTCGCTGAGGGGCTGGATTTGCACGCCGGCTTTGGCTAAGAATTTGATGCCTTTTTCATATTCGCTCTGCCTGCCCTTAAGCTCAAGGACGAGCAAGCCTTCCTCCTCCGGCGTTATTGAGGCTTTGAGAATATTGAACTCAAGGTCATAGTCTTTCACCAGCCGGTAGATGACTGGCTGGTCGGCAAGCCGCTTGGGGAAGTGGATGACTACTTTTCTGGCTATAATCATGATAACCTCCGTGGTGAGGCAGGCGTTAATCTTCTATCGGGCGTTCGTTCAGGGCTTTGGGCGTGATGCCGGCATCAGCGCCGGGCAGAGGCGCCACGGGCTCGGTCAACAGGAACTTCCCGCTCTGTATCCATTCTCTCAGAATAGTGGCGATTTCCAGTGCCTTGGAATAGCTGGAGAGAGAAGCCGTGGGCACACTCTTGCCCTGGACTTTTATCCTGCCACTCTTGAGCTGACCATAGCTGACCTCTCCCAGAATATCCGGCTTGCGCTGGGGGTAGGCGTCAGAATAATCCACGATGGCGGCAAAGATTTCCGCATCAGGCACTGCGGTGTACTGCAAAATCTCCTCAGACAAAATGGGGATAGGGATGCCTATGCCCACCGTCAGCGTTGCGCCGTAGCCCAGCATGCTGGTGCCGACAAGCCATCTTGAGCTCATCTGTTTCAGGTCGCCGATGACGGCAAGGGTGCCTGCCCCCCGTTTCGGCACGCCGTTGTCTCCGCGGGGCACGTTCGGGAAGTGCTGGGTGCCGTTCCAGGCGATATAGCCCGTGCCTCCGCCGAGGAAAATCTTCGTGCCGATGCCGATAGTTTTGTAGTGCGGGTCTTTGAGCAGGGGAGAAAGCTGACCGGCACTGCAGTAATTGGCATTGCCCAGTTGGGGCTTCAGGATGCCCATATAGGTATAAATCGTCTTGTCCGATAGATTCACGGCGACATTGTAGTTCTGGTAGCAGTTGCGCATATTGAAGAGGACAGCTTCATTCAAGTCCCTGATGTTAATCCAGGTCTCCAGCTTCTTCCGCGGGTAGCAGTCCGTCCCGTACGCCGTGGCAATGAGCTTGATGTCCTTGCCTGAGACGAGGTCTTCAATCACATGCCCGCCGCCGTAGTTGAACTCACCGGGGTGGAACTTGTTGCGCGGGTCATCGTCGGGCAGGGCATTGGCGCCAATCATGATGTCCGCCGCGGCAAACGCAGGATAGGCAAGGACATCATTGAGATAGACTTTCCCACCGCCCAGCTTGATGCGTGGCTTGGCATGACCGATATTGAAATAAGCGCCCGAGGAGCACATCGGGGCGAAGGTGCCGGTGGTCACCACGTCCACTTCCCGGGCGGCTCGGCTGACACCTTTCTTGCGGGCAATCTCAATGATTTCCTCCGCCGTAACGACAACCGCCTTGCCCGCTTTTATCTTTTCATTGATTTCTGCCAGTGTCTTCAACATAGTGGACATATTCTAGCACTTGTGGCTCAGACCGGTCAATTTAAGTTAACATAAGATTGCATTCAGTTTTAGTTGTGATGTCATTGCGAGTAATTTCTTTCTGTCATTCCAGCGAAGGCTGGAATCCAGTCGTCAATTTTTATACTCTGGACTCTGGCTTCCGTCAAAATGACGCAGTCGTCCCCCTTTGAAAAAGGGGGGTTTGAGAAATAGCGAAAGTCGTCCCTCCTTTCAAAAGATTGCCAGAGAAAATCGGGTCGTCTCCCTTTCGTAAGGGGAGACTAAGAGGGATTTCAAAAACCACTCGCTTCCCACTCGTTTACCAGTAACGACTCACGCTCATATTAACCCCCTCCACGAAGTTCGTTTCTTCAGAATGAAAAATCACTAAAAAACGAAGAACGAATCAGCGGAAAATCCGCATCCAGACAAAGTTTCAGCCGGATGAAACCAGCATTAAGTTGAATAGCCTTTCTGCGATACGTTATAATCAGCTATGGTAGCTTTTCAAGGAGGCATACTTGCTCAAAAGTCACAGCTGTGGTGAACTGCGCGTAGAACATATTGGTAAAGAGGTAACGCTGGCAGGATGGGTTGACCGCCGCCGCGACCACGGCGGTCTTATTTTTATTGACCTGCGTGATAGGGCAGGCATTGTCCAGGTAGCTTTCAACCCTGAGATTGCCAGGTCAGCCCATGAGGCGGCAGACAAGTTCCGCGGTGAGTTTGTCGTCCAGGTGAAAGGGGAGGTAGCCCGCCGTCCGCCCGGAACGGAAAACCCCAGACTGCCCACCGGCGATATTGAAGTGATTGCCCGCGAGGCGGTCATCCTCAACCCGGCGAAAACGCCCCCCTTCTATATTAATGAAGACGTGGATGTTGATGAGAACGTCCGGCTGAAATACCGTTACCTTGACCTGCGCCGTGAGCGGATGAGGGATAACCTTGTCCTGCGCCATAAAGTGGTCAGGTTCATGCGTGATTTCCTTGATGCCCGCGGCTTTATTGAAATAGAGACACCCATCCTCACCAAGAGCACGCCTGAGGGCGCGCGTGACTACCTTGTGCCGAGCCGCGTCCAGCCGGGGAAGTTTTATGCCCTCCCCCAGTCTCCTCAGCAGATGAAACAGCTCCTCATGGTCGCCGGTCTGGAGAAATACTATCAGATTGCCCGCTGTTTCCGTGATGAAGACCTGCGTGCTGACCGCCAGCCGGAGTTTACCCAGCTTGACCTTGAGATGAGCTTTGTGGATGTAGAGGATATCCTCGTCCTGCTGGAAGACCTTTTCACCTCAATGGTGGCTACCCTGCTCCCGCAGAAAAAGATGATTAAACCTTTCCCTCGCCTGACCTATGCTGACGCCATGGGTCGCTTCGGCTCAGACAGACCTGACCTGCGCTTCGGCATGGAACTGAAGGATTTGTCAGACATCGTAGCGAATTCCCAGTTTGAAGTCTTCCGCAATGCCATTAGCAATGGTGGCGCCGTGAAGGGCATCTGCCTTTCTGGCGGTGCTTCTTACACCCGCAAACAGCTTGAAGAGCTCACCGAGCAGGCGAAGAAGTTTGGTGCCAAAGGACTGGTCACAATGGGGCTGGGGAGCGGTGAGGGCAGTCTGGATAGCCTGACGCTGGACATGGTCAGGTCTTCCGTCACCAAGTTCCTGGCGCTGGAGCAGATAAAAGAGATGGCACGGCGGCTTGATGCCAGAATGGGAGACCTGCTTCTCATTGTCGCCGGAGATACCCGGACGGTCAATCTCACGCTGGGCGGGCTGAGGCAGGAGCTGGGCCGCCGGCTCAAGCTGGCTGACCCGGATATGTTCGCCTTCGCCTTCATTGTTGACTTTCCGCTTATGGAGAGAAACAAGGATACCGGGCAGTGGCAGACCGTTCACCACCCGTTTACCATGCCCAGAGATGAAGATATTCATCTGCTTGACACTGAGCCGGACAAGGTGAGAGCTAAGAGCTACGATATTATCTGCAACGGCTATGAACTCTCCAGCGGGAGCATCAGAATCCATAACAGCGAGCTTCAGAGCAAGATATTCAAGCTCCTCGGCTATACCGAAGAGCAGATTCAGGAGCGCTTCGGGCATATGCTGGAAGCCTTCAGCTATGGTGCTCCACCCCACGGCGGCATCGCCCCAGGGATTGACCGCATCATCATGCTCTTCTCCGGAGCAGAGAGTATCAGGGAGGTGATTGCTTTTCCCAAGAACCAGAGTGCCGTGGACCTCACCTTTGATGCGCCGTCACCGGTGCGGGAAGACCAGCTCAAAGAGCTCCACATAAAGCTGAGAGAAGAAAAATAGAGATGGTTGACATAAGAGAAGTTGCTGAAAACGTCTATCTGATTGACAACGAAGTCTATGGCGTCAAAGGATGGGGCAGTGTCTATCTGCTGAATGAGGAAAGGAAAGCTCTCATTGACACCGGGCCGGCCAACTCCGCGCCGGTTATTCTGGATGGGATGAAGAGGGTGGGCATTGCGCTGGAGGACATCAGCTATATCATCGCCACTCACATCCACCTTGACCATGCCGGTGGCGCTGGCTTTCTGCTCCAGAAGATGCCCCGGGCACAGCTCATTGTCCACGGGCGGGGAGCTAAGCATCTCATCAACCCTTCTAAGCTGGTCGCCAGCATGATTTCCGTCCAGGGCGAAAAGACGATGCAGTTGTTCGGGGAGGTGGTGCCTGTGGAAGAGAGCAGGGTGAGGATAGTTGCAGACGGTGACCGGATAGATTTAAACTGCGAACAGATTCTGCGCATCATGGATGCCCCTGGACACGCCCCCCATGAGCTTTTCATCAGCGAAAGCCGGAACAATGGCGTGTTTACGGGGGACGGTGCGGGCATGTATCTGGATGGCATCATTTTACCGCTGACGCCACCGCCAAGCTTTGATGCCGAGACATACATCGCCACTCTGGAGAAACTAGCCGGGCTTGAGCCCTCACGGATTTACTTTGCTCACTATGGCGTCACCACAAAGGTGACGGAGTATATAGAGAAAGTAATTGAAGTCCTGCGGGAAGAAGATGACTTCATCACCAGAGCGGTTGAGGCGAAGAACACCGCCAATCTGGAAAAGCGGCTGATTACAGCAAGGATGAAGCAACTGGCGCTTTTCAAGAAGGAAAAAACTGAAGCATACAGGTTTGCTGTTGAACACATTATCCCGATGAATGTAGCGGGTTATCTCAAGTATTATCAGGAAAAACACGGGGTATCCCTGAGCTAGATGGAGGCAGTGTGAAAGTTACCAAAGATAAGGTAGAAAAAGGTCAGGCGTTTTTGACTGTGGAAACAGAGCCGGCAGAGGTTGAAAAATCGCTCAGTGAGGCTTACAAGCACCTGGTGCAGAGAGTGAATGTGCCTGGTTTTCGCAAAGGCAAGGCACCACGCCCCATACTGGAGCGATATGTCGGCAGACAGAACTTCCTCAGTGAGGCGATTGAGCACCTCATCCCGGAGGCTTATGAGAAAGCGCTGAAAGAGGCGAGCATTGAGGCGATTGCCCAGCCGCAGATTGAGGTTATCCAGACTGAGCCCACAGTTACCTTCAAAGCCACTGTGCCGCTTTTGCCGGTGGTGAAGCTGGGCGACTATAAAAGTATCAGAATAACGCCAGAGCCGGTCACTGTCACCGATGAGCAGGTAAACCAGGCGATTGAGGTGCTGCGTCACCAGCACGCCATCTGGGAGCCGGTGGAGCGCCCGGTGCAGTTTAATGACCTGGTCATACTGGACATTGAGAGCCATATTGGCAATGCCCCATTTATCAACCAGAAAGGACTCCAATATCATGTGGCGGAAGACCGCACCTTCCCGGCGCCAGGATTTGCAGCCCAAATCACCGGCATGAAGAAAGGCGAAGAAAAAGAGTTCAAGCTGACTTTCCCCAAAGATTATCCCCGCGCCGAGCTGGCAGATAAAGAGACCAGCTTTAAGGTTAAGGTGGGGGAAATCAAGCAGGAGGTTCTGCCTGAGCTAAATGATGATTTTGCCAAAGTGGTCAATCCTGAGTTTGCCACCTTTGCAGTGCTGAAGCAGAAAGTTGCTGAAAGTCTAAAGGAGCGGGCGGAGGAGAAAGCCAGAGCTGAATTTGAGGACAAGGTCATCACTGAGGTCACCCGGATAGCCCAGGTTGAGTTCCCGCCGGTGCTGGTGGAGAGGGAGATGCAGAGGATGCTGGAGGAAGAGTCAAGGCGTTTTCAGATGCAGGGCGCTGATTTCGGTGAATATCTTAAGAGCACCAGAAAGACCGGAGAACAATTGCGCCAGGAGCTTGAACCGGTGGCAATCAAACGTCTGATGCAATCTCTGGTGCTGAGCAAGGTGGCAGAGGAAGAAAAAGTTGACGTGAGCGATGCAGAGATAGATAATGAAATTGAGAACATGTTAAAAGGCGTCTCCGAAAAGAAGGAGGAACTGCAGAAAGCATTCAACAACCCGAACTCGCGCGAATCTATCAAACGGATGCTCCTGACGCGGAAGACGGTAAACCTTTTAGTGGAGATAGCCCGGAGTCCAGTTTCAGAGAGCCCGGCTAGCCCGCAGGCTGAACCAAAAAAGAATAAGGAGAAAAAGAAAACGGCAAAGACTGAAGGTAACAAGGAGGGAGAACATGATGAACAGTAATCCCATGAATGTCATCCCGATGGTTATTGAGAGCAGTGCCAGAGGCGAACGAGCCTTTGATATCTACTCATTGCTGTTGAAGGAACGTATTGTCATGCTGGGTATGCCTATAAATGACCAGGTGGCGAACCTCGTCGTTGCCCAGCTTCTCTATCTGGACCGGGAGGACCCGGGCAAGGACATCAGCCTCTATATCAATAGCCCCGGCGGCGTCATCAACGCCGGCCTGGCGATTTATGACACCATGCAGCTTATGCAGTCAGATGTTTCCACAATCTGCATCGGGCTGACGGCAAGTATGGCGACTGTTCTCCTCTGCGCCGGCACTAAGGGGAAGCGCTATGCTCTGCCTAACTCCACCATCCATCTTCATCAGGCATTTGGCGGAGCACAGGGACGCGCCGCTGATGTGGAGATTGCCGCCCGTGAAATCATGAGGCTCCAGGATATCATCCGCAATATCCTCGTCAAGCACACCGGTCAGCCCATGGAGAAGATAATCCATGATACTGACCGAGACTTCTATCTGAACCCGGAGCAGGCGGTAGAGTACGGCATCATTGACGAGGTGCTGAAGAAACCAGCGGGGAAAGAGACCAAGCCGGAGAAGAAATAAGCCGGAGTCACATCATTCTGGCGAAAGCCAGAATCCATAAGATAAACATCAGCTTTTTGGAACGGATTCCAGCCGCCACCGGAATGATAAGTGTGGCGTTTGAACTAAATCGTGTAGTCCGGTTTTTCTCCCAGTCGGTCGCTGATAAGGGCGTTGATTGCACCGCGCAGGGCAATTAGCTCTGGCTCACTCAGCTGGTCAAGGTTTAAGAGCTTCTCCTGTATCTCCCTGATGGCGGGATTGATTATGCTTGCCTCCGCCTTCCTTGCAGTCAAAAAGGCGGCAAGGTTGGCGATGAGGATACCCCATGTAATCAGTCCGGAGATGATGAGCACCAGTCCAAAGATATGCCCGGCGGTGGTGACCGGCGCAATGTCTCCGTAGCCGGGAGTGGTCCACGTCACCAGCGAAGCGTAAAGCGCATCCCAGTAGTTGTTTATTTTCTCATTCACCCCGCGCTCAGCGTAAAACAGCAGTACTGATGATGCCAGCATGATGCAGGTGAGGGCAAGCAGCATCCATTGCAGTCCGTTGAGCCTGGCGAAGCGGGCGATATTGAAACCCAGCCCGTCCAGAGAGCGGATGACCCGTGCCATGCGGGCAATCCTGAGAAGCCGCAGTATGCGGACTAGGCGTACCACTCTCAGCCAGCGCATCACCGGCAGGATGGCGACCAAATCAAGCCAGTGCTCCTTCAGATAGCGTAAGCGCGAAGAGGCGACCGAAATACGGGTGACAAACTCCAGGATAAAAAATGAGGTAATGCCCAAATCTATACCGTCAAGTATGGCGATACCTCCCGGTGAGAAATCAAAAAAGTCCGGCAGAAAGCCGATGACAACGAACACGATGGCGAGTGCCACCATAAACGATTCCCAGGCGACCTCATAGCTATCAAAAAAATGGGCAAGCGTTTTACGCAGGTTCATAGCATCCCCTTATGCCAATAAGTCTTATTCAGTCTAATATGCCATGTGCGCTTTTCCAGCCATCAGCAAGTTTCATAAAGCTGGCATCGCCTTTTTGGCGAACTCAATATCGGGTTTCTGTTACTGACCTAAAATCTGTGTTACGCAGGCAGAAGCCCTTTTACGCGCTCGTTGATTTCAGCGGTGAGGTCATAGCCGTGGATGGCCCTGCCGTGAGCATCAACGACTTTTTTATCAGCCGTAATTTTCACCCGTCCTTCACTGAAGGCTTTGATGGTGGTGATGATGAGCGGCAGTTCCCGCACGTAGCCTTGCTCTCTGATGGTTTTGAAGAGAGGATTATTTTCTCCTTGCTCTTTTTTCACCTGCGCCAAAGATTGCTTTTTGATGTCAATCCAATACGGGTCAAAAGGCTTGCCGCGGATAGGATAGGTGCAGTAGGTAACCACGGGTCCTCGGTCAAGCTCCGGCGTGACCAGGTGCATCATGACGCCGGACTCTCGGGCGTCAGTCTCTATGAGCTTCCAGATGACCTCCTGCCAGGTGCCGGCGGGCCCGGTGGGGGAGGCAGGGTGAAGGTTAATCATGTTGTATTTCTGGCACATCTCCTTGCCCACGATAAGCATGTAGCCTGCGAGCACGCAGAGGTCAGGGTTGAAATCCTTGAGCCTTGCCATCACTTCGCGGTCGTAGGCAAGACGCCACTCTGCCAGCTCGCCGGTCTCTGAGCCCGGTGAGGTAGCGCCCACCTTTGCCTTGAACTTTTGGTAAGAAAAAGTAACGAGGGGAATGTTATAGTCCCTGACCATCTGGAGAGTAGTGTCCGTGGTTTCAGCTTCACCGGGGTCGCGACTGCAGAAGAAAAACTCTATCCTGGCATCAAGCTCTCCCGAGGCGATGCTTGCCTGCACTGCCTTGAGCAATCCGCGGGAGCCTTTGCCCCTCGCCGTGGAGAACCAGCCGAGCTTATACATTACCTTGCCCCAATCATATGTTCTTCAGCTTAGCCAAGGCGCTGGAGACGTGGCGGAGCGGGTTGGTGCGGCGTCCCACGATTTTACCCTGGACAAGCGCCTGCAGGAAATCTTCTCTCCCGCTAAACTCCGGCATCTCAACATAAGCATTGCCGATTTCTTCAGCGGTATGGGCATCACTGCCGGCGCCTTTGGCGATGCCGTGCTTTTCCGCAAACTGTCTCGCTTTGGTAGAACAGCGTGTCAGAGTACAGCGGGCGTTAAAAGCCTCCATCACGTCTATACGGTCGGCGATTTCTGCCACAATCTTACCGCCCAGGGAAGAGGGGCGGAGAAAGTCATAGGCGTGAGGAATGCAGACCAGCCCGCCCTGCGCTTTAATACGGGCGATGGTCTCATCAACAGAAAGCCCGCTGGGGATATGTTCTTTAAGGAACATGCCCATAATTTCACCATGGGGCGTCAGTATTTCCTCGGCAACGATGACCTTGAACGGGGCGATTTCCTTCATCTTGAGGGCGCCCTCAATAGTGTCGTGGTCGGAGATGGCGATGCAGTTAATGTCCTTCTCCAGACACCGGGCGATTATTTTGTCCAGCGGCGTGCGGCAGTCCATGGAATATTCTGTGTGAATATGCAGGTCAGCTTTAAGCATCAGTTGTCATTATCCCTTCTTATCTCAGTTGATAGTCTTTACTGGCTTGGGTGAGCACTTTCAGCTTGCCTTTCTCTACGGCCACCAGGTCTTCAATTCTCACTCCTCCCCACCCAGGCAGGTAAATCCCCGGCTCAATGGAGAAGACCATGCCGTCAGTGAGCACGTCTGTGGAGAGCGGACCGAGGCGGGGCGCTTCATGAACGGCAAGCCCCACGCCATGTCCCAGCCCGTGTCCGAAATAGTCCGCATAGCCTGCCTCAGTAATCACGGTGCGGGCAAGGTTGTCTGCCTCTTTGCCGGTCATACCTGCCTTTATTATAGCAAGGGCGGTGAGCTGGGCGCCAAGAACGATGTCATAAATTCTCCTGAACTTATCTTCAGGTGTGCCGAGGCAGATGGTGCGGGTGAGGTCGCTGGCGTAGCCGTCAAGTTTAGCGCCGATGTCCATCAGGACCGGCTCGCCTTCTTTAATCGCGCGGTCTGCGGGCTGGTGGTGGGGTAGGGCGGCGTTCAGCCCGGAGGCGACGATGACCTCAAAGGGCACACCCTGGCTACCGTGCTCACGGATGGACTTTTCAAGCTCCCAGGCGATTTCCTTTTCCGTCATGCCGGCGCGCAGGTTCTGTGACACACTACTGAACGCGTCATCGCCTATGGCGACGGCTCTGGCAATCAGCGCAAGCTCTTCCGGCTCCTTGATGATGCGTAGCGCCTCCACCACCCCATCAAGGGGGATGAGCTTGAGAGAAGATTGTCTCTCATTAAGCAGGTTAGTAAGCTGACGGTAGAAGCTGAAAGTGATGTGCCCTGCTTCAAAACCAAGTCTATTTATGGTGAAGCCAGCCATGAGGTTAAAAAACCATTCGGCGAACTCGCCGGTCATTTTGAAAATGTCGTAGTCCGGCGCCTGCTGTTTGGCTTGCTCAATATAGCGGAAGTCGGTGACCAGAACAGCCTGTTGCTGAGAGATAAGGAGGTAGCCCGTTGACCCGGCAAAACCAGAAAGATAGTAGCGGTTCTCCGGCTGGGAGATGAAGATGGCGTCAACTTCTTTTTCAGCGAGTTTCTGGCGCAGTTTCTGCAGCCTGCGGGCGATGTTCACTATTCTCTTCCTTCTGCCGTGCCATGGGATGGGCGGCAAGGTAAATCTTCTTAGCCTGAGTTTTGCTCACGTGGGTGTAAATCTGAGTGGTGGAAAGCTGGGAATGGCCCAGCAGCTCCTGCACCACCCTTAAATCTGCCCCGCCGTCAAGCATGTGGGTAGCGAAGGTATGGCGCAAGAGGTGGGGGTGAACGTGTTTCTCAATGCCGGCATGGCGGGCGTACTCCTCAATGATTTTCTGGATTCTGCGCGCCGAAATGCGCTTGCCGTAGCGATTCAGGAAGATGGCTTGTGTCTTTTTCTGCGCTTTGCTTTCCGCGAGGAGGAGCGGGCGCCCTTCTTTCAGATAGAGGCTGAGCATCCGTGCCGCCGGCGCGCCGATGAGCACTATCCGCTCCTTTGACCCTTTGCCCCAAACGCGGACTTCATTGGTGTCAAGGTCAACCTGCTCCAGGTTCAGCTTTTCCAGCTCGCTCACCCTGAGACCGGAGGCATAGAGAAGCTCAAGGAGGGCGCGGTCACGCTGTCCATGAGGGGTGGACAGGTCAGGAGCTTCCAGGAGTTTGACCGTCTCCTGCACGGTGAGGAATTCCGGCAGACGTCTGTCCAGCTTGGGGGATGAGGCGCCTTCCATGGGATTTCTGGTTATGACGCCTTCCCGCATGAGAAAACGGTAGAACGAACGGATGGCGGAGAGCTTGCGGGTGATGCTTCTCTTGACCACCCCCTGCCCCATGAGCCAGGCAATATAGTCGCGGATGACGTTCTTGTCCACCAGCTCCAGTGTGTCTATCTTCTTCTGCTTGAGGAACTGGAAGAAGCCTTTTTCGGGACCGCGCTTGTAGTTGCCAATGAGGTCGCTGGTATAATTGCGGAGGGTGTACGGGGAAGCGTTTTTCTCCGCTTTCAGATAATCAATATATCTATTGAAGATTTCCTGCATGGCTAACCCTGCGGGATTTTCCCCCGGTACCGGCATTTAGTGCACCGCGCGCTCTCAGCACCGTACTGCGTCAGCAGGCTCCCGCATTTGGGGCAGGGCTGGGGGAGAGGCTTGAAGCTCGTGGCGAATTTGCACTCCGGGTAATTACTGCACCCGTAGAAGGTCTTTTTCTTCTTGTTGACCATCTCAGTGAGCTCGCCGCCGCACTCCGGGCATTTGACTCCGGTCTTAACGCGATAGGGCCTGGTGAACCTACATTGAGGATAACCACTGCAGGCGAAGAACTTGCCGAACCGTCCCGTCTTGATGACGATGGGCTTACCGCACTGCGGACAGGCTTCTCCTGTTTGCTCATCGGGAATCTTGACCTTTTCTGCCTTCTGGTGTGCGTTGTCCAGGTCTTTCTGGAACGGGATATAGTAATCGCGGACGACACTCACCCAGTCCCGCTTGGCTTCAACGATGTCGTCAAGCTCCTCTTCCATGCGGGCGGTGAACTTAATATCAACGATGTCATTGAAGTGCTCGGTCAGCAGGTCGTTGACCACGTAGCCAATCTCGGTGGGCTTAAAATAGCCTTTCTCTTTGGTAACATAGCCGCGCTCCTGGATGGTGGAGAGGATGGGAGCATAGGTGCTGGGACGGCCGATGCCGTTCTGCTCCAGCGTCCTGACCAGGGTGGCTTCCGTATAGCGGGGCGGCGGTTGAGTGAACTTCTGCTCTGAGAAAAGCTCAATAAGCTCAAGCGTATCACCCTTGCTCAGGCTGGGCAGGATGACTTTCTTTTCTTCCTCAGCATCATCTTTGCTTTCACTGTAAAGGATAATGAAGCCCGGGAAGGTGTTCACCGAGCTGGACGTCCTGAGGAGATAGCTGGTCTCCTTATTTTCTGCCTCAACGTCAATAGTGGTCACGGCAAAGAGAGCCGACGCCATCTGACTGGCGACCATGCGCTTCCAGATGAGGTCGTAGAGTTTGAACTGGTTAGTGTTGAGATACTGTTTGATTGAAGCTGGCTCGCGGTGGATTCTGGTGGGGCGGATTGCTTCATGAGCTTCCTGTGCGCCCTGCACCTTGCTGGTAAAGATACGGGGGCGGGGAGGCAGATACTCCGCGCCGAATTTCTCTGAAATAAAGGCTCTGGTCTCAGTTAGGGCAGACTGGGCGACATGAGTGGAGTCCGTGCGCATATAGGTGATGAGGCCCACATTCCCTTCCTCTCCAATGGGCAAGCCTTCATAGAGTTGCTGGGCAAGCGCCATCGTCTGCTTGGCGGTGAAGTGAAACTTGCGCCAGGCTTCCTGCTGAAGCGTGCTGGTGATGAATGGTGGAGCGGGAGGGCGGGTGATATTTTTGGTAGCCACTTTGAGCACGCTGTAGTTAGCCTGTTCAAGCTCACCTTTGATGCGGTTTGCCTCAGTCTCATTGCCAATCTTGAGCGGTGAGCCATCAGCCAGCCCCACTAAGGTAGCTCTAAACGATGGCTTTTCCTTTGGCTTGCTTAACTCCGCCTCAATGACCCAGTATTCTTCAGGGACAAATTTCTGGATTTCCTGCTCGCGGTCAATGATGATTTTCACAGCCACTGATTGCACCCTGCCAGCGGAAAGACCCCGCTTCACCTTGCGCCAGAGGAGCGGACTGATTTTGTAGCCGAGCAAGCGGTCAAGGATGCGCCGCGCCTGCTGGGCGTTGACCAACTGCATGTCAATGTCACGGGGATGCTGAAAGGCGTTCTTGACTGCCTCTTCAGTGATTTCATGGAAGACGACTCGTTTGTAGGGCAACCCATCTGATTTGATGACCTCAGCCAGATGCCATGCGATTGCCTCGCCTTCGCGGTCGGGGTCGGTGGCGAGATAGACGGTAGAGGCATCTCTGACCGCTTCTCTAAGCTCATTGACAATCCTGGCTTTGGCTTTGGGCACTACGTATTTGGGTGCAAAATCATTATCTATCGCTACGCCAAGGGTGCTCCGTGGGAGGTCGCGGATGTGCCCCAGCGATGCTTTGAGCACATAGCCTCTGCCCAGGATTTTGCCCAGCGTTTTTGCTTTTGCCGGCGATTCCACGATGACGATGTTTTTCATATCAGTCCACTTTCACCCGGTATTGCTCGCGGACTTCCCTCGCCAGAACGTAGCTCATCGGTCCCACCTGTTTCACCAGACCTTTTAACTCCATCATGGCAAGCGTACTGCTCACCGTAGCCACCGGCAGTCCGCTGGTGCGGCAGACTTCATCAATATGGGTGGGCTCAGCGCTGAGTTTTTTCATCAACAGTGATTCCGTATCTGTCTCCGGCAGAACCTCTTTCATTTCCAACTGCTGAGCGACGGCGGTAAGGTTCAGCTCTTCCAGAATATCAGTATAATCCCGCACCAGCTTGGCGCCTTCCTGAATCAGGCGGTTAGTGCCACGGCTGGCAGGGGATAAAATGCTTCCTGGCACCGCAAAGACCTCACGGTTCTGCTCCACTGCCAGCTGGGCGGTAATCATGGCGCCGCTGGTCTCATCGCCTTCAGTCACCAGCACGCCCAGACTCATGCCGCTCAGGATGCGGTTGCGGCGGGGGAAGTTCTCCGCACGGGGCTTGGTGCCCAGCGGGTATTCACTGATGAGGGCGCCCTGCTGAATGATGCGCCGCGCCAGGCGGGCATTTTCAGCGGGATAAACGATGTCCAGCCCACAGCCGCAGATGGCAATTGTTCTGCCGCCAGCTTCCAGCGCCGCCTGGTGGGCAATGGTATCAATGCCCTTAGCTAGACCGCTGACGATGGTGATTTTATTCCTGACCAGGTCAGTGACGATTTCTTCCGTGACCTGCCGGCCGTACACCGTTGCCCGCCGCGTGCCTACGATGGCGATACACCACTCGTCTGCCGGGAGGAGTGAGCCCCTGATATAGATGACCGGAGGATAATCGTAGATTTCTTTGAGGCGGGCGGGATAGTCTTTGTCATGATAGGTGAGTACCTGCACACCGTAGCGGTCAAGCTTCTCCATCTCAGCATCAAGGGCGATTTTAGGACGCCAGTCAGAAATAGCGTTGACCGTGCTCTCATCCAGCCCTGCCTGTTTCAGTTCAGCCGCAGACGCATGCCAGGCGTTTTCCAGCGTGCCGAAATGGCTCTCAAGCTGGGAGAATTTCACCCGCCCGATGCCGGGGATGATATTGAAGCCCACCCAATAGCTAAGCTCTTTTTGTTCCATATTACCTTACATTATATATAAAAGATGGCGGAGAGGGTGGGATTCGAACCCACGGTCCCTCGGTTGAAGGACACACGCTCTCCAGGCGTGCCTGATAGACCACTCCAGCACCTCTCCGCGGGCTTCTGTCTTATTTTATCTTGAGCTAGTTATCCGTCCCGTGTCAAATCCTTTCTGTCATGGCGGAGAGGGTGGGATTCGAACCCACGTCCCGATTTGCACCGGGAACCGCTTTTCGAGAGCGGCACCATCAACCACTCGGACACCTCTCCAGATAGCTCTGCAATAGTGTAATTATACCCGCTCAAAGAGTGGGGCGTCAAAGCTTCCCCAGAGTCTGTAATAGTTCCCGTAGCTGAGGTCATAAGCGATAAAGCGAGGCGGTGATGAGGCAGGCAAGGTGGCAGGGTGCCTGGCTGCCATCAGTCAAGCTCAGGATGAGTATGGTCATGATAACAGTACTAACCAGGACCGGGAGAGATGTGGCTGAAGTTATTTTGCCGGGGTAATCTGTGCTGTGCTAAAATGGCTCAACACCGATGTCAGAAGTCTCAAGGCGGACACCTTTCTACTACGGCTGGGTAATAGCCTTCAGTTTTCTCATCAGCGGCATTGCCATCTACGGCGTCCGTTTCACCTACGGCGTTTTCTTTAAATCTCTGGAAAGCGAGTTCAGCCTTTCCCGGGCGGCGACCTCTTCCATCCTTTCCATCAATCTGGTGGTGTCCGGCATATCCGCTTTTCTGATGGGCTGGGCTCTGGATAGATACGGACCGAAGGTCGCCATGTTTGTGATGGGCTTACTGACAGGGCTGGGACTGGTTGCCACTGGTTTTGCCAACTCCCTGTGGCACTTATACCTGACTTATGGCGTTCTGGTGGCAATGGGTATTGGCGCTGTTTTTGTAGTTCCCATGGCGACTATTTCCAGATGGTTTGACCGGAAACGGGGTCTGGCGGCTGGCATTGCCAGCTCAGGCATCGGGCTGGGGCCGATAATCCTGGCACCTCTGGGCACTTACATCATCCTGAACTATAGCTGGCGTGTTGCTTTTATCGTCACGGGCTTTGCCGCGCTAATCGTCATTATTGCGGTATCCAGGTTGCTGAAAAGAAGCCCGGAAAGGCATGAGGCACTTCCTGGCAGGAACAGCACATTATCAAATGAAGAGAGACAAGACGCCAGACAACAAGACGGGCTATCTCTGAGTGAAGCCCTGCGGGCGCGCAGTTTTTACCTGATTCTACTGATATACGTCTTTTTCTCCTCCAGCATTTTCTTTGTCACGACCCATCTGGTCCCTCACGTGACTGACGCCGGTTTCTCCGCCATGGATGCGGCGGCGGTGCTCAGCATGATAGGCGCCGCGGCGATTGCGGGCAGGGTGCTGATGGGGATTGTTTCTGACAGGTTTGGCAGGAGATTCGCCGTCGTTTTATGTGCTTTGCTTCAGAGCGCCGCCATCCTGTCTCTAATCTGGGCGCGTGAGTACAGGATGATAGAGGTATTCGCTGTTGTTTATGGTGTCGCTTACAGCGGTATGAGCCCATCGCTGGCAGCCCTTATCGGCGATACGTTTGGCGTCAGCCGGCTCGGCACCATACTGGGCGTGCTTGAAGTGGGGTTTGGGCTCGGGGCGGCTGCCGGCCCAACCGTAGGCGGATACATCTTTGACGTTACCGGCAGTTATCATGCCGCGTTTGTACTGTGGTCAGCGGCGATGTTCACCGCAGGCCTGATTGCGTTCCTGGTGAGGCGGGAACAAAGCCAGGATGTCAGTAGATTACTCACATTGACAGACAGCACCTAAAGCCAATATACTATGTGCCAAGAAACGCGTTAGCTCCGGTTTTTTCACCGGACGCAAAAAGTTCATAAGTGAAAGAAGGAGGAACGGGTATGGCAGACATTCTCAAAGCTATTGCGCAGGGCGTGGAGAAGGGGGATGACCAGAAGGTGGTGGAACTGGTGACGCAGGCAGTTAAGAGCGGGATACCAGCACTGCAGGTTCTGGACAAGGGATTGGTGCCGGGCATCCAGGCGCTGGGCAGATGCTTTAAAGAGGGGACAGCATATCTGCCGGAGGTGCTGATTGCCACCAGAGCGATGAACCGGGGCGTGGAGGTCCTCAAGCCACACCTCGCCAATGTCAAAGTCCAGAGCAAGGGGACTGTGGTTATCGGCACGGTAGAAGGGGACATGCACGACATCGGCAAGAACCTGGTGAGACTGATGCTGGAGAGCAATGGCTTTACAGTTGATGACCTGGGCAATGATGTTTTGCCGGATACCTTCGTCAGCGCGGTGAAGAGCAAGCCGGTGGATATAGTCGCCATGTCAGCGCTCCTTACCATGACCATGACCAATATGCCCAGGGTCATTGAGGCATTGAAACAGGCGGGATTGAGAGATAAGGTTAAAATTATGATTGGCGGCGCTCCCATCACTCGGGAGTTCGCCAACGAGATTGGAGCGGAGGGGTTTGCGGAAGACTGCGTGTCAGCCGTTGATGAAGCACTGAAACTGGTGAAGAAATAGGAGGGGTCTCATGAGCCAGGATAAGACCTCCATGCCCAACAGGGAAAAATTTAAGGCATTCTGTCACGGGGAGCGGCTGGGTGAAGTCCCCTTGTATAGCTGGTTTCATCGCTACTGGACAGATACCCCTGAGGAATGGATTAAAAAGGGAGCACCTAAAGAGATAGGGACCGGAAAGGGGTTCCGGGAGTATTTCCAGCTGGACCATCTCCACGGCTTGGAAGAAATCGTCTCTGAAATTAACCGTGCTGACTTAAAGAATGATGCCACCGTTCAGGGCCCGGGGCGCTATCATCCCACACCGCCCATCGTCCCAGTTTTTCCCCTGAAGACATTGCGAGAAGATGAGCGCCACCGTGTAGAGACGACTTATAGCGGAGCCATTGTGGAAGTGTCTAAAGAGTTCCCCTGGCGCATGCCTAAATACCTTGAATACCCGGTAAAAGACTGGGCGACCTGGAAAGAGTATAAAAAAAGGCTTGACCCGTATACTCCTGAGCGCTGGCCCAAGGACTGGTGGAGCTTTGTAGAGAAGCGGAACAAAGAAGATGTGCCCACCATGTTGCTTATGGCTGGATTTTTTGGCGTGCTGAGAGAATGGACCGGCGTAGAGAGACTGCTCTACATGTTTTATGACGAACCTAAGCTCGTTGAAGACATGATGGACCAGGTGCTCTATCTCATTCTGGGAGTGGCGCGAAGGGTAGTCAAGGACATGAGAATTGAGGCTATCCGTTTCTGGGAAGACATGGCATACCGCAGTGGTCCGCTCATCTCCCCGGACATGGTCAGAAAATTCATGGCACCGCGCTACAAGCAGGTAACAGATTTCATGCGCAGTCATGGCGTTGACATCATCCACATTGATAGCGATGGCAATATCCATGAGCTTATCCCCATCTGGCTTGAGTGCGGCATCAATTTTCCGTGGCCCTTTGAAATTGCCGCAGGGAATGACCCTGTGGCGATGAGGAAAAAATACGGCAAGAATCTGATAATTGGAGGCGGGATAGATAAGAAGGCACTGATTGCTGGCAAAGAAGCAACCAAGCAGGAAGTCATGTCCAAGGTGCCGTATCTGGTGAAAACAGGCGGCTATTTCCCCGGTCTTGACCATGTCATTCCGCCGGATGTGCCGTTTGAAAACTTCAAGTATTTCATCAATTTGCTCCGGGAAATCAATGGCATGCCCAAATTGCCAGAATAGCTGAGTTAAAGGGAATTGCGAAAATGAAGAATCTCAAACAGGCTCTCCGCAATGGAGAGCCTATTATTGGCGTTATCATCGCCTCAGGTAGTCCGGCAATGGTGGAGATAGCAGGATACGCCGGATACGATTTCGTTTACATTGATTGCGAACATGGCGTGACCAGCCCTTTTGGACGGGAATTTCAGGAGATGGTGCGCGCGGCGGAGGCGGCGGATATCACAGCTATTACCCGCATCATCAGCAATGATGTGAGCCAGGTGCGCAAGGTTCTGGATTCTGGCGCCAAAGGTGTGGTCGTCCCGTTCCTGAACACGGCAGAGGACGCGCAGAAGCTGGTGGCGAACTGCCTGTATCCGCCGGAGGGCAACCGGGGTGCGGCGCCCGGGGTGAGAGCACCCCAGTATGGCGCCATGGACTGGTACGAGTTTATGAAAAAGTCCAACGATGAGATACTTGCCGTTGGCATACTGGAGCGGCAACAGGGTATGGCAAATCTGGAGGCGATTTGCTCGGTGAAAGGGTTGACAGCGGTATTCACCGGATTTTTTGACTTCGGGCTGGAGCTGGCACTGCCGGAGAAAGATGCCGCAGCGGTCATAGACCAAGCTCGCACCAGGGTCATCAGCATCGCCAGCAAGAAGGGTGTGTTCGTGGGCGATGTGGCATTGACTCCGCAGATGGTGCCTTCGCTGGTGAGGCAGGGCGTGCGCATTATCCTGACGCCTGCGGACACCAGCCTGTTTCTGGGTGTGGCAAAGCAATTTGTGGAAGAGTCACGGACGCTGTTAAAGAAAGTGAAGATTAAATAAAGGGAGGAGAGTTCAATGGCTAAAACAGTAAAGATTAAGTCAGGGGCGATTGAAGTCTCCGCTGAGTTTAACGACACGAAGACTGCGGAGGCAATCTGGAAAGCGCTTCCCATCAAGGCGAGGGCAAACCGGTGGGGGGATGAAATCTACTTTTCCATACCGGTGAGGCTGGGGCAGGAAAAGGGACAGGAACTAGTCAGCGTGGGGGATTTAGCCTACTGGCCCTCCGGGAGCGGCTTCTGTATTTTCTTCGGTCCCACTCCAGTCAGCGTGGGCAATGAGCCACGCCCAGCAAGCGCAGTGACGGTATTTGGCAAAGTCATCGGAGATGCCACGGTGTTCCGAAAAGTAGCGGACGGGGCTGAAATCACCATCAGCAGAGAAAAAGAGAGTTAAAGAATAATTTATTCCCAGCCACTTTTTTCTCACACGTACTTCTGCTATAATAGCGTGGTTTTTAGCATACTCTGCTCAGCAAATTTCAGAGGAAGGAGGTTAGTGAATGGCAGAGTTTGAAGAAGTCCCGGAACTGGAAGGCACAGGTCCTGCAGGCACACCCAAGCAATTTATCATTTACCTTCTCGTCAATGCGGCTATTGGAGTGGGATTATGGTACCTGCTTCATGACATGAAGCAGACTATTGCTGGCACTATTTTCATCGCCCTGGTCATCGGCACGCTGATGTTCTGGAGATTCAGAGTGGGTCTGGCGTTTATCGGCATCGTCCTCCTGTTGCTTACCGGCACCATAGACCTGCACCATACCATTGAGTTCATGAGCCTGGACGTCATCATCTTCCTCGTGGGCATGATGGTAATTGTCGGTCTTCTGCGCCGCTCCGGTTTTTTCAGGTGGCTGCTCGCCGGCGGGTTGAAGCTTACTAACTTCAGACCGAATCTTTTAATGGCGGCAATCATGTGCCTCGCGGCGATAAGCGCGGCAATGGTGGATGAAGTTACCTCCATCCTGTTCGTTTCAGCACTGGTGCTTGACATGTGCGATTATTTTAAAGTCAGGCCGGTGAATTACATCATTTCCGTGGTCTTTGCCACCAACATCGGTAGCTCATGGACGGTGCTGGGCAATCCCATCGGTATTTTAATTGCTCTGAGGTCTGGTCTCACGTTTGAGGATTTCATCAAGGTTGCTTTGCCAATCGGTGTAGTTTCACTGTTTTCTTTAATTGTCATCTCTCTGCTCTGGCAGAGAGGTGAACTGAACAAACTCAGAGAAGAGATTAAAAAGGGCTCCATAGAAGAGCAAAAGAGGTTCCTTAGCGAATGGGCGAAAGTTAAAGACAAAAAGCTCTTCACCGGCAGTGCCATCATCTTCGGTCTGGTTATCATCTTTCTGGCACTGCATTACCGAATGGAGCTGGCGCTGGGGCTGGAGCATAATACCCTGCTGGTGGCTATTTCCATCGCCGGGGCGGGTATCGTCATGCTGTGGCAGAGGAAAGATGCTAAAGATTTTATCATGAAGGACGTGGACTGGTGGACACTGACGTTTTTCATGTTCCTGTTTGCTAAAGCCGGAACGATTCAGTACGTGGGGCTGACTGAGGTCATTGCAGACGGGCTGACTGCTCTTGCGGCGGCTGGTGGGGTGACCTTGCTTATCGTCATCATGGTGTGGCTCACCGGTTTTACTTCTGCGGCAATGGATAACGTGGTGGTGGTGGCGGCTTTCCTGCCTGTGATTCACGCGCTGACTGCAGATATAGGCAGTCCGGTGCTGTACTGGGCGCTTCTTACCGGCGGCTGTTACGGTGGCAATATGACCATGGTGGGGTCTACGGCAAACATCGTGGCGCTGGGTATCCTGGAAGTGAGAAAGGGCTACCACATGACACTGCGCTACTGGATACTCATCGGTCTGCTGGGTTCCATCGTGCCGATGGCGATTGCCACAATAATGCTGATGCTCATGTTTTAGATAGCAATTGGCTTTGCTTTTTTGCAGGTTGAAGAGTATCATTTAATAGGAAAGCCCCTGTAGCTCAGGTGGATAGAGCACCAGCCTCCGGAGCTGGTTGCCGGCGTTCGAGTCGCCGCAGGGGCGTTTTCTATGACAGGAGATAGTATGGCAGAGAAGAACAAGCTTATTGAAATCCGGTGGCACGGGCGGGGCGGACAGGGGGCAGTTACTTCCGCAGAGCTGGTTGCCCAGGCGGCAATCAGCGAAGGTAAATATGCCCAGGCTTTCCCTACCTTCGGTCCTGAGAGGAGAGGTGCCCCAGTCCAGTCCTTCACCCGGATAAGTGATAACGAGCCCATTAGAACGAGGGCGGAAATCCTGGAGCCTGATGTCATTGTCCTCTTTGACCTTACCCTGCTTACTACGGTGAATGTTACGGCTGGGCTTAAGAAGGATGGACTGGTGGTTCTCAATACCAAGCTATCAGCGAAAGAAATCAGTGAAAAGTACAACATAAGAGGCAAAATTGCCTCAGTTGACGCCACCACCATCGCCCGCGAGGTGCTGGGAGTGCCTATCGTCAATACCACCATGATTGGCGCTTTGATTAAAGCAACCGGCGCAGTCAAGCTGAAATCATTGAAAGAACCGCTGGTTCAGCGTTTTGGTAAGATTGCGGAAAAGAACTTGCAGGCGATGGAACGAGCGTATAAGGAGACTGCCGTAGGAGAAGGATAAATGACGAAGAAGACAATAGAGAAGAAGAAAGCTCCGGAAGAATTGACCTGGAAAGATGTGGAGCTAGGCTGTTATCTCACCGAGCCGGGGAGCGCCACAAGATTCAGGACGGGCGATTGGAAGACACGGCGCCCGGTATGGGACAAGAGCAAGTGCAATCCCAAGTGTGCGCTGTGCTATACCTATTGCCCGGAGGGGTGCGTTGCCAAAGAGCCTGACGGCTACTTTGAGGCAGACCTTTATTATTGCAAGGGCTGTGGTATCTGTGCCGCAGAGTGCCCCAGGAAAGCAATAACCATGGTGGAGGAATAAGCATGGCTAAGCGTGTCGGTATAGAAGTATCCATCGCCGTGGCGGAAGCGGCTAAGCTGGCTAAGGTTGACCTTGTGGCGGCGTATCCCATCACGCCGCAAACGCATATCGTGGAGCATTTGGCGGAGCTGGTGGCGGATGGGGAGCTTGACGCGGAGTTTGTGCCGGTGGAATCAGAGCATTCCGCCATGAGCGTCTGCGTGGGGGCTTCTGCTACTGGAGCGAGGACGTTCACCTCTACCGCCAGCCAGGGCTTGGTGCTGATGCATGAGGTGCTTTTTATTGCGTCATCCATGCGCCTGCCGGTGGTCATGGCGGTGGCAAACCGCGCCCTTTCCGCACCTATCAATATCTGGGGTGACCACTCTGATGCTATGGCGGTGCGTGATTCCGGATGGATACAGATTTTCGTGACCAATGGGCAGGAGGCAATTGATAATGTGCTGTGCGCTTTCCGCATAGGTGAGGATAGGAGAGTACTGCTCCCGGTGATGGTGCATCTGGACGGGTTTGCGCTTACCCACATGATTGAGCCAATTATCTTTCCGGAGCAGAATGAAGTGGATAGCTTCATCCCGCCTTTCAATCCGCCGTTGCCGCTGAATCCGGAAAAGCCGGTGACAATGGGTGCGCTCGGTCCTCCGTCCATTTATACTGAAGTGAAAAAAGCGGAGGACGTGGCGCTCATTGAGTCAAAGAAAGTCATCCTGGAGGTATGGAGAGAGTTCGGTAAGACCTTCGGTCGCCACTATGCTCCGGTGGAAAAGTATCACAGTGATGGCGCCAAAGCCATCCTTCTAGCAATGGGGAGCTACAGCGAGACGGCAATGGTCACCATTGACAAGATGCGCCGTGAGGGCAAGAGCGTGGGCTTTATTAACCTGAGGCTCTGGCGCCCCTTTCCTTTTGAGGAACTGCGTGAGGCGGTGAAAGATGCTGAAGTGCTCATTGTGCTTGATAGAGCCGTTTCCTTTGGCGGTCCGGGTGGCCCGGTCTTTTCCGAGGTGAGGTCTGCCCTCTATCCTCTTGAGAAGAAGCCGAAGGTGGTGGGCTTTATTGGCGGTCTGGGCGGGCGCGATATCAATATGGCTGGTTTTGAGGAAATGATTACCAGGGGCATTGAGAGCGCGAAGAGCGGCAGGAAAGAGGAATACGAGATTTTCGGAGTGAGGGAATAGCAATGACAACGAAGGAAGCATTGGCAGGACAGGAGCATGGTCCCGGAATTATCACTGAGCTGGAGCCGTTTACCGCCGGGCATCGGGCGTGCAGTGGCTGTGCTGAGGCGCTGGCGCTGAGAATGGCTTGTAAAGCCATCGGCAATAACGCCATCATTGTGAACGCCACCGGTTGTATGGAGGTGGTTTCTTCTTACTTCCCTGACACGTCATGGCGCGTTCCCTGGATTCACACTTTGTTTGAGAACGCGGCGGCGGTCGCCTCCGGCGTAGAGGCGGCGCTGAAGGTAATACAGAGGAAGGGAAGGGGACCGAAAGGGGAGGTGAAGGTGGTCGCCTTTGCTGGCGATGGCGGCACCAGCGATATCGGCTTGCAGGCTCTTTCCGGCGCGCTGGAGCGGGGGCATGACTTCGTCTATATCTGCCTGGACAATGAGGCTTATATGAATACCGGTATCCAGCGTTCTTCTGCCACACCGTTTGGCGCCTCAACCACTACGTCTCCGGCGGGAAAGAGAGTGCCGGGGCAGATTACCTGGAAGAAGAACATGGCGGCGATTGCCGCGGCGCATGATATTCCTTACGTGGCTACGGCGTGTCCCAGCTACCATATTGACTATATGAAGAAGGTGCAGAAGGCTATTGATGTGAAGGGTCCGGCGTATCTCCATGTCCTCTCAGTATGTCCCACCGGCTGGCGGTGTCCCACTGATATTGCCGTCAGGCTGGGGCGCCTGGCGGTGCGGACGGGCATTTTCCCGCTCTATGAGGTGGAGAACGGGCATTACCGCATCACCGTAGAAGTGCCCCAGCTTGAGCCTGTGGAGAACTATCTTAAGCTTCAGGGCAGGTTCCGCCACCTGAGCGATGATACCATCAAGCAGATTCAGGAGCGGGTGGACAAAGAATATGCCAGGCTCCAGGAGAAAGCAAAGAGGTAGCTCCCGGGAGAAACTGTTTTACATTTTTGAGATACAAATCCTGAGATACAAAGCCGCTCATTTGTCGCTTGCTCACCATGAGCGGCTTTGCTATACTTTCACCTGAACGGGGTGTGGCGCAGTCGGCTAGCGCGCATGGTTTGGGACCATGAGGTCGGCAGTTCAAATCTGCCCACCCCGACCATCCTTCAGGTAACAATCTTCAAGACTGCTGGCATGATGGACACCCGTGCTGGAAGATGTCCAAGAGTCTCACCATCAGCCTGAAGAGCAATCCTCTCAGACGACTGTATTTCAACCGTTTTTGCTCTGCGCAGTTTTACCTTGGGGTGGGTGAGATGAGTACCTTTATAGATGCGGGGGAGGGACCAGAGCAGGTCCGGCTTGCTCACATCGCCGATGGTAATGACATCAAGCACACCGTCTGAGAGGTCAGCTTCCGGGGCAGTCAGCATGCCGCCGCCGGCATATTTTCCATTGCACATGAGGACGGTGCACATCTTCCCGTCCACCAATTCACCATCTATGGTCATGGCCAGCTTTTTGTTGTGATAGGTGAGGAGGGTGCGGAAGAGCCCGGCAAGATAAGATGCGGTGCGGCTTATAGCTTTATATCTCCGGGTGGTTGCCCTGACAATCTCAGCATCAAAGCCCAGCCCGGCGAAATTGACAAAGAGGCGCTTTTCCACCGTCCCGTTGCTGGTATATTCCACCATGCCCACGTCAACAGCGCGCCGTTTCCCGTTTAAGAGACAGCGGCATGAGTCTTCAAACGTGCGCGGCAAGCCGATGGTGCGGACGTAATCACGGCCTGTTCCGGTGCTGATGACCCCTAGCGAGACATGAGGTATACCGCCGGCTTCATAGAGACCGTTCACTACCTCGTTGACGGTGCCATCACCGCCCACAGAGACCACCAGCTCATACCCGCGCCCGGCGGCAAGTCTGGCAAGCTCCCGGGCGTGTCCCGGGGCTTCCGTGAGGTTATGTTCAAAGCGTAGACCAATGCTTCTCAGCAGGCGCAATATGAGGGGCAATTTGCGGGCGGTCTGCCCGGCACCAGCCACGGGATTAACGATAAGATGGGCGAATGACAAAGTTTTCATCCTCCGTGTATGCTGATGCAATAAGTATAGCACATTAATCAAGCAGACGTGTTTTACATAATATGAACAATTTGCATAAAAGCCAGGTTTTTGATAAAATGCGGAAAGTAACTTCCGCATTAGGCGGGGTTTATAGTCTCAACAGACATACAAAAGGAGGAAAGATGTCTTTCAGCAAACCAAACGCCAGCGCAGCAACTTTAACCAGGACCAGGGTGGCGCCTGCCCAGTCAGGGCTCTGCGTGACCTGTCTTGACGGGTGCACCGGTCTCTGCGAGGTGGGCAAGTCTGCGGTCAAAGGGAGAGAATCAGTTTATCCTCAGCCATTCGGCAAGGTGATTGCCGGAGCGGAGAAGGATTATCCGGTAGATTTCTCTCACTTTAATATTCAGGGTACCATCATCGGTGCCATGGGTATTGAAGCAAATTCAGACGTGGCGCTTTTTTCCAATGTGGACGTGTCCACGAAAATCGGCGCCAAGAATAAGATAAAGATGAGGGTGCCTTTTTTCACCGGCGCACTGGGCTCAACTGAGATTGCCAGGGTTCACTGGGAGGGTATGGCAATCGGTGCCGCCATCTCCGGTACTATTATCGTGGTCGGAGAAAATGTGTGCGGCATGGATGCCCAGGCTGAGTTCAGAAAGGGAAAAGTGGTTAAATCTCCGGAGCTTGACCGCCGCGTCCGCATCTATAGGGAATGGCAAGAGGATGCCGGAGACATCATCGTTCAGTATAACGTGGAAGATGGGCGGCTCGGCGTGCCAGAGTATGCCGTGGAAAAACTCGGTGTTAATATTATTGAAGCCAAGTGGGGGCAGGGAGCGAAAGACATAGGCGGAGAAGTGAAGCTATGGTCAGTGGAGAGAGCCAACCAGCTCAAAGAAAGAGGATACGTGGTATTTCCTGACCCCTCTTCACCGCTGGTGCAGGAAGCTTTCCGCGTGGGCGCAATCACGGAGTTTGAGCGCCATTCGCGCCTGGGGATGGTGGATGAAGAGACGTTTGTGGAAGACTTTATCAAGGAAATGGAGCGATTGCGTGCCATTGGCGCCAAGCATGTGACCTTGAAGACCGGCGCCTATCGTCCGGCGGACCTGGCGCGGGCAGTCAAATGCGCCTCAGCCGCCAAAATTGACCTGCTCACCGTTGACGGCGCAGGCGGGGGCACCGGTATGAGCCCATGGCGCATGATGAATGAGTGGGGCATTCCCACCGTGTATCTTGAGGCAATGCTCTATGACTACCTGACCCGGCTGGACAAAAAGAAAGCTTTTATCCCGAGCTGTGCCATTGCGGGTGGCATTGCCCTTGAGGACCAGGTCTTCAAGGCTCTGGCACTCGGCGCACCTTATATCAATGCTGTCTGTATGGGAAGAGCCAGCCAGACCGCGGCAATGGTGGGCAATACCATCGGCAAGAAGGCAATAGAGGGCATGGAGACCGATGAAGAGAGGGAGGAAGGCATCTTCAAGACCTTTGCCGCCAGCGCCCGGCTGAAGGAGAAATATGGCAAAGATTTCCGCCGGATTCCGCCTGCCGCCATCGGCATGTACACCTACTATGACCGCCTGGTGGCGGGTCTCCAGCAGCTCATGGCGGGGGCAAGGAAGTTTGCCCTGAAATACATCTCCCGCGATGACCTGATGTCATTGACCAGGGAAGCAGCAGAAGTCTCAGGCATTCCTTATGTCATGGATGTGGATGCGGAGAAAGTGGATAAAATCCTTTCCATGTAAAGTGCGGCATCACCGATGCGTATCGCATGTAAAAACAGAGGGGGCGAAAGCCCCCTCTTACTTTTTTCTTATAGCGTTAGTAAAAACCGTCAGTCTTTTGAAAGAAGCTCCGTCCTCTTATTTTCCAGCGCGCTCAGGAGTTGGTCAAAGGAATCAGTGAAGGCTTTCACGCCGTCCTTTTGAAGCTGTTCTGTGACCTTGTCAAGATTTATGCCCACTTTTTTCAGCTCAGTGAGGACTTTATCTGCTTCATCCAGCCCTTTGTCCACCGTCCGCTCTATCCTGCCGTGGTCGCGGAAGGCTTCCAGTGTTTCCATGGGCAGAGTATTTACCGTATCAGGTCCGATGAGATTGTCCACATAGAGAAGGTCAGCATATGCCGGGTTTTTGGTGCTGGTGCTGCCCCAGAGGACGCGCTGGACACGGGCGCCCCGATTACGCTGAGCGGTAAACTCTTTTCCAGAAAAGATTTCACGGAAGCGGCGATAAACCACTTTTGAATTGGCGACCGCCGCCTTGCCGCGCAAGGCGAGGGCTTCCTTCGTGCCGATTTTTTCCAGCTCTTTGTCCACATAGGTGTCCACTCTGCTGACGAAGAAAGAAGCTACCGATGTGATGCGAGCCGGGTTAGCAGTGCGGGCGATGCCATTAAGGTAAGCGCGTGAGACGGCTTCATAATGTTTCAGGGAAAACATCAGGGTGATATTGACATTGATGCCCCGCGCAATCAGCTCTTCAATGGCCGGGATGCCCTCTGGCGTGGCGGGCACTTTTATCATCACATTGGGGCGGTTGGCTCTCTGGCACAGACGCTCCGCCTCATCAATCGTTGCTCTGGTATCATAGGCGAGGTGCGGTGATACCTCAAGGCTGACCATGCCATCAACGCCGCCGGAGGCATCATAAACCGGATGGAGCATGTCCGCCGCCATTTGAATGTCTTCGGTCGTCAGGCGGTCATAAAGGTCCTTCGCTGTGACGCTGGGGTTTGATTTGAGGATGGCGCGGATGGGCTCGTCATAGTCTGCGCTCTGGGTGATGGCTTTCTGAAATATGGTGGGATTGGTGGTTATACCGGCAAGCCCCTCATCAATGAGTGCTTTCAACTTGCCGCTTTTGATGAGACTGCGATTGATGAAATCCAGCCAGATTGATTGTCCCAGTTTCTGCACTTCTTTCAGGCGCGACATAGGCACCTCCTTATACTTCAATGATAACCTTTTCCGGGGAAATTTTTCCATCCAGGGCATCGCGCTCTTTCTTGGTCAGGAGCTTGGCGCGCGGTAGATGCAAAAGGCGTGCCGATTCCTCAAGAACATGCGCCCACGTTGAGCGGTTGATAAATAAGAGCCCGGCAGTGGTCAGCGTTCCGCCGCGGGCGATATAGCCGAGACCCACGGTATGCTCGCCGGTATTGAGCGGCTGGAGTACGCCGAGCATGGGCTCCGGTCTGGTATGGACGACGAAAACGCGTTTATTTACCGGTTCGGGGAACAGGCCTTTCCTGACCTTTTCAGGGGCGATATGTGTTTTTTCTCCTTCAGTGCGTGGGTAGCGGAACCTTCCTGGCTCAAGCATATAGACGACCGAGTGCGCAATGTCTTTTTCAGCCAGGCGGACAGAGGCTTTCAGCACCTCCTCAAGCTGGTAAGCGCCGATGGCAGTGAGAATGAGATTTGCTTCAGACTGTCCGTGTCCTGCCCAGTCAAGACGGATAGCGCCTTCTTTTACCATTTGGGAGGCTTCCTCAGGTGTAAAGAGGTCAGGGATTACGTCATACTTGGGAATGACCAGCGTCCAGAACTGCCCGTGCGTCTGATAAAGTTCCCGCATCACTACGGCGGCGGTATTGTAGTCTGGAATGAAGATGACCCTTGACACGTTGGACACTTCTCCCAGCATTGCCTCCGCCATCGCCGGGTCCTGGTGGGACTGCTCGTTCTTGGCGTTTTCCCAGGTGTGAGAGGTGAGGACGAGAGGAATGGAGAGCCAGCCGGCGGTGCATTGCTGAAGTTCCTGACAGTGATTGGCAAAGATGATTTCCTGCCGCATCACGCCCTGCATCTTGGTGCCGAAGGCTTCATACGTGGCGATGAGGTTGATACCGCCTTTGTTTGCCAGCGCCGCGGCGGCAACAGCTTCCTCGTTGAGGGCGGTGATGATAGCGCCGTGAATATCCTCCGGGATGCCCGGCTCAGGGTCAGTGACGCGGAACTTGAGAGCGTCAAGGGTCTTTTGCAATCGGTTGGACCGCATTTCGTCCGGGTTGCCGACACGTGGTCTCAGGTGGGGATTTGCCTGCACGATGGCGAGGAACATTTCATCCACCGCCTGCATAGGGGAGGCACGCCCCCACTTTGACCTGTCCAATCTATCTTTCGGCACAGGGCGGGACAGCGCTTGGGGAATCTTGTTGAGGCTAACTTGCCTGTGGGCTAGGGGGTGGTCTTTCTCTTTGACCCTGCCAGATTGGTCATGGTGATTGAATTTGGCAACGGCTTCTTTCAGCTCAGAAAGAGGCACCCAGAGTTTTCTGGCGCTCTGGTTGAAGTTTCGGGCGGCTTCAGGGTCAGTATGCGGGTTAGCCATGAGAGGCAGGTTATGCGCCAGATTTGTTCCCGCACCGTAAAAGCCGGCTCCTTTGAGCGCCACGGCGATGCCGTAAGGCAGGCGGAAAGGATAGGGCGGTCTCTTGCGGGCAGGAGTCATAATGAATGCTTCCAGGCGGGACTCCATTTCAAAAATTGCCCAGGCGAAGGCTGACGGGTCAGTCCCGTCAAAGACTATGGGGTCAAAGTTATTAAGTTTCAGGTGCTCTACAAACCAGCTTATGCCTCCCTCCTGAGCCATGGTAGTGCGCTGGTCAATTCGGCGTCCATTGGCAATCATGATAGGAGTGACCAGACCGCAGTCCCGGGCGCGCCACCAGCGCGGCGCCCAGTCACTCCCGCGCTGTTCTTCAAAGGCGCCATCGCTCAGAAAGACCACCAGCTTTTCACCCGGCAGAGGCATATGGACATATTGCAGTTCAACAAAGCCGAGATAGCCTCCTTCAGCCATGCCGCCGGCCGTATAGGCATTTACATGGCTTCCCAGCGGCGAGTCCTGCTTGCCCTCTTTATTGAGGTGATAGGAATAAAAATCACGTACGTAGCGGGTGAGTCCTTCATCAGTAAGGGAATAGCGCGCCGCATGAGCAGGCGTCATATTGTTAAGGAGGAGATTGACGGTATCAATTGCCGCTACACAGTGACCCTGTCCCATAATCCAAGAGCGGGTGGTGCCGGTGAGAGCGTTGATTGCCATGTAGCCGGTGTAAGCGGGAATCATGTTCAGGACACCGCCGGTGTGCCCTTCCGGCTTTGGCTTGAAGTCATCAGTCCCCAGTTCGCGACCGTCCAGATAGATATTCCGGGCATAGGTCTCATGGACGGAAATCCACATTGCCGCGCTGGCAATACGGTCGGCGGCCTGTAGCAGGTCAAAAACAGGAATGCCGTCCCCCTTCGTGCCGCGCAGTGTCAGCATCTCCGCCATACTGAAGACGCGAGCTTGCGTCTCAATAGTATGCCGGATTTCTCCGTAGCCTGCCGCCCAGCGGTCAGCCGCTTTATTCCGTTTACGGTAAAGCCTGACCCATTCTGCAGTGCGGATTGGGTCCTTACCATTGTACAGACTCATTACTCACCTCCCCCGGTCTTTTTTTCAGCAGAGCCACCGTATCCCGGGCGATAATGATTGCCTCATCAACGGGAATAACATAAGCCTGAACGGGAGAATCATCAGTGGTGATGCGTCTTTCCTGTCCGATGGCGGAAGCGTTGCGTTCGCTATCCAGCTTCAGGCCACACCACTCCAGACCGGAGAGGATGCGGGCACGTATTTCTGGTGCATTTTCACCGATGCCGCCGCCGAAGATGACCGCCTCTGCTCCCCGGAGCACGGCAAGGTAAGCCCCGATGGTTTTCTTCACCCGGTAGCAGAACATATCAATGGCGAGGTTAGCTTTGGCGTCCCCCTGGCCGGCGGCGGCAAGAAGCTCGCGCATATCTTTTGAACTTCCGGATACGCCCAGCAGGCCTGACCTGGTATTGAGCCATTTCTCAACCGCCTCTATGCTTGCACCTTCCCGGCGAGCAATAAAGCCGGGCAGGGAGGGGTCAATATCACCAGAGCGGGTGCCCATGATTAAACCCTCAAGGGGAGTGAAGCCCATTGAGGTGTCAATAGAGTGTCCCCCGGCAACTGCAGATGCAGAGCAGCCGTTGCCCAGCTGGAGGGTAATGACTTTTACCTGTGCCGGCGGTTTATTAACCATAGAGGCATAATGTTCCATCATGAAGCGGTGCGCCAGCCCGTGAAAGCCGTAACGCTTGATGCGGTGCCTGTCCGCCAGGTCCTGTGGAAGGGCATAGCGGCTGGCATATTCCGGCATGCGGTGGTGAAAGGCGGTATCAAAGACGGCTACCATGGGCGTTTCTAATCCCAGCACTGCCCGGGCCGCCCGGATTGCCTGCAGGGAAGGCTGGTTATGGAGCGGAGCCAGCTCGCTCAGAGCATCTACGGCGGCGATGACTGAATCATCAATGAGGACCGGCTCAGAGAAACAGTCACCGCCGTGAATCACGCGGTGTCCCACTGCCAGAGATTCGCTCTGGTTAAGTAGATTCTGCGCCCTGAGCCAATTGAGCACAATCTTGCCTGCCTCACTGTGGTCTGCTACAGCCTTCTGTTCTTCAAAGTGAATGTCCCCGCAGACGAAATCAACGCGGCTTGCGCCGGCGATTTTATCCACGATGCCTGAAGCGAGCGTCTCAAGAATGTCAGCGGCGGTCATGCGGAAGAGCTTGAACTTGAGCGTAGAACTCCCGCAGTTAAAAACTAGAATGTTCATGTCTTCTCGTGGATTACCCTAGTTAGCATTATAAGCTAAACGGTGTATTGCGTGAAAGATATCAGCCAGTTCACCAGGCAAAAGAACCCAATCAGACTATTGGTTAATGGCAGTAAATGCGATACAATATAACTATAAGGTATTTGAAGTAGAGGAGGGTAAGATGACGTATCAGGCAAAGGACTACAGCAGTTTGATTGGCATGACAGGGTTCAGCGAGGCATTGCTTAAAAACCATTTCACACTTTACCAGGGCTACGTCAACAATACCAATAAACTGGCTGAACTGCTCAAAAACAAGCCCAAGGACGGGACAAATCCGGAATATGCTGAGCTTAAGCGACGTTTCGGCTTTGAGTTCAACGGCATGCGGCTCCACGAGTATTACTTTGACAATCTGGGCGGGAAATCTCCGCTGGACAAGAACGGCAAGCTGGCAAAGGCACTGGCTTCAGCGTTTGGCAGTTATGAAGCGTGGGAAGAAGACTTCAAAGCTACCGGCAAGATGCGGGGTATCGGCTGGGCTATCCTTTACCAGGATGATGTCACCGGATGGCTTTTCAACCAGTGGATTAACGAGCACGAGATGAATCACATGGCTGGCTGTAAACCCATTCTGGTAATGGACGTGTTTGAACATGCCTTTATGACTGATTACGGCCTGAAAAGGGCAGACTACATTGAGGCATTTTTCAAGAATATCAGCTGGAAAGCCGTGGAAAGCAGAATCAAATAATTTTTAATGAGGGGATTATGAGCCAGTGGATAGCAGTGGCAGGGATTGACGAACTCAACCCGGGCGCCATGAAAGCGGTCAGCGCAGGGGAGAAGGAGATACTTCTGGCGCGGGTGGGAGATAGCTATTACGCGGTGAGCAACCGCTGTCCACATCTGGGTGGGAAACTTTCAGAAGGAAAGCTGGAAGGGACGGTGGTCACCTGCCCGCGGCATGGCTCTCAGTTTGACCTGCGGGATGGACATGTCATCCGCTGGACTACGTTTACCGGTCTGGTAGCAAAGGTGAGCCAGGTGGTTAAATCACCCCGGCCCATCACCACTTATAAGGTAAAGACTGAAGGAAACGCAGTTCTCATTGAGGTTTAGCTGATTTCAGCATAAGGAGAGACGGCATGGCTAAGAAAATACTGGTATGCCTTGATGGTTCCCGGGTAGCTGAAGCAATCCTGCCTTATGCGGCAGAGGAAGCCCTCCACGGCGGAAGTAAAATAATCCTGCTCCAGGTATTGACCGGGGCAGGCTTTGTGGTTACTCCCGCTGTGCCCGGCGTGCCCGCCGCGCCGATACCCACGCGTGCCAGCGCGGAGCAGATTGAAAAAGAGGAGCGGGCGGCAGAGGCATATCTGGAGAGCGTAGCCAGACTCCTGCGTCAAAAGGGGATAGATGTAGAATGGACTATCCTGCCCGGACCGCTGGTGGGGCAGGCGATTGTAGACTATGCCCGGAAAAACGGGGTAGACCTCATCGCCATGGCGACTCATGGCCGCGGCGGGCTGAGCCGGGCGGTTCTGGGCAGTATTGCGGACTATGTGCTCAGAGAGTCAGGCATCCCCCTCTTTATCATCAGGCCCAGGAAAGCTGAGCAATAAGCTCAGATTGAGAGGACAATGTGAGAGGTTCAATCCGTATCGGGTCAATAGCCGGCATAGAGCTGCGGGTGCATTATAACTGGCTTCTGATTCTGGCGCTGGTCACGTGGTCGCTGGCGCAGGGCTTCTTTCCTCAGTCCTACCCCGGCTGGGAGAAAAGCACTTACTGGATAACCGGTTTTGCCGCGGCACTGCTTCTTTTTGTTTCCGTCCTGCTCCACGAGCTGGCACACTCCTTCGTAGCACGGGCAAGAGGCATGCCGGTCACCAGCATCACGCTGTTTATTTTCGGTGGGGTGAGCAACATCGCCCGGGAGGCAGAGAAGCCGAAGACTGAGTTTGCCATGGCAATTGTTGGTCCGCTCACTAGCGTTGCCTTATCGGGGCTTTGCTATGTTTTATGGCTATTGATGAGTGATAAGCTGAGTCCGCTTGCGGCAACTTTTTACTATTTATGGTTCATCAATGGACTGCTGGCAGTCTTCAATCTTTTGCCCGGGTTCCCTCTGGACGGCGGGCGCGTTCTGCGCTCAATCATCTGGGGCATCACGGGCAACCTAGTTAAGGCAACCAGCGTGGCTTCAGCGGTGGGGCAGGGGTTCGGGTGGCTTCTCATTGGCGTCGGAATTTTCCAGATGCTGACCGGCAACCTGCTGGGCGGTCTGTGGATGGCGTTTATCGGCTGGTTTATCAGCGGTGCGGCGGCGTCAAGCCGTCAGGAGACGGCGCTTCAGGAGCAATTGAAGGGAATCCCGGTTAAAGCGGTGATGAATAATAGCTTGGAGACAGTAAGCTCCGGTATGACGGTAACTGAGCTGGTAGAAGAAATCTTCCTCAAGTACCGCCGCCGGTCTATACCTGTAGCAGATGGAGGCAAAATTATCGGCATTGTGACGATTACTGATGTCAGGCATATCCCGCAAGAGCGCTGGGGACAGACCACGGTAGAGACCATCATGACGCGCCAGCCGCTTTATACCGTATCGCCGGAGGAAAGCCTGACCAAAGCCATGGCGCTCATTGCCCAGCATGACATTAACCAGGTGCTCGTAGTTCAGGACGGCAGGCTTATGGGCACCTTGAGCCGTGCTGACATTATTGGCTATCTGCAGTTCAGCAATATGCTGGGTACCAGAAGAAAATAGAAAGCGGATTAAGAAGATTTCAAGCCGTCTTGCGGGCGGGATTATTCTGCTTTGCTTCCCCGGGCTGAACTGCCGATTTTCAACAGTTCATTGAAGGCGTCAAACCACTTCAGCTTGACCTCTTCTGACCATGCCGGGTCAAAGGTGGGGAACTTGTTCAGAACCATGGTATCCCAGGAATTATGGTATGGCATTTCCACCGTTTTTTCTGGAACTACCGAGTTCCCACTTGTCCTTGTGGCAACTTTCTTGGAATTTCTGGCACCAGTGCCACTACGCGGCGTTTTCAGCCGCTTGGTGATGAATGAAGACAGGTGAATGCCGGCATCACTGGCGAGCATTAGAAAGAATTTGATGCATTTGCGGGAAACGTCTCCAGTTAGCTCAAACTGGCTGTGGAAGATTTCCTCCAGCTGGCTGTAAGTGCCGTTCTGGGGGTCAAAAGAGCTGCGGAAGATAAAGGTAAACGCTTCATAGGCAATCTGTCTAAGTAGCTCTGTCTTCTGCGGACCGCGGGCAGAAACAAGAAGCCTGAGCCGGTTTGTGGGTATTGAATTGGCGTCAATCAGCCCCAGAAAACGCAAAGCGGTCATGAGCTGGGTGCCGGTGGTGCCGGAGAGCCGGTCTCCCCAGTAACTGCGGTCAATCCGGGCAGGAATACCTCCCACCTGCAGGCTGTCCACGAAATTACGGAACGTGCGGTATGAGATGTAAGGAGGCAGACGCTTCCGTGTGGTGTCATTAACCGCGTTAACGACCATAATACCGTCCTGGCAGTTTTAATTATATGGCAACACTGCTGGAATTACAACAGGTGTTTGATAAATATTTTGGAATTTGGTCACGGATTAGGCGGAACTACACAGGACAAAATTGGACAATCTTTGACGGATGCTTCTGGCACGTCTTATTCTGAATGCATAAAAACAAAAAATGTAAAAGGAGGGAAAAAGTATGGGACTGGCTATTGAGTATCAGAAGCTGATGACGGAGATTGTCTACATTAATCTCCCTGGGCCACAGGAGCCCACTCCGGGAATGAGTGGCAGTGAGCTCATGCATGGTTTTCTGGCAGAGCTCCATGACGCACCAAATCCGGAAGTCAGGAACTTCGTCAACCTTCTGTGCAGCAAATGGAACATCCATTACCGGGAAGCAAAGTAGCTGGCTATAAAATAAATAGGTAGCCAGCGGAGGAGTGAAAAATGAGAAAGAACAGAGTCGCAGCCATAGATGTCGGTACTACTAAAGTATGTACCATAATGGCTGATGTCAGTGGCAATGGCGGCTCTCCCCGCGTTCTCGGTGTTGGCGTGGCTCCATCTGCCGGCTTGCAGAAGGGACTGGTAGTCAATATTGATGAAGCCAAAGAATCAATCCGGGAATCGGTGAGAAAAGCCGAAAGGAGTGCCGGCTACAAGCTGGAGTCAGCTTATGTAGGCATTACCGGCAGGCACGTAAGCTCGGTGAATAACAGGGGTGTTGTTTCCATCAGTCGCGGTGACCGGCTGGTCCGCCCTGAGGATTTGAGACGCGTTCTGGAAATTGCGCGCAGTGTCAGAGTGCCCAGCGACCAGAAACTGCTTCATGTTATCCCCCGCAGTTATAAGGTTGATGGGCAGGAGGGGATAAAGAACCCTGTGGGCATGCACGGTTTCCGCCTGGATGTGGAGGCGCATATTGTTACCGCGGCGGTAACCTCCATCCAGAACCTGACCAAATGCATCCGCGGGGTGGGGGTTGAGATTGATGACCTGGTACTGGAATCTCTGGCCAGCGCAGAGGCAGTGCTGACGGAGGAAGAACGGCAGACCGGTGTTCTCCTGGCGGATATCGGCGGGGGTACCACTGATATCTGCGTCATTAAGGATGACACTATTTACCATACCTCCATTTTACCCGTCGCCGGGTATCAGATTACCAGAGATGTGGCGATGGGTCTGGGACTTTCCTTTGAACTGGCTGAGGAAATGAAAAAGCGTTATGGTAATGTCATGCCTTTTGCCGAAGAGGGTAAAGAAGAAGAGGAAGATAAGAAGGTCACCGCTGACGGGCACAGCGTTTCCTATCATGACCTGTCAGAAATCATCCGTATCCGCGTGGAAGAGCTTATCCGTCTTATTGTCCTGGAGCTACCGCACGGGGATTATGCCAAACTAATCCCGGCGGGCATCGTCCTCACCGGTGGTAGCGCCAATCTTCCTGGCATTGCTGAGCTGACCGAGACAATGACACGTCTTCCGGCGCGGGTGGGCACTCCAATTAACATGTATGGCGTATCCGATACTCTGCGCGACCCGGCGTACGCTACCGGCGTGGGTCTTTTGCTCTGGAAAGCGAAGAAACAGCAGGGCATGCAGAGCTGGCAGGATAAGCACGGCGTGCGTGATTTCCTGTCAAGATTATTCGGACGCGTCACAAAATAAAACTTAAGAGAAAAAAGGAGAAAAAGATGTCAAGACAGGCATATGTACCAAGTCCAGCTAAAATCAAAGTCATTGGCTGTGGTGGCGCTGGCAGTAACGCAGTGACACGGATGGTCCGGGACCAGATACGCGGTGTAGAGTTTATTGCCATGAATACGGACGCCCAGCATCTGGCGGTCACGGAAGCGGCAGTCCGCATCCAGCTGGGTGAACGGAGCACCCGGGGACTGGGTGCCGGTGGGGACCATACCGTGGGGCGCAAGGCGGCGGAGGAAAGCCGTGAAGAGATAAAGCAGGTGGTGGCCGGTGCTGACATGGTCTTCATCACCGCCGGCATGGGCGGCGGCACGGGTACCGGCTCAGCTCCCGTGGTGGCAGAGCTTGCTAAGCAAAGCGGCGCGCTTACCATCGGCGTGGTTACCCGTCCCTTCACCTTTGAGGGTACTCACCGTTCCCAGGTGGCTGAAGAGGGTATTATGAATCTGATGAACAACGTTGATACCCTCATCATCATCCCCAATGACCGTCTGCTGGAGCTTGTTGACCAGAAGACCGGAGTTGATAGCGCTTTTAAACTGGCAGACCAGGTGCTCCATCATGGCGTGCAGGCAATTGCTGAGGTGGTTACCGTGCCCGGTCTCATCAATCTTGACTTTGCTGATATCCGCACCATTATGAGAGATGCCGGACCGGCCTGGATGTCAATCGGCTATGGCTCCGGGCAGAACCGCGCGGCAAATGCCGCCAAGGAAGCACTTGCCAGCCCGCTACTTGATGTTTCCATTGACGGGGCGAAGGGGGTGCTTTTCAATGTTGCCGGCAGTAGTGACCTGACCCTTTTTGAGGTCAACGAGGCGGCGGAAATCATCCGCAAGGCTGTTGACCCGGAAGCCAACGTTATCTTCGGCGTGACGCTGGACAGCAATCTCGGGGCACAGGTAAGGCTCACCCTCATTGCGACCGGCTTCGCCACCAAGACCACCTTCGTGGGCACCACGGCTCGGGAGAAAGAGATGAACCGCATGCTTAAAGGGCTAAGGGCTGATGAGCTGGAAATACCGTCCTTCATGAGGATGCGGCAGTCTTTCCCCGTGCAGAGAAACCGTCCCGTTATGCCAATCCGTAATTAACAATTGAGGTTTTCTCTCTTCTCACCTCTACTCTATGCAACAGGAGTGGCGGAGTGTTATTCCCGCTCCGCCGCTCCTTGACCAGAAAGGAGACGCAGTGGCCACCTCTGAAATGGCAATAAAGGATAGAGTGACCCGCCTGACAGAAGACTATGAGTATGATCGGAACTCACTCCTGGAATTGCTCCTATTCTGGAGGCGCTATCCAAGTGCCAGATTTAATTTGCTGGCCATTACTTGCGCTCTGCGCCAGGGCAGGCAGTGCATGGAGAGAGCACTGAGTTACCTTACAAAGCGGGGAGTAGTGAGAGAAGTGCGGGAGAATGATGTCAGGTTATATTCTTTGAGTGATGACAATGAAATACGGCTGGAAGTATTAGCTTTAACTGAGCTTGCCGGAGTGAAAAGCGTCTGGTGCTCCCACAAGCCCTCTTATGTTACCGGATGCCAGCCGGGCTAGCCAGCCCGCCACTTTCTGGCAAGCCTGTCCCATACTCTAGCCCTCCTCCACCTCCCTCCCCACCGGGGAGGGAGGACCATTTTAAGAACTTCACCGCAGTGTTTGGCAATTGCTACCGGTCTCTGAGGGTTTTCTTTGAGTCTGCCTCAGGCACCAGTCTCCCGGCAGAAATAATCATCTTGAGGGCTTCATCCAGAGACAGGTTAGTGGAGATAACCTCTTCATCTTTTACCACCTGGAAAAAGCCGGTGGATGGATTGGGTGCGGTGGGGATGAGAATGCTGAGCAGTTTCTCGCCGGAATCGTTTGTTATTTCATTGGTAACGAAGGCGATTGCTTTCATACCTTTTCTGGGGAACTCCACCAGCACCACCTTCATAAGGCTGGTTTTGCCTGACGCAGGAAAACTTTTGATTACCTGTTTGATGCCCGCGTAAATCTGCCAGAAAACCGGAATCCGTGACAGAAAAGACTCAACGTAGTGAATAAGCCGCTTGCCCAGAAAGTTGTCCGCGATGGCGCCCGCCATGTAAATTAGCACCAGCGTAGCCGCAAAACCGATACCCGGGATATGCTTACCCCAGATGGCGGTGATTACCGGCTGGAGGATATTGTCAACCGTTGAGAAAACCCAGTAAAGGATAAGTAACGTACCACCGATGGGGATGCTGACGAACAACCCCTCAATGAACTGGTTTCTCAGCTTTCTGACTATTCCCGCGCGGGGCAGTTGCGGTTCTGATTCAGGTGGGTATCTTATCTTCATGCGTCACCTCCTCCCTGCTTCGTGCTGTGGTCTCCTATGAAATGAACCTGGCTATAACAGTAGCCAAATCTTCAATATCTTGCTGTCTGACAAACTCATCTTTGCCATGAATGTTGCTATCAGGACGGATGACTCCAGAGCCGAAGTGCTTTGCCTGCCACTCCTGGCTGGCGAGATGACCGAGGTTGCCTGAGCCCATCTCACCGTATTTACCGGAGGTGCCGGTGACTTCCTGTATTATGGCAGACAATCGGTCAACGACGGGGTCTTCGGCGGGTGGAACAGTGGGAATACGGAATACCTGGTCTATCTCCCAGCGTACATCCGGCACTGCGGCAAGTGCTTGCCGGAGCTCCTCCTCAGCCTCGCCGATGGATTCTTCCGGAATGAGCCGCCGGTCAATGGTGATGGTGCATTCGTCCGGGACAATGTTTGATTTGATGCCGCCCTGAATCATATTGATGTTGAGCCGGGCTTCCATCATGGTCAGACCGGAATCCGGCGAGGCTGGGGTCTTTGACCTGCGGGCAGACACTTTTTTCTTGAGGTCAGCAAGGGCATTAAGCAGGGGAATAGCCTTTTCTACAGCGTTTTCACCCAGATGGGACATGGCGGAATGGACTGATTTTCCTTTGACTTTGACTGTCATTCCGAGCGCGCCCAGCCCGGCAATGGAGACGAAGCCAGCACTGCCGTCAAGGTCAAAGAGATAAGCGCCTTTAAGTGGCTCCAGAAACCGGCTGAGGTAGCGGAGCTGGTCCGCCTGTCCAATTTCCTCGTCCGTGGTTATCATCGCAGACAGGTCATATGCCAGCGGACTGTCTTTTACATCTGTCAGCCCGAGCAGGAGCGCGGCGATGGCTCCCTTCATGTCAGCGGCGCCGCGACCGTAAATCCTGCCGTTTTCAACTCTGGGCTTAAATGCATTCCACCCCTGCGCCGGCACCACGTCAGCATGGGCATAGAAGATGAGGCGCGGTTTCCCCGGAGCACGGCGGTGAGCGAGAAGGTTGACCCTTCCCTCTCTCCCGTCAGCATATTCAGGCGGTATGGCAATTTTCTGCGTCTGGCAGCCAGCCTGAGCGAAGAGCGGCTCAAGGTAGTCCATGATAGCGCCGTAATTCAGTCCGGGCGGCACACTGGTATCAAAAGCGATGAGGTCTTTCAGAATGGCAACGCTGTCCATGGGTCTCCTTTTTAGTTAATTCTTTTGCTCGCTATGGCGCACCTGCTCGGCGATGGTCTCAGCTTTCTTAGGACGGAAGAAGGAAGCGATAGTTGAAATCGCCAGTATTCCGGCGACTACTCCCAGCGCCACCACCACCGGCAGTTTGTAAAACCCGGAGAAAAGCATCTTAAAGCCCAGAAAAACAAGGATAGCGGAAAGCCCGTAGGACAGGTAGTGTAATCTCAGGGTCACGCCGGCGAGGGCAAAGTATAGTGCACGCAGTCCCAGAATGGCGAAGATGTTTGAGGTGTATACGATGAACGGGTCCAGGGTGATGGACAGCACCGCCGGGATTGAGTCCACCGCAAAGAGGATATCGGTCGTCTCCACGACGAGCACCACAAGGAAAAGCGGTGTGACAAACAGTTGTCCTGCTTCCCTCAGGAAGAACCTGTCTCCGTGGTAGTCTTTGGTCACCGGGATGAACCTGCGGCAGAGCCTCAGGAATGGGTTATGCTCGGGGTGGATTTTCCGGTCCCGGTGCAGGAACAGCCTGACGCCGGTATAGACCAGGAAGGCGCCGAAGATGTAAATGACCCAGTGGAGACGCTCTATGATGGCAACGCCCGCGAAGATAAATATGCCGCGTATGATGAGCGCGCCCATGATACCCCAGAAAAGGACTTTATGCTGGGCGTTCGCCGGGACATTGAAATAGGTGAAAATGACCAGGAAGACGAAGAGATTGTCCACGCTCAATGATTTCTCAACGAGGTAGCCGGTGAAGAAATTGACCGCCTTGTCCGCACCGAAGGCAAAATAGACGCCTAGGTTGAAGATGAGCGAAAGGGAAATCCAGACTGCGCTCCAGATTAGGGCTTCTCTAACCCTTATCACATGTGCCCGGCGGTGGAACACGCCCAGGTCCAGCGCCAGCAGAACAATAACCAGCACCCCGAAGACCAGCCACCAGATAAGCTGGGTGGACATCAGAGGGCGACCCCCTTCTTTTTCGTTGTAGGACGACCTGATTTGAGGAGGCGACTTCTCAGCTGACCACAGCCGGCGGCAATATCAATCCCCTTCCTGCGGCGCAAGGTGCAGGTGATACCCAGACTTTTCACTTCACGCTGGAAGGCGAGCACCCTCCCATGAGCTGGCGGTTGAAAATCAGCAGAGCCTGTGGGGTTTGCCGGGATGAGATTAACATGGCAGGTCAAACCGGAGAGGAGTTCTGCCAGCGCATGGGCGTCCTCAGGAGAATCATTGATGCGGTCAAAAAGGATGTATTCAAAGCTGGGGCGCCTTCCCGTCCGGCGGAAATATTCGCGGACGGCAGGAATAAGCTGTTCCAGCGGGTATCTGCGGTTGAGAGGCACGAGTTTATCCCTCAAAGCGTTATTGCTGGCATGTAGAGATATTGCCAGCCCCACCTGCAGGTTTGCTTTGCTCAGCCGGTCTATCTGCGGCACCAGACCGGCAGTGGAGATGGTCATGCTCCGCGCCGCGAGTCTGAACCCGTCAGGGGAATTGAGCATCTCAATCGCCTGCCAGAGGGCATCATAGTTGGCGAGGGGCTCGCCCATGCCCATGAAAACGATATTGTCAATTGACCCACTTCCCCGGTCCTTCAGCTTGCGGGCGAAGTAGAGCACCTGGTCTATGATTTCCCCCGGAGTGAGGTTGCGCTCAAAGCCCTGCTGACCGGTGGCGCAGAACGGACAGCCGATGGGGCATCCCACCTGAGTGGAGACACAGGTGGTGTGATGGGTCCTGCCTCCCTGAGCAGGGTAGGGCATAAGAGTGGCTTCAATTGTGCTGCCGTCAGCCAGGGAGAAGAGCGTTTTTATGGTGCCATCGCGGCTGGTCATTTCTTCCACCATGGTGAGACTGTGAAGGCTGACCTTATGCTGCAGTTTTTCCCGGAACGATGCCGGCAGGTCGGTCATTTCGTTGAAAGAGAAAGCCAGACGGCGGTAGATGCCGCTCAGCAGTTGCTTTGCCCGGTAGGCAGGCTCCCCCATAGAGATTACCAGCTTTTGAAGCTGTTCTGAGGTGAGGTCAATAAGGCAGACGGAGTGTGTTGCCATCACTAATATGATAAGGCTAACGAGGCGATTAGACAAGGGAATGTATTTTACATAATCATGGTTTGGCTTCAATATATCACTTTGACAGTGGCGGAGTTTGCGGATAAAATAGAGACTAATGCGGGAGTAACTCAGTGGCAGAGTGCCTGCCTTCCAAGCAGGTGGTCGCGGGTTCGAATCCCGTCTCCCGCTTTTTATGTTCTGTCCTGTGGCGAGGTGATGATGAACTCCATAGATGTGGCTTCAATCGTCCGCAACTCACGTGCTGAGCCACTCAGATATCCCCCGGCAAACCACGGTCAGTGTGAACACGTTGTTGAAATGGCTTTGCTGGGGCAGACCCAGCTTGCCGCTGATTACCTTCTCATTGCCCTTGAAGGAAGGAATCTCGCCAAGACGGTAGGAAACATATTGCGCCGTCTTAATCTTGAGTTTATTAGCGGCAGACCGCAGTCAGAAGAAGAGGTGGAGAAACAGACTGAGAAAGTCCTTATACGCCAGAGAGCCTATGAGGTATTGATGGAGATGGCCATCAACCTGTGCGGAATGGAAAGCAGGCGAGCCGGATTTCCTGAAAAAGAAAGTATACAGGCTTTTGATTACATCATACATGCTCTGAACCAGTGGGAGTCTCTGGAAAAACAGGAAGCCGCGCAGACTACCATCGCTCAGGCGGTAGTGGACAGGTTTCTGCTTGAAATGGGCAAAGTTATGCGCGGTGAGGGCATGGTTGCCAAGATAGCTCAGGAAATCAAAGGGGGACTGGTTGAGAGCAGTTTTGCCAGCAGTTTCGTGATGGCGGCTAAGAAAGCGATTCAGAGCAACGTGTATTATCAGATGACCGCGAAGGGTATGTGCAAGTTCGGCAATGACTATGCCCTGGGGTTGAGGTGGCTGAGACATCTCGGCTTTGTTCAGGTGTCCACCAACCCCGTGCTGGCGGCGGCGGCGTACAACGATTGCCCGGAGCTATGGGATGAGTTCCGTAAAGTGGCTGTGGAACATCACGAATGGTTCAAAGACCCTGAAAGATATGGCGATGAAATGGCCATCCAGGCAACCATGCTGGCGCTCTGGCCCAATCTGGAGGTCTTCCGCCCCATCGCCCTGCTGTCAGATTTTCATGACGGCATGGTCAGCTATCAATTGAACCCCAACGTGGCGGCAAGCCTTGCCGGCAGTATTGAGGATGCGCTCAAGATATACGCTTCAGCTGATAAGTTCCTCAAAATCCGTGATGCTTATCTTACCTGGGGCTTACCTGCTGTGGCGCAGGTGGGCAGGCCCAATCTGGTTTTTAAGGTCGCCGCGGGCTACCCGGCGGCAGTTGCTATCACCGCCGCGCTGACGAGCATGGGTATCGGGACAAACAATACCGTCACCTATACCGTGGCGCAGGAGACCGAGCTTATCATCGCCGCGATGAAGGGGATGGCTGAAGCATTGAAGCGGGGCATTCGCCCCACGCAGGTCTACGAGACAAACATGGGCGGCAGGCTGGAAAGCCACCTGCGCGAAGTGGAAGCTGAGAAACACCTTCTGGAAGCCCTGAGCACAGTTGAGAACAAAGAGGAGCTACTGGTCAAGCTGGCTGAGCGGCTGGGTGCGGCGGCGGAACTGGAGAAACAGAGTTCATGGGAAGGTAAGGTCAAAGCTCTGTCCAGCTATCGCTATTTGAAAAAGCTGACCCATCCAGCGTTCGTGGAGGCAGTGGCTTCAGGAAAGAAAAGAGAAACGGTAGTCTCTTTCCTCACGCGTCTGGAAGATGACATTGGTTTAGCGGGGACCATTGTTGCCCACCGGGTCTACTGGCTCTTCTTCAGCCCTGAAAACAGGCTCAGATGGCTCACTTATTTGAGGAAAGAGTTCGGTTTATCGCGCGCTCAGGCTGAGGAGGTTATGGATATGATTGATGTTCTGCCAGCCTCAAAGCGAAAGCCTGCGGACACCCTGCTGACGCTGGCGGAAAAGAATATGACCAACACCGAGTTTCCTAACCACCAGTGGGCGGTGGTGCAAGCCTCACGCCAGCCCGGATTTAATTTAAACGACTATTCCAACGCAATAGCGCGGGAGCCCGACACTGAGGTTCTCCAGAGGCTTCTGGAACTGGATGATTTCCGCAAAGCCTACGAGCTGACACCGGAATTGGCGAAATTTATCAAGGGGGTGGGCATAAAAGGTGATTTCGGCACCGGCGGGTTAAGGACGGAAGACTGGCCACACTTTGGTCCGGTGGTCAAGACCATGAACGAGTTCGGCAATGCGTATGAGACCTTCAAAAGAACCGCGATAGATGTGGTCAAAAAAGCAAGCGGGGTCAAACAATCGTAAAAGGGTATCGCTTCATCCCCAGGTTTTTAACTCCTTGCCAATGCTATGCGATTTAGCAATGACCTCGCCAAAAGCATAGTATGCAGACAGTTCCAGATTGAAGATAATGGGCTTAATCTTCCTCACATCGGGCTTGCCGTCTGTCAGGCAATTGTCAGATACGTAAGTCCCTTTTACCTCACCGATGATGAAGGCGTGGCTCCCCAGGTTCAGGATATGCACCACCTTGCACTCCAGGTTGACCGGGCATTGCTCTATCAGCGGCGCGGTCTTCAGATTGCCATAAAAGACGTCAAACTTGCATACCTTCACCTTGTCCACGGTGGCGCCGGAGGTGATGCCGCAGAAATCCAGCTCCCTCACCAAATCAACAGAGGGCGTATTGATAGAAAAAGTGAGGTTCTGCAGGACGCCTTTAAGCGTGTAGCAGTGATGCTTGATGGGCACCGCCATCATCGGGGGCACTGCGTTTGCCACACCTCCTCCGCCGACCGCCATGAAGTTCGCTTTGCCATTGACGTTTGCCCCCACGAGAAGAGCAGGCCTGGGGTACATTAACCGGTCGGGAGCCATCTCAGTCTTAGCCATAGCCATCCTCCTTCTTTCTGCGCTGAAACAGTCCGCACCGTTCAGTTTCTGTGATGCATTATCATTATAACTATACTTTATTATTTGAACACGGAATGCCCAGAGGTTATAATGACACTATTTGAGTGGTTCCGAAGGGGTGTGAGATGAAAGTTGCCGGCATTGTCTGCAGTCCCAGAAAAGGGGGAAATACCGAGATTATGGTGCAGGAAGCACTCAACGGCGCAAAAGCTCAAGGTGCGGAGACGGAACTGCTCACAATCTGCGACAAAGATATAAGACCTTGCGACGGATGTCTTGCCTGTCTGAAGACCGGCAAATGCCACATAAAAGATGACGTACCGGCAATCTATGATAGTCTCTTACAAGCTGACGGCATTGTGTGGGGCACGCCAGTCTATTTCTTCAGCGCTACAGCTCAAGCCAAGATGCTTATTGACCGCTCCTACTATATTTACGCCAACAACAACAGGCTGGCGAACAAAGTGTGCGGCGTGATATCGGTCGGCGCGAGCTTGGGAAACGCCGGCGTCTGGAACCTCTTCAGCACCTTCTTCTCTGTTCACCATATGTTTTCCACTGACTTTGTTTATGGTTATGCCAGGGATAAAGGCACCATCCGCAGGGACAGGCATGCCATGAAAGCGGCGGCAGAACTGGGCAGGCAAATAGTGTTAATGGTAAGACAGAGCCTGCGGTATCCGGAGGAGTATGACATCGCCATCTACCGCTTTGTGAAAAGGGAATACGGTATTGATAATTGCGTTTCCCGGGACAGATTTGGCGACTGAAGACTAGTGCCCATTGACTTGTGAGAGCAGATAATATGAGCCCGGAAGAATTTAAGCTGGGTGCCACTTATCTGGGAGACAGGAAATGCCGGTTTCTGGTCTGGGCTCCGTTTGCGCAGAAGGTTGAAGTTCACATAATCGCTCCGCAGGAGAAATTTTTATCTCTTGAGCGGGGTGCTTTCGGCTACCATCACGGACTTTTCAGTGGAATAGGGGAGGGGAGTATATACAAGTATCGGCTGGACGGCGATAGAGAGTACCCTGACCCGGCTTCCCGTTTCCAACCCCAGGGAGTGCACGGTCCCTCTCAGGTAATGGACACCGGTTTTCCCTGGGATGATTCCGGCTGGTCTGGTCTCCCTCTTAAGGACTACATTATCTACGAGCTTCATGTGGGTAGTTATACTCCGGAGGGCACCTTTACCGCTATTATTCCTTTTCTGGGTGAGCTGAAGGAGCTGGGCATTACTGCGCTGGAACTCATGCCTGTATCTCAGTTCCCGGGAAGTCGCAACTGGGGCTATGACGGCGTCTATCCATTTGCCGTGCAGGACTCATATGGCGGACCAGAAGGGCTAAAGCGCTTAATCCATGCCTGCCACCGGAAGGGGCTGGCGGTGATATTGGACGTGGTCTATAACCACCTCGGACCGGAAGGCAATTACCTGGGCAAGTTCGGACCGTACTTCACTGACCGCTACCGCACCCCGTGGGGACAGGCAGTCAACTTTGATGGAGCATACAGCGACGAGGTGCGCCGTTACTTCATTGAAAACGCTCTTTACTGGTTCACCGAGTTTCATATTGATGCCCTGCGCCTGGATGCCCTGCATGCCATTATGGACGCCTCACCTCAGCCATTTTTGCGGGAGCTTGCAGATTCTGTGAAGCAACTACGGGAACAGACAAACCGGCACATCTACCTCATCGCTGAGAGCGATGCCAATGACCGCCGCTTATTGCTACCGCCTGAGCAAGGCGGCTATGGACTTGATGCCCAGTGGAATGATGATTTCCACCACGCACTCCACACCCTGCTCACCGGCGAGAGAAAAGGTTACTATGAAGACTTCGGCAGGGTACAGCAGCTGGTCAAAGCTTTCCGCGAGGGATTTGTCTACTCAGGAGAATATTCTCCTTACCGTCAGCGCCGTCACGGCTCATCCTCACGGGATATTCCTGCTGACCGCCTGGTTGTCTTTTCTCAGAACCATGACCAGATAGGCAACCGTATGCTGGGCGAGCGTCTGAGCCAGCTCGTTTCCTTTGAGGCACTGAAATTAGCCGCCGGCGTCGTCCTGCTATCACCGTTCATACCGCTTCTCTTCATGGGAGAGGAGTACGGAGAGACCGCTCCGTTCCAGTATTGTACCAGCCACTCTGACCCGGCGCTTATTGAGGCAGTATGGAAAGGACGCCGCCAGGAGTTTGCCCGCTTTGAATGGCAGGGTGAGTTACCAAACCCGCAGGAGGAAAAGATCTTTCAAAGCCTCAAGCTAAACCACTCCCTGAGCAGTGAAGGACAGCATCGCGTTCTGCTCAGCTTCTACCAAGAGCTCATCCGCCTGCGCAAGGAGGTGCCGGCGCTATCACGCCTTGATAAAGAAACGCTGGATGTGCAGGGGGATGAAGAAAGCAAACTGCTGTTTATCCGCCGCTGGAGCGGGGATAGTGAAGCTTTAATCATAGCCAGCTTCAGTGATGCCCAGCAATCAGCTGATTTCCCGGTTCCCAAAGGGCGCTGGCGCAAGCGAATTGATTCAGCAGAGCCACAGTGGCTGGGAAAAGGGAGCCAGCTTCCCGCAGAGCTCAACTCAGACGGTGCCGTTTCCGTGACACTTGAGCCTAAGTCGTTCTCGCTTTTCACTCGCTGATAACGTCTGACAGCTGAACCTCTCGTGAGTCTGAAATCAAGCTGATGTGACTCCTGTACTATTGCAAACTGAGCCTCAGAACGCTAGAATAAGAAAAGAGAGAACTAAAGTCATAGTACCAAAGTACTGCTTCCTTGAAGGTAGGAAAAACTGGTTCAGAGATGGAAGGGAAGCACAAGGAGCTGAAGGTGAAAATCAAAAACAGGTTAATACTGGGCACGGCTGTCTTTTTTCTGGTAGTAGCGTTAGGCGCAATCACCGTTTTTATGATGGAGAGCCAGCAGAGCGAACCAAAGGTAGTAACCCCGTTACCGTCAATGGCGCCATCCCAGGCTGTGGTGACAGGGGAAGCCGGGGCGCCTTCTGGCGGGGAGGTGGTCAAACTGCAGAGCACGGTTCTGGTGGAGGTATACCGGCCTGTAGGGGATGCGATGGTGCAGGTCTACCGCCATGAGAGCTCCAATGTCATCACTAATGTTGGTCTAGCCGCTTTAGCAAGGCACCTGGGCGGACAGACCGCCGCCTTCCAGTGGACATCAGCTATGGGTGGCAATGATAAGTGGTATCGGAGCACGGCGCCCATATACATCGCGCTGTCCACCGACGCCACCGGCGTGGATGCGGCGCACTCAAGCTGGCAGGCGGTTGACGGCTCTTACCCCAGCGATATTGAAATCACCACTGGCGGCCTGGCGAGGAGCACGGGTACTCTGACCATTGGTGTTGCCTATACCGCTGGCTCAGGCGGAACGAAAGGCTCGCATACCTATACTCTTTCCAAGACTTTCACGGTGACTCCCGGCAATAGCTTTACCGGGGTCCAGAAAGCCGGTCTTTTCAACAATGTCTATAACACCAATGATGGGTCAACCAGCGCTCTGCAGATTTCCGCACTGATTGCAGAGAACACTTTCACCCCGGTGGACCTGAACGCCGGCGACCAGATTGCTATCACCTGGCGCATTACGTTATAGCGATGCACGCGCGGGGTTTGATAAGGCGAGTTTGAAGTGAGAGGCATCAGGCGCGGTCTGATAGCGCTGTCCATAGTTGCGCTGGTGGTGTATTTGCTTCCTATGCCACAGGCACAGGCTGCCAGCTACAGCCGGGAATTAACTGAATCTCTCTCCCTTGCCGATAGCGTCGTGGCTCACAAATATTCACCGCTGGAATCACTTTCCCTTGCCGATGCCATCGTTGCCAATAAGTTTACGCCTACCGATGAAGGACTGCCTCTCACGGACTCCCTTCTGGTGGATATCTACCGGTTTTATACCAGAGATGTCTCTGACAACCTGTCATTTTCAGACCTGGTAGAAGCCATCATCTACTGGTTCAACACCAGAGATGTCTCGGATAGCTTTTCCTTCTCTGATTTACTGAACATCTTGATTTACAGGCTATATACCAGGGATGCTCTGGAAGGATTTTCAACCAGTGACGCTCTGGTGATAAATAAGTTCACTCCGATAGAAGATGCCCTGGATTTTTCTGATGTGGTGAGGTCCGGGGTCCACCGCATGGGAGAAGGCGGGGCTGAAGGCGTGCCGATGCAGTATCTGCCTCTGCCAGCGCTGGTGACGCCGGAAGGCGTCTTTACCCAGACGGTGGTGCTCAAGTCTCTTGATAATAATTTGCAGGTGACTGTTGTGCAGGGCACTACGGCGACCAATAAGACCACGGGCGCGCCATTGCTCATCCTCAACGTCTTTGAACGGTCTCTGGCTTCAATGCCTGATTCTGCCAGCGACCCCACTTTCACTGCTCTGGCGCTCGGATTGGAGGACATTTACGTTATCGGGAAGTTGTATGAGCTGGGTCCTAAGGGCACTGTTTTTGATGAGCCGGTATTTCTGACCTTTACCTATGACCCGGCGGCTCTGCCTGCGGGCATCTCAGAGAGAAATCTGGTCATCGGCTATTGGGATGAGGAGCAGGGCATCTGGGTCCTGCTGGATTCAATTGTTGATACCATTCATCACACAGTAAGCGCCGCGGTGAACCACTTTACGGTCTTTGCCGTCCTAGGGCTGGTGCCCACTCCGGCCGCTTTTACCATAAAGGACCTGACCGTCTTGCCGCATTCAGTTGAAATCGGTGAGAAGGTGACAGTCAGCCTTTTCATCAGCAACACCGGGGGCTCAGAGGGCACATACCCGGTGACATTGCTGGTCAATGGCGTGAAAGAGGCGGAAGAAAACGTAACCATTGCTGGCGGCGGCACGGCGCAGGTGACGTTTACCCTGTCAAAAGAAGAGCCCGGTGAGTACAGCGTGGCAGTGGCAGGATTGGTAAGCAGTTTTATCGTGGCGGAAGAGGCCGCGCCGGCAGAAACTCCTGAAAAGTCAGTTATGGTCACGGAATCTCTGCCGCTTAAGATAGAACCTGTGTCACCATCACCACCGGCGCCGCCAGTGCCGGCACCTGTGCCACCTTCAGAACATACCCCGACCTCTGCTTCAAACCTGTGGCTTATCCTGGCTATTGCCGCGGGAGCCATCAGTGCGGGGCTACTGACCTATTTCTTCATAAAGCGCCGAGCCTAATAGCCACTGGGCGCATCATGACCCAGACATTAGAAGTCCCCAATTTTACTTGATATTAAGCCTTGCTGGGGCTAAAATATCATCGGACTAAAAGAAAAAGCTCAGGGCGGTGCGAATGACTGGCAGTAAACACTTTTCACTGGTGCCAGCTTTAATGTTTCATGGGCTCGTAGCTCAGTGGCAGAGCAGGCGGCTCATAACCGCTTGGTCGCAGGTTCGAAACCTGCCGAGCCCAGCTAATTACCCTCCGTCTTGCCCCGTCCAGCTTATGTATCAGAAACACGGTGGAAAGGAGCACCATGGCAGAGACACAGGTACGCATCAAATGGCAATCGCTCAAAGCGTTCATGAAGGAGTTGTTCCTTAGGCTCGGCATGTCACCGGAGGATGCGGAGATAGAAGCTGAGGTGCTCATCTGGGCAAACCTCCGTGGGGTGGACTCTCACGGCGCACTCCTCCTCCCATGGTATGTGGATAACCTCACCACTGGGGTGATGAACCCCAAACCTGACATAAAAATAGAAAAGGAGACCCCGGCGACCATTCTCATTGAAGCTGACCGGTCGCTGGGCGCCCCGGTGACGGTGTTTGCCATGAAGCGGGTGATGGAAAAGGCAAAGAAAGTGGGGGTAGGCTGGGGCATCATCCGCAACGTGACCCATCAGGGTGCAATTGGCTACTATTCCCTCATGGCGGCGCAGGCAGGGATGGCAGGGCTTACCTTCACCTGCAATCCGCCAAACATGGCACCTTACGGGGCTAAAGCGCCTGGCGTGCATAACAGCCCGATTGCTATCTCCGTGCCTGCTAAGCGACATCGCGCTCTCCTCCTTGACATGGCAACAAGCGTGGTCGCCGCCGGGAAAATCAGTCTTGCGGTGGACAAGAAAGTCCCCATTCCACAGGGGTGGGCATTGGACAAAGACGGCAATCCAACGACTGACCCGCGACAAGCAGTCATTCTGCTTCCTTTCGGCGGGGCAAAAGGTTCAGGGCTGGCGATGATGTTTGAGTGTCTTTCCGGCGTCATGTCAGGGAATCCCTTGCTGAGTCCGTCTCTGCTGGGCACTGACGCCGCTGCCGCAAAACCATCTGAACCGAAGCCGCGGCCGGGTCATGCCAGCAGACATATCCAGAATAGCGTCGTCGCAGCGATAAATATAGGCACCTTCACCGATGTGGAATCTTATAAAGAACACATTGATAACCTCATTGACGGCATCAAAGCTCTGCCTAAAGCTGAAGGAGTGTCGGAAATCTTTGTCCCCGGCGAGCCGGAGTGGCGGACATATGACGAGCGGTCAAAGAACGGCATCCCTCTTCCAGATGGCACGGTCCAGAACCTGCGCCGTGTCGCTGATAGGGTGAAAATCAATCTGCCTGAGGGCCTTTAAACAGGTCAGGGAAATTGACTGACTTTTTGCAATGGGGACTGCTGGCGCTGATTGGGCTCTGTGTGGGAGTGTTAGGCACGCTCATCGGGGCGGGAGGCGGTTTCATTCTCATACCCATCCTGCTCTTCATTTACCCCCAGGAAAGCCCGGCTCTCCTCACCAGCATCAGCCTGACCGTGGTCTTTTTCAATGCCCTGTCTGGCTCAATCTCTTACGGCAGAATGCACCGTATTGACCTCCGTTCCGGTCTCTGGTTTTCCTCAGCCGCCGTGCCCGGGGCTATCAGCGGCGCTTATGTCACCAGCTATCTCAATAGAGAGCTATTCCAGTTAATATTCGGGGTTATCCTGCTGCTGGTCGCCGTTTACCTGACCGCGCGCCCCAGGCGGAAACATGGTGGCAGTCACAACAGCATCAGCGGCGGCACGGTCAGGAAAATCACTGACTCAAATGGGCTAACCCACTCATATTCGTTCAATATGCCGCTGGGAATAGGCATTGCTTTCTTTATCGGCGTCATCGGTGGCATGCTCGGGCTGGGTGGGGGAATCATGCATGTCCCGGCGCTCACCCAGGTCCTTGGATTCCCGGCGCACATCGCCACGGCGACATCTCACATGGTGGTCGCCATCACCGTCCTGGCGGCAATCGGCACTCATGCAGTATCCGGAACTATGTCTGAAGGTATTTTGAGAGCGCTGGTACTGGCAGCAGGAGCGGTCATAGGAGCACCGTTCGGAGCGCGCCTCTCCCAGAGAGTTTCAGAGACGGTCATTATCCGGCTGCTCGCCGCCGGGCTGGGAATTGTCGCCGTGCGGTTGCTCATTGCGCCGTTCTAGCGGCTTTTAATAATCATTGTTTGGAGCTGTTTTGAAGGAGGAAAATCATGTCATCAGCGCGAACATTCCGCATTCCACGATTGGTTATCACCGGCCCGGGGTCATCAGCACAGGTGGCTGAGGAGGTGAAGAAGCTGAAGGTCAAAAAAGGGTTGATTGTCACGGACAGGGTGCTGGTAAATCTGGGGCTGATTGATGGAGTCAAACAGGCACTACAGCAGAGCGCACTGCCTTTTTCCGTGTTTGACGGCGTCTCCACCGAGCCGGTCACGGAGTTCGTGCAGGACGGTCTGAGAGCTTACCGCGAGAATGGCTGTGATTACGTTCTTGCGGTGGGCGGTGGGAGCGCTATTGATACCGCCAAAGCCATAGCCGTGATGGCAAAGAACGCCGGTTCAATCACTGATTACCAGGGGTTTGACAGGATTCCAAAGGCAGGCGCGCCTGTTATCGCCATCCCGATGACGGCTGGCACCGGTAGTGAAGTTACCCCTTTCACCATCGTCACTGATACCCAGAGAAATGTGAAGATGCTTATCAGCAGTCCATTTTTGATGCCGGAGATAGCTATTGTTGACTCGCAGCTGACGCACAGCATGCCACAGAGCCTCACTGCGGCAACAGGGATTGATGCCCTGACTCACGCCATTGAAGCCTACGTCTCGCGCAAGTCTCAGCCTCTGGCTGATGTCTTTTGCCTTTCTGCTATCAGGCTTATCTCAGGAAACTTGAGACGAGCGTGGTCTAATGGAACTGATGGCGAAGCCAGAGAAAAGACCATGCTCGGCGCTCTGCAGGCGGGGATTGCCTTCAGCAACTCTTCTGTGGCGCTGGTCCACGGCATGGCGCGACCCATCGGGGCTTACTTTCATGTGCCGCACGGTGCCTCCAATGCGGCGCTGTTAAGCGTGGTGACAGAGTTCAGCCTTGAGGGTAGCCTGACCCGCTATGCCCAAATTGCCCAGGCGATGGGTGAAGACACCACCGGACTGGATGACTTACAAGCGGCACGGCTGGCGGTCAAGGCAATCAAAAAGCTGATTAAGGACATCAAGGTACCGTCTTTGAAAGAATTGGGCGTGGATAAAGCAAAGTTAACACAGTTGGCGCCGCGCATGGCTGATGACGCTATCGCCAGCGGCAGCCCGGGGAACAACCCGCGCCTGGCGACAAGAGAAGAGATAATAGAACTATATCAACGGGCTTACGAAGCGCAGTAGTGTTTGACAAGCAATGAGCGCGGGTCTTAGAATAGCCAAAGCGCAAGAATGGTCTTTTAGATTCCTCTCCCAAATCAGCTCTCATCAGTTGAGGAGGTGATTCCATATGCCTGTGGCAAGCGTTAATGGCGTCAAGCTTTACTATGAAGTCACCGGAGACGGGTTCCCTCTGGTCCTCAGCCATGAGTTTGCCGGGACATATAGAAGCTGGGAGCCGCAGGTTAAGTTTTTCTCCCGCCGCTATGAGGTCATTACCTATAACCACCGCGGCTTCCCACCGTCTGATGCCCCGGCGGAGGCGAGCGCTTATTCACAGGAGATACTGGTGGAAGACCTGCACCGGCTCCTGCGTTATCTGGGCGTCCAGCAGGCATTCATTGGCGGGTGCTCCATGGGCGGTACGGTGGCGCTCAGCTTCGGCATTACGCATCCTGAGATGACGAAAGGGCTAATCATCGTCTCCGCCGGCTCCGGCTCCAGCGACCGTAAAAACTTTGAGATTTCCTTGAGCGGGATGGCGCAACAGATTGAAACGATAGGCTGGAAAAAGCTGGCGGAAAGATATGCCCGCGAGCCAAACCGCATTCAGCTCCTGCGTAAGGACCCAAAAAGCTGGCAGGAGTTCCGAGATGAGCTTGCCGAGCATGACGATAAAGCTTCTGCGCTCCTCATCAGAGAGGTCATTCTGAAGCGACCGACCATCCCGGCGCTGGAGAATGAGCTCAGGCGTCTGCCGGTGCCCACGCTCATCATGATTGGCGATGAAGATGAGCGCTGTATTGAGCCAGCATGGCTCATGAAGAAATATATCCCCGGTGCCGGTTTGATTGTTTTCCCACAGTCCGGGCACGCCATCAATCTGGAAGAGCCGGATTTGTTCAATAGGGCAGTGCTTGATTTCATGGGCTATGTTGAGGCAGGCAAATGGGCAGTGCGTTCATTACCGTGATAGGCTTTACATAAAATTAGAGCTAATCAAATGTTCAGGATTCTATGGATATCGTTTAGAGTCTATCTTACTGAATGTCCTTTGCTTTCTCACAGCAAAAGGCATTTTCTCTTTCCCCATTTTACTCTGCTGAGTTCCTCCTGATGACATGGGAAGGATTGAGCAAGGTGGAAATGCTTGACAAAGAACGGCTCAGCAGATTAAAGTAAATAGACCCGCTATGCTGAATTCAAAATGCAACACAAAGGAGGCAGATACGTGGCAAAACCGGAGAAGATTAAAGTAACATCAGTCCAGCAGGTTTGCATTGTGGTGAAGGACACCATGAAGGCAGTGGAGGCTTTCTGGAACATCCTCGGCATCGGTCCATGGAACGTGTTTACCTTCGGCTCGCCGAAGGTTGCCGACCTCAAGTATAGAGGGAAGCGGGTGTACGTGCCTTCGCTGGGTGCCGTGACCCAGTGCGGACCGATTGAGCTTGAGCTGTTCCAGGACGTTGATGGCAAGTCAGTCTATACCGAATGGATTGAGGAGCAGGGTGAGGGTCTGCATCATCTGAAATTCCTCACTGATGACATGGACATTGACAAGGTGGACCGGTATATGGAGTGGCTGGGCTTCCCGAATATCCAGTGCGGGCACTTCGGTCCGGAGCTGAAAAACCAGTTCAGCTATTATGACACCAGGAAGGCGCTCAAGTGCATCTGGGAGACGAGCAACCGCAGCGGCGGCAAGCCACCCGGAGCAGTCCAGTATCCGAGCGAACCGAATGCCGTCAGCCCCGCCAAAGTGAAGGTGAAGGGGCTGAAACAGGTGGGCATAGTGGTCAAGGACGTCATCAGGACGGCGGAGAACTACTGGGACATCCTGGGCATCGGTCCATGGGAAATCCGTGACTGGGGCAACCGCGTGCTGTGGGACCGCACCTACATGGGCAAGCCAGCGTGGGGACGTGAACGGCTGGCTCATGCCTATCTCGGCGATCTTGAGCTTGAGCTGTTACAGCCGGTTGAGGGTGATTCCATCTATGCTGATTGGATTGAGGAGCACGGTGAAGGTCTGCATCATCTGAAATTCCTGTGCGATGATATTGACGCTACGTCTCAGGCGCTGGCGGAGCAGGGCTTTCAGAGCATCCAGAGCGGTCATTTCGGCGACCCGGCGAAGAAAGAGGGCGGGTTTAACTACTTTGACATCCCGCCGCTACACTGCATCTTTGAACCGGTGCATAAGCCCAAGAGCCTGCCTATTGAGCCAATCGCCATCATCCCGCCAAAGAAGTAACAACAGGGGTTTGCCGCATTTAGGGGCGGAACTGCTGAGGCTGGTTCTGCCCCTTTTTGTTTTGGCGCATACGCCTGTGTCTCTCCAGCGCAAACCTGGCATCCAGTCGGAAACGTTTGGTCTGCTTTCTGTGTTCCAGCTTCCGGCAAAATGACGGATTACAGAAACAAGAAAAATTTCAGTTGCGCCGGTGAAAAATTTCTGGCGCAAAAAATTCGGCGCAAACTTTTCAGAAAAAATTTTCCCCAACCGAAACTTTCAAAAAGAAAATTTCCTTGAAAGGGTGTCAGCCCGGGTGGAACGCCTCCTGCTGAGAAGGCCCGTTTGAACTACATATTACATAACATATATAGTGCGCCCCAAAGTAATTAGTGAATACACGGGAACATACTAAGATGGTTTCAGCAAATTTTGTTAAGTCTGTTTGCTTTTCTTGAGAGGTTAAAGATTTCTTGAGCTAATTCCTTGGCATAGAAATCAAATAATGCGTCAACAGGTTGTTTCTTATTTTCAATTTCTTTTTTACTTCGTCAATAGCATGCTCGGGGAAACCTTTTTCTGAAGGCAATGTATGAAATGTTTTGTAGTACTTAATGCATATGAATCTTGTAAGAGCATTTAATGCGCTAAAAATCTTGAAACAATTCTTTTCTAAAATTCTCTCCTATTATAGTTTCAAGGGATATAGCTTTTGGCAGATAGGTTCCACACCTCATCACTATAGCTGTACCAATTGCAACCCCGAGGTTTATCCAGTTATCCGCTGTCATGTTAACATTTGTCATGTTAACATTATACCACAAAAACCACTAACATTATGTAAACTATTGAAAAACTTCCCCAAAACATGCTGGTGGCGGGGTGTCCACAGCCGCTTTGAAGGTATAACAAACTACTTAAAAGAGGCGGAATGCCCTTAT
>DAOTYE010000024.1:0-2559 GCA_034434915.1 Dehalococcoidales bacterium
GCCGGCAAAGTAGAAAACACCTTACCCCAGTGATTTCTCTATCTTGTCAATCTTGTCTTTCGTCAGGGGAAGGTCAGCGTTCTCCAGCACGGAGCTCACCATCAGGAGATTGTCATTTGAAACGATGTTTTCTGTGGACATGGCAATGCATACCCTCTCCCCGGGTATAATGTCCCGGAGCAGGTTAAGGGTAAACTTTTTGGTCTCCCCGGCGCCCAGCTCATAGACCGGACCGGGCATGCCCACCCAGATGACTTTGTCCTTCCACAGTGATAGCGCCTCGCTGATGGGCAAATCTCCGGTTGGCGGCGGGTGGAGCGCTTCCACAATGTCAATCGGTGTCCTGGCGATGAGGTGTTTCAAGTTATTGACCCGGCCGTCCATGTGCACAGCCAAAAGCTTGCCGTGCTGGTGCATGACCTTCGCCATCTTTTCATATTCCGGCATGAAGTATTTTTCAAACAGCCGTGGGTTTACCAGCACGCCGTCAATATTGTCTCCGCCCAGGATGACATCCGCCGGAGATTTCGCCGCAATCTCATACATCGCCTCGCGGCTTTTTGATAGCGCCCGGTAAAGCTCTTCCACCAGCTCAGGATAGCGCGCATGGTGGATGAAGAACCGTCCTTCCTCACTGCCCACCCAGTCAATCATCAGCATCTGCATGGGCGAGTGGGGATGGAAGTCTATGACGATGCCATCATCGCCCACCCAGTCCTTAGCCTGCTCAATGGGGAAATAATCCGGCTTGTATTCTGTGTGCTCCACGATGTACTTGACCACCGCATAGTCTTCCGGACCTTTAATCAGGCGCTCCACTTCCCACGGCAGGACGTCTTTCCAGCCCCGCAAGCCGTGCCACTGCCCGTAGCCCGGCTCACGCCTTTCGTCTACAAAAACGCTACCAATGGGCGTGGTATAGGTGCGGCGGTAGACCGTCATGCCCTTGGAGACGGTCTTCCTTTCAGTTATCTCAACATCGTGGATTTCTGTGGTGAAGCTGGGGCGCTCCCAGACGAAAGCCATGCCCCGGTTGCGGCACTCACGCTCAGCATAGCCTATCTGGCTGTGCCGCCAGTAGTGAAAGAAAGGCAGTTTGTCCGCCCGCTGTTTCCGGCTTGCCGCCAGCAATCGTTCGCGTCGCGTCATCTCAGCCATCTTCCGTCTCCTTTCTCAGGCAGTGGCCCACTGCACGCATTTCTTCACCCCTTCCACCGCGTTCGCCGCGCAGTAGTCCGCTCCGATTTTTTCAGCAAAAGCCGGGGTCACCGCCGCCCCGCCCACGATGACCTTTACCTTTTGTCTCAGGCTGGTCTGTTTCAGGGATTCAATCGCCTCTCCCATTTTAGGCATGGTGATGGTGAGCAGGGCAGACATGCCCAGAATTCCCGGCTGGTGCTCTTGCACAGCGCTGATAATCCGGGCAGGGGGAACATTGATGCCCAGGTCTATGACCTCAAATCCCTGGGCTTTCAGCAGACTGCCAACGATGTTTTTGCCGATGTCATGGAGGTCACCTTCAACCGTGGCGAGAACCACCTTCCCCAGCTTTTTCACGCTCTCTTCTTTGAGGTGAGGCTGAATTACTTTCATGCCTTCTTTCATCACCTCGGCGGCGACCACCAGCTCAGAGAGGAAATATTCGCATTTCTCAAACTTCTCACCGACGATGACCATCCCCGGCACAAACCCTTCCGTCACCACCTTCCCCGGGTCTATGCCAGCATTGAGCGCTTCCTGCGTCGCCTTGACGACGCCGGCGAAATCAAGCTTGACGATAGCCTCCTTCACTGCCTGCAAATAGCTACCTTCTGCCACTGGCACACCTCCTCCGTCCAGTTAAAGTTTTCACTATTGTAAAGGCAAAATACCGTCATTGTCAAAGATGCTGGCTGAGCGGTTGACAACACCGGTTCAGAAGATTACCATAGACACTATCCCGGAGATGAAAGGAGGCACGATGAGCCCTGTGAATGAAAAAATACGAGCCGCCGTTGAAGAAATAAAGATGGTGGACACCCACGAGCACCTCATGCCTGAATCTGAGCGCAACCAGTACGCCGTTGACTTCGGCTACCTTTTTGGCCATTACAATACGAGCGACCTTGTTTCCGCGGGCATGCCGCCGCGCCTGATGGAGGCGGTGCGCCTGCCCATGAACGCCTACCGCAGGGTGCATGTCAACCGCATGAAATTGCGCCGGTTCGTGGCTGAGCCTGAGCGCACGGATATGTCACTGCAGGAGCGCTGGCAGGCTCTTGAGCCCTATTGGGAAGCCATACGCAATACCGCCTATGCCAGATATACCCTCATCGCCATACGTGACCTCTTCGGCTTTGATGACCTGAACAAAGAAACGTATGCCCCGCTTTCAAAAGCAATCGCTGACTCGCGCCGCCCCGGCTGGTACCGCCACGTCCTGAAGGAAAAGGCGAAGATTGCCGTCTCAATCCTTGACGCCCAGATTGACCAGCCAGACCGCAACTTTTTTGCACCGGTGATGCGCCTTGACCACTATATTACGCCAACCTCGCGGCGCGACCTAGCTTCTCTGGAGCA
>DAOTYE010000025.1:0-26240 GCA_034434915.1 Dehalococcoidales bacterium
CTTAAGAACAGACCGGAGCAGGTGCATATCGTCATCACCGGACGCCGCGCACCGAAGAAACTTATTGAAATTGCTGATACCGTTACCCAGATGAGGAACATCAAGCATGCCCTGGAGAAAGGGATAAAGGCGCAAGCCGGGATGGAGTTTTAAGGCTCCACTGAGGATGTATGGGTGCGATTGTTGTGGCGGGCGTTACCAGCGGCGTGGGCAAGACCACTGTGGCGGCGGGTCTCATGGGAGCACTGCGCCGCCGGGGGTTCAAGGTTCAGCCCTTCAAGACCGGTCCGGACTATATTGACCCCATGTACCATACCCGGGTGACCGGAGAACCTTCGCGCAATCTGGACACGTGGCTCCTCTCCCGCGAGGCCGTGATTGAGCTATTCTCCCGCGCCATGAGGGGAAAAGACATGGCGGTGATAGAGGGCGTGATGGGGCTTTATGACGGTCGCTCGGCACTGGGAGAGGAAGGCAGTACAGCGGAGCTCGCTAAAATCCTCGGCGCACCGGTCCTGCTGGTGGTGGACAGTCAGAAGGCGGCGCGCAGTCTGGCGGCGATGGTCACCGGCTATAAAACTTTTGACCCTGCGGTGCGGATTGCGGGCGTCATTTTGAACGGCATCGGGAGCAGTCAACATTTTGAAATGTGCGCCCAGTCCATAGAGCAGTGCACCGGCACGCCGGTATTGGGCTATCTGCCGCGGAAAGAGGAGCTTTCTCTCCCAGAGCGACATCTGGGGCTGGTGCCCACGGTGGAAGGCGCCGTGAATGATGACTTCTTTGCCAGACTGGTAGCGCAATGTGAAGCCACTTTTGATATCGTCAAGATTGTACGGCTCGCAGAGCAAGTGCAGACGCCGCAAGTTGAACCTGCCTTATTCCCGGTGAAAAGGCAGCCCAAGAAAGCCATGATTGGCTTGGCGCAGGACATGGCATTCAGCTTCTACTACCAGGACACGCTTGACCTGCTGGAAGCCTGGGGAGCTGAGCTGGCGCCGTTCAGCCCCCTGCAGGACAGCGCATTGCCCCGGGGCGTTTGCGGGTTATATATTGGCGGAGGCTTTCCTGAACTCTATGCCGCCGGGCTGGCTGAGAACATATCGCTGAAAACGGCAATCCGGCAGGCTTTCAGACAGGGTATGCCCGTTTACGGCGAATGCGGCGGGCTGATGTACCTCGGCACTGCCCTGCGCGATTTTGAAGGGAAAGTTCATGACATGGTGGGTGCTATTCCCGTTTCTTCACAGATAGCCAGCCCGCGCCTGAGCCTCGGCTACCGCACGGTGCAGGCGCTCAACGACGGACCGCTCCTGAAGAAAGGTGAGACAGTCCGCGGTCATGAGTTCCACTGGTCCGTGCTGGAGAACACGTCCGTGGACGCGAACGCGTACCGGATTATTGACAAGAACGACCGACTTGAGGGATTTCAGGTCCGTAATCTGCTGGTATCCTATGTCCATCTTCACATGGGCAGTTTGCCCTCAATGGTGGGGCGGTTCATAGATAGCTGTGAGCGATTTCATAACGGACAGGGGAGAGCATGACCGGCAGGCTACTGATGGTGCAGGGCACCGCCTCCCATGTGGGCAAGAGCATCCTGGTGACCGCACTCTGCCGCATCTTCAAGCAGGACGGCTATGCCGTTGCCCCTTTCAAAGCGCAAAACATGTCCCTCAACTCGTTTGTCACTCCTGACGGCGGGGAAATCGGCAGAGCCCAGGCGGTGCAGGCTGAAGCCGCAGGCATAGCTCCATCTGTGGAGATGAACCCCATCCTGCTCAAGCCTGAGGCGCACAGTCGCTCTCAGGTGGTGGTGCTGGGGAAGGTGAGGGCATCAGTGGCGGCGGGAGAATACTATATGATGAAGGCGGAGCTATTCCCGGTGGTAACGGAGGCGCTGGAGAAACTGCGGTCTCGGTATGACATTGTGGTGATTGAAGGAGCGGGGGGTGCGGCGGAGGTGAATTTTGCCCGGACGGAGATAGTTAACATGGGTTTTGCCAGGCACTTTCAGGCGCCGGTGCTCCTCGTGGGGGACATTGAGCGGGGCGGGGTCTTTGCCTCCCTGCTTGGAACGCTGTGGCTTCTTGAGCCGGACGACGCGCGCCTGGTAAAAGCCCTCATCATCAACAAGTTCCGCGGGGATATCAAGCTCCTTGAGCCCGGCGTGAAGTTCCTGGAAGAAAAATCAGGCATTCCCGTGGCGGGCGTCATCCCGTATTTTGACCACATACACATTGCTCAGGAGGACTCAGTGGCGCTGGAGCAAAGCCGTCCCCGGCAGAAAGGGCTGATGGACGTGGCAGTCATCAGGGTCCCCCATATCTCCAATTTTGACGACTTTGACCCGCTGGCTCAGGAGAGCGATGTGCGGGTGCGCTTTGTCAAATCGGTGGCAGACCTCAATAGCCCTGACCTGATTATCCTCCCGGGAAGCAAGACCACGGCGGCGGACTTGAACTGGCTGAGAGAAAGCGGGCTGGCAGACCGCATCATTGAGCTCTTCCAGCAGGGCGCTTTTGTCATCGGCATCTGTGGCGGCTACCAGATGCTGGGGGAGTACATAGATGACCCGGAGCAGGTGGAGTCAAAGGTCAAACGTCAGCGTGGTCTGGGGCTTTTACCGGTGACCACCACGTTTCTGCCGGAGAAAGAGACACACCAGGTGGAGGGCATTGTTATCACGGATGAGGGGTTACTGAGCCGGGCGGGAGATATGCATTTTACCGGCTATGAGATTCACATGGGGAAAACTGAGCTTTCCGGCGGGAAACCCGCTTTCTGCATCCGCACGCGCTCCGGTAAGCACTGCGACAGTTCAGACGGGTGCATTGAGGGTACTGCCATGGGGACATATATCCACGGGCTTTTCCACAACCAAGGACTGCGCCGCGCCATCCTGAACCATATTGCGCAGGGTAAGGGATTTACACTTAGTTTCAGCGATAGTAAAGACCAGGGAGGCGAATATGATAAGCTGGCGGAGCTGGTCCGCAACAGCCTGGATATGAGCCTTATCCGCCGCATCGCCGGCTTGAGCAAAGGTGAATAGTCGCCGCTTCTTATTGTTGCCAGCCTCTTTCATTTCTGTTATCCTTTTAAGGGATTATGCCTCTTGTGTTTCAGGCGAACTGTCGCTCTGAAAGAAGTGGAAAACTGTGCAGGAAATCATCTGGCATGGGCGTGGTGGGCAGGGGGTGGTAGCGGCATCCTCAATCATGGGCACCGCTCTTGCGCTTTATGAGGGGAACTATGCCCTGTCCATTCCCAGGTTCGGTGGGGAGCGGCGGGGTGCGCCGCTGATTGCTATCACCCGCTTTGCAAAAGCTCCCCTGCGCCGGCGCGACCTCCAAGCCGACCCGGACTACATCGTGATTCTTGATGACACGCTGGTTTCTCTGGCAGTGAAGGACCTGAACCATGAGAAGCCCCGCCACATCATCGTCAATTCCAGAAGGAAAGCGGCAGAGTTGGGACTGGACACATGGCAGAATTGTACCATTGTGGATGCGGAAACAATTGCTCTGGAACTGCTGAATCGCCCCATCGTCAATACAGTCATGGTGGGCGTGTTTGCCGCCGCCACAGGGCTGGCTGTGCTTGATTCAGTGAGGAAGGCGGTGGCAGAAGTCCTGCCTCCTGAACTTGTCACAAAGAACATTGTGGCGGCGGAAAAAGGTTTTCAGGCGGCGCTGGCTGCAAAAAGGAAAGGATAGCAGATGTCTCCTCCGCGCAAAGTCAGCAAAACTGTTCCCGGACCGCATTGGAAAGCGGGTGAAACCGGGGTCAATATTGGCGAATGGTTCAGCCAGGAACCTGTTTTCACGGAGAAATGCACCTACTGCCTGCTGTGCTGGCTCTATTGTCCTGATGGCGCCATCAGGCGGGAGGACAGCAAAAAACTGCTCACTGTGGAGCCATTCTGTAAGAACTGCGGTATCTGCGTGGAGGTCTGCCCGGTCAAGGCGGTGGTGATGGTGCCCAAAGCTGAGAAGAAAGGCAAAAGTTAGCATGGGCGAAAAGAAATTTATCACCGGCGATGAGGCAGTGGCTTATGCCGTGAAGCTGGCGCGGGTGAAAGTGGTCTCCGCCTATCCCATCACGCCGCAGACGCCCATCGTGGAGCGCATCGCCAAATTCATTGCCGATGGCGAGCTTGAGGCGGACTATATCCGCGTGGAGAGCGAGCATTCCGCCATGGCGGGCTGTCTGGGCGCATGCATGGCTGGCGTCAGGTCTTTCACTGCCAGCGCCTCCCACGGGCTTGCCTATATGCACGAGATGCTGAGCTACGTCGCCGGAGGGAGGTTCCCCATCGTGCTGGCGGTGGCGAACCGCTCCATAGGTCCGCCTTGGAGCATCTGGGGAGAACAGCAGGACTCCATCCAGCAGAGGGACACCGGTTTTATCCAGCTTTATGTGGAGTCGGCGCAGGAGGCGTTTGATACCGTCCTGCAGGCATTCAAAATTGCGGAAAATCCGGAAGTTTTTACGCCGGTGATGGTCTGCCTTGACGGCTTCCATGTCTCCCACACGGAAGAACTGGTGGAAATCCCGGACCAGGCTGAAATTGACCAATTTCTCCCGCCATTCACTCCTAATGCTCTTCTCAATCCCGATGAGCCGATGAGCCTGACCATGGGCGCCAGCGACCGGCTCTACACGAAGTGGCGCTATGAGCAGTTTCAGGCAATTCAGGCGGCGGCTAAGGTGATTGAAGCGGTGGACAAAGAGTACGGCAAGCTGTTTGTCCGGTCTTATGGCGGTCTGGTGGATGCCTACCGTTGTAAGGGTGCGGATGTCATTGTAGTCACGATGGGAGGATTAGCCACCGGCGCGGCGAAGGAAGCGGCAGACGCCCTGCGGAAAGCCGGCATAAAAGCAGGGGTGCTGAAAGTGCGCGCTTTCCGCCCCTTCCCGGCTGAGGCGGTGCGGAAACATCTGGCATCAGCTAAGCAGGTAATTGTGATTGACCGGGACTGCTCTTACGGCTACGAGGGTGCTCTCTGCTCTGAGGTCAAGGCGGCGCTCTGCGGTCTTCAGCCATGCCCGCAGGTCACTAACTTCATCGGCGGGATAGGCGGCGCAGATATAACGCCGGTAGATGTGCAGGTCCTCGTTAAGAAAGTGATTAAAACAGCCCCGCATAAGCCCGGCGGCATTGTCTTTCAGTACCAGGAGGAGAAATGAAAATTACTGAGATTGCTCAGGAAGAATATATCACGGGGTCGCTGAGCTGTGCCGGCTGTGCGGAGTTGCTGGCTGTCCGCCTGGCGCTTAAGGTGCTCGGCAATCGGGTGGTGCTCATCGTCCCCGCCGGCTGTATGAGCACGGTGAACTGCTACTATCCTCAGCTACCGTTCCGCGTGCCCATGTTTGTGGGACCGTTTGCCGCCACGGGCGCAATTCTTTCCGGGGTGAGCGCCGGCTTCCGCATGCGGGGAATCAAAGATGTTCACGTGGTGGGGCTGGCGGGAGATGGTGGGACGGCAGACATCGGGCTGGCATCTCTTTCTCAGGCAATCGTCGGCAGAAGGAAGTTCATCTATATCTGCCTGGACAATGAAGCTTATATGAACACCGGCATCCAGTGGAGCTCCACCACTCCTTACGGCGCCATCACCACGACGACTCCTCTTCCCGAGATTGTCAGAGAGTCAGAGCAAAACAAGAAAGACCTGTTCAGCATCGTCATCGCCCACCGTATTCCATATGCGGCGACCGCCTGTCCGTCTTACCCGTTTGATTACATGGAGAAGGTTAAGCGGGCGGCGGCGACCGATGGACCGTCTTTTATCCACGTGCTGACGCCGTGCCAGTCAGGGTGGGGTTTCCCCAGCAGTAAGACGATAGCAATGGGCAAGATGGCGGTGGAGAGCGGGATGTGGCACCTGTGCGAATATCGCAACGGCAAGCTCTCCTTCAGCTATGTCCCGAAGAATAAAATACCGGTCGCAGACTATGTTAAGATTCAAACCAGGTTCCGGAGGATGAAGCCAGAGCACATTGACCGTCTGCAAAAGTTAGTTGACGAACGGTTACAGGCAATGCAGGAGATGATAAGTGAACCGGCGGAGGTGGCACCATGAGGACGTCAGAGCAGTACCGTGCTGACCTGAAGAAAATGAAGCCCAATCTCTACATCGGCGGCGCGAAGGTGGGAAGAGAAGACCCGCGCATCCAGCCGGGCATCAATGTCATGTCAGTGACCTTTGATTTAGCTCGCGACCCGGCATGGGCGGAGCTGATGACGGCGGTTTCACCGCTCACCGGGAAAAAGACTAACCGCTTTGCTTACCTGCCACAGGATGCCTATGACCTGATGCAGAAGCAGAAGATGATACGCCTGCTCGCCCAGCGGGTAGGCGGGTGTATCCAGCGGTGCATGGGCTATGATGCGCTCATTGCGCTGTCAATTGCCACCAAAGAGATGGATGACAGGTATGGCACGGAATACCATCGTCGTTTTTTAGATTACCTGAAAATGTATCAGGAGCGGGACCTCACCGCCGCCTGCGCCCAGACCGATATGAAAGGCGACCGCATCAAGCGCCCCCACGAACAGCCTGACCCTGATGCCTATGTCCATATTGTGGAGCGGAGGGATGATGGCATTATCGTGCGGGGGGCGAAAATCAGCATCACCATGGTGGCTTACTCTGATGAGGTTATCGTTGTCCCCACCCGCGCGCTGACTGAAGCGGATAAGGATTATGCCGTTGCCTTTGCCCTGCCGGCTGACTGGGATGGCATCAAGCTCATCACCCGCCCGGTGTCCGTCCGCCAGAGAAAGTCCATCACCTGCCCCTTTGCCGAGATGGGCGTTTCCGATTCCATGGTCGTTTTTGATAACGTGTTCGTGCCCAGGGAGCGGGTCTTCATGTGCGGCGAATGGGAGTTCGGCAGAAGGCTGGCTCTCCTTTTTGCCAACTCGCACCGTCACAGCTATTCCGGCTGTAAACCGGCGGTCTCAGACATCCTCTGCGGGGCGACCGCGCTGGTGGCTGAGGCAAACAACATTGACAAAGCCTCACATGTCAGAGAGAAGCTCTCTGAGTTTGCCGGCGCGGCTGAGCTTGCCTACGCCGCAGGCATCGCCAGTGCTATCTATGGACAGAAGACCTCAGCGGGCACCTTTTTCCCCAATCCGGTCTATGCCAACGTAGGGCGGCGGCTCACCGGCGAGACCATCTTCCACGAGTTCAACCTGCTGGCGGAGATTGCCGGGGGGCTGTCAGTCACCCTGCCGTATGAAGACGAGTTCATGGCAGAAGAAACAAAATCGCTGATGGAGAAATACATCGTCCGCAACCCTGCTATCTCCCCGCAGGACTCGCACCGCATCTGGCGGCTGGTGGAGAACCTGACCGCCTCCTCAATGGCGTGCTGGTATGAGATTGCCGGTGTGCACGGCGGCGGCTCCCCGGTAATGGAGACCATCGCCCTGAACCAGGACTTTGATTATGAGGCGCGCAAGAAAATCGCCCGCTACCTTGCGGGCATAGATAAGGAGCTTGACCAGTCCCGGTTTCTGCAGGAACAGCCCACGCTGTGCCTGAAGGAGGAAAAGGAAGATGAGCCGGGGTAAGTATCTGGACAAATTCCTGCTGAGCGGACAGGTGGCGCTCATCACCGGCGCCAGCCGGGGAATCGGGCGGGAGATTGCTCTGGGCTTTGCCGAAGCGGGAGCGGACATTGTGCTGGCAAGCCGCAAATTGCCGGACCTGGAGGCGGTGGCGAAGGAGATAACCGCGGTGGGCAGGAAAGCCCTGCCGGTGGCGGCGAACATCCGCAATATTGATGAAGTTATGTCTCTGGTGAAAAAGGCGGTTGAGGAGTTTGGCAGAATTGACATTCTGGTCAATAACGCCGCCACTAACCCGGTATTCGGGTCGGTGTTCAAGATGGATGAAAGAGCCTGGGAGACTACCATCGGGCTGAACCTTAAAGGCTACTTCTTCCTGAGCCAGGCAGTGGGGCGGATGATGAAAGAAAAGGGCGGCGGGCGCATCATTAACATCGCCTCAATTGACGGCATCAGACCGCGCTTGGGCGCCTCGCTCTACGCCATCAGCAAAGCCGGGGTCATCATGCTCACCCAGGCGCTTGCCCAGGAATGGGGACGATACAATATCAGGGTTAACAGCATCGCTCCCGGTGTGGTCCGGACCAGGTTTTCCGAAGCTCTGGTGAACAACCCCACCATCCATGCCAGCACGCTTGACAGCACGGCTCTGGGCAGGATAGCGGAAGCTGAGGAAATCGTGGGGGCGGCGCTTTTCCTGGCTTCTGAAGCGTCAAGCTATCTTACCGGTCAGACCATCGTCATTGACGGCGGGCATTTTGCTTACGTGCAGACGCTGGCGAAAGATTTGCCCGCTTAGTGATAGCCGGGTGGTATCAGCGTGTTTTTACCCGCTGGAGAAGCCCTTTTCCTGCGCCTGACGGTCCATGTCTGCCGTCAGGAGGCGTTCCAGCGGCAGGATAATGTCCTCCTCCGTTTTGCGCAGGTCAATGGCTTTCAGGTATTTCTGACAGCGCTGGCAGGTATAGAGGCGGTAAAGCTCCTTTTCATCAGTGAAGTAGGCGAGAGAATTCTGGTCCTGGTTGCCGCAATAGGGACACTCTAATCGTTTATAGACCCATTGCGTGTCACACCGTGAGCACAGTAGCCATCTGGCCCCGCGCTCTTTATCTAAAAAGGCGAAATCAGGACTGCCTCCGCAGACAGGGCAGTACCGGCGGAGCCAGGAGTCCCCGCTAAATAGGCCGATCAATGCCTCAGAATATCTTCTGAGGAACGGATTTAACGTCGCTTGAAGCACTGTCTTCAGTAGCAGTTCACTGGCCGTGCCAGCAGGTAAGCTGGTCCCTTCATACCATGCTTTAACCAGCTTTTCGGTAAGTTCGGGAGTTGCTGTCTCCGGTATTTCCCCGAAGAGCTCCGGGTAGGCGCGAAAGATTGCGGCGACCCGGCCATATACTTCCCTCACCCGCGGCAGGTCTAAGTCCAGGTCTTCAAAGCGTAGAATGGGGATACCGTTTCTGATTCGTTCCGCGATGACCTCTGTGCTCAGGCGGGTTTTAGCCGCGGCCGCGCCCAGCCGCTGGTAAGCCTCATCTTGAACGCCCAGGAGGCGGCGGTAGAATACGAGGAGGAGGGGAAGCTTCCCCTCCTCCTTTTCCTGTTTGTCAAGTTTTTTCAGGATTTTATCATACATGGTTGCGGTTACGAGAACGCCTATTCCTTGGTCTTGGCAATTTCCTCATACCACTTGCCGTAGTGCGATTTGGCATAGTGGGCAGAGACCTTGCCTTTGTATATTGACTTCCAGGCTTCAGTCATCATGGGATGGATGAGGGCGAGATAGATGTGGACAAAAAGCATGGAACCGCTGACGATGAAGGCAATATCATGGAGCAAGACCATCCCCTGGAGCACGGCGGGAGAAGCAGAGGTCTTGCCGAACCACATAATCAGCCCGGTGAGTGCAAAGATGGCGCCGAACACGAGGACGATGAGCCACCACATCTTCTGGCCGGTATTCATCCGTCCCTGAGGCGGCATTGCCTTTTCATCACCGAGGAAATAGTAGCGGGGCGCCGCCTTGAGCCAGCCGATGTCATCAGCCCCCCAGGTGAACGCCAGCTTCAGCCCGGCGATGGTTGATTTCCAGTTCAGGGGGATATAGATGAGCGGCGCAACGATAAAGACGACTGCGGCGATGCGGTGAATCAGCCGTGCCCAGCTATCTTGAGCCAGAAAGCCGAGCGCGGGAATGAACAAAGTCAGCCCGGTGAGAAAAAGGATGACGAAGGATATCATGTGCATCCAGTGTAAAATACGCGTAGGTTTACGGTACATTTCAACTTCTTGTTGCATTGTGCTCCTCCTTCTCCTTCTTGATGGTGGCGCGGGCGACGAGGTAGTTAAAGCCCAGACCGAGCAGGGTGAGGCCGCCCACCGCCCAGCCCAACGGCTGAAGGACATCTTTCCAGACCATGGTAGCCGTGGAAATCCGGGGATTGACAGGCAGACCGTAGAGTGACGGGTGGTCTTCAAGAACATACATGACATGTAGCCCGCCGAGCTCTTTTTCGCCATATAAGTAGGCGTTCGGATAGCCTTTGGCTTTCAGGTCATTAACCCGCTTCGTGCCGATGGCAACAAGCTCAGCGCGGTCGCCAAACTGCAAAGCATCAGGTGGGCAGGTCTTGACGCAGGCTGGTTCATAGCCTTCAGCAATGCGGTTCAGACCTGGCGTGGTGCAGAAGGTGCATTTATCCATCTTGGCAATGCCGCTGACCAGATTGCGCGTGTAACGGGGCACATTGAAGGGGCAGGCATCAACACAGTAGCCACAGCCGGTGCAGGTGTCTTTATTGTAGGCGACAAAGCCGAGCGCATCATGGTAAAGGGAGCCATTGGGGCAGACGCGCACACAGCCGGCGTCAGTACAGTGCATACAGGCGCGCCTGGTGAAGAGCCAGCGCACCTTACCTCCCGCTTCTACCTCATTGAACTCCATCTTGAGCCAGGTGGTGGGGGAGAGGTCAGGAGGGTTTTCATAGCTCCCGGTGTTCTTGGATTGGACACCGTTTTGTACGGTGGGAATGTATTCGTCGTTTTCGTTCCACTGCTTACAGGCTACCTGGCAACCGCGGCAGGCGGTACAGCGGGTGGCGTCATATAAAATTGCTTTTTCTGCCATTTCTCCCTCCAGCCTTTCTAAGCTTTCCTGACATTGACGAGGAAAGCTTTGTATTCAGGAATCATGGTGTTGGCATCCCCCACGTGGGGGGTAAGGACATTAGCGCTATCTCCCGTAGAAAGGCCGACATAACCCCAGTGCCATACCATGCCAACCTGGTGGACGGTCTTGCCGTTCAGGCGGAACGGCTTGAAGCGCTTGGTGACCAGGGCGACCATGGTTACCTGTCCCCTTGCCGATTCCACGATGACTTTTTCTCCGTTGACAATGCCCTTCTCCGCCGCAAGCTCCTCGCTCATTTCCACGAATGGCTCAGGCATTGCCTCTATCACCCAGGGCATGTTGCGGGTCATCTGCCCGCCCTGCCAGTGCTCAACGATGCGGTAGGTGGTGCAGACGATGGGGAATTTGTCAGGAGTGCCCTGCTCCTGAGGCCGCCATATCTTGAAGACCGGGTTGTTCTGCTGTTTGGAGACCGGGTTGGCAATTGGTGATTCCCAGGGCTCATAGTGCTCCGGGAGGGGACCATCTGCCAGGGTGCTGGGACCAAAGAGCCGTGATAAGCCGTCAACAACCATGATGAAGGGGTAATGACCGCCCTGGTTCATCGGTTTGCCGCCGCCATCAGGGACATCGCCCACCCACTTGTCAGTCTCCCAGCGGATGACGGGGTGTTCCTTGTCCCAGGGCTGACCGTCAAGGTCAACCGAGGCGCGGTTATAGATGATGCGGCGGTTTACGGGCCAGCACCATGCCCACTTGGGGTACATGCCGATGTTGAACGGGTCAAAGGACAGGTCACGGCGGCTGGCGCGGTTGCCCGGGATAGGGGCGTCCGGCTCTTTGTCTGGCTCCACATAGCTATTGCAATAAATCCAGTTACCGGAGGAGGTGGTGCCGTCATCTTTCAGGTTAGCGAAGCTGTCCATGAGCTTGCCGGTGGTCAGGTCATAGCCGTTTATTTCCTTTGCCACGGCATGGGCGTTAGCATGTTCACCATAGTTCCAGGTGAGTTTGGTGATTGCCTCAGCATTGGGTCCGCCCTCTTTGGCGTAGAGCTCCTTGAGTTTATGGGCAAGCAGGTTAATCATCTGCAGGTCATCAATGGCTTCTCCCGGACCGTCAGCGCACTTGTAGCGCCACTGCATCCAGCGTCCGCTGTTGGTCACACTGCCCTCTTTCTCATAAGAGTTGAGCGCGGGCAGGAGGAAGACTTCAGTTTTGATATCAGCCGGATTAACGCCCGGACGCTTCCAGAAGTCAGACGTTTCAGTGTGCCACATATCGGCGACCACCATCCAGTCCAGCTTGCCGAGTGCGGCGCGCTCCAGGTTGGCATTGGGACCACCCACCGCCGGGTTCTGCCCCCAGACCATGAAACCTTTAATGACTCCGGCAAACATGGCTTCAAACAGGGCAATGTGCGAATAGTTTTTGCCGGTCTCTATCTTGGGCAGGTAATGATAGCCGAACTGATTATCCTTAGTTGCCGCGTCACCATACCAGGCTTTCAGCAGGCTGACGACGTATTTGGGGCGGTTCTTCCACCAGTTAAGGCTCAGCGGGTCGTTTGATACTGGCGTGACACGTTTGAGATAAGCTTCAAGGGTGGTATCAGTATCCTGGAAAACGGGCAGGTAGCCCGGGAGGATGTGAAACAGGAGAGCATGGTCAGTGGAACCCTGAACATTGGATTCACCGCGCATGGCGTTGATGCCGCCACCGGCGATGCCGATATTTGCCAGCAGGAGCTGGAGAATGGAATAGGCGCGGATGTTCTGGGCGCCATAGGTATGCTGGGTGGTGCCCATGGCATAAAGGATGGTGCCTGATTTGCCTACCTGTCCGGAAGCGGCATAGGTCCGGCAGACCTCCAAGAAAGTGTCCACCGGCGTGCCGCAGACTTTATTGACCATCTCCGGCGTATAGCGGGCGACATGCCTCTTCAGAATCTGGAAGACGCAGTTGGGGTCTTTCAGCGTCTTGTCTTTTTTGGGTATTCCCTTGTCATCCACCTGGAACTGCCAGGTAGCCTTGTTATAGGTGCGCTTGGCACCATCCGTCTCATTATGCCCGCCGGCATAGCCAGAAAACAGCCCATCAAGTTCTGCCGGTCCCTTATAGTCAGGGTTAACCAGGTAGGAGGCGTTAGTGTATTCCGTGATATAGGTCATGTTATAGTTCTGGGGATTCTTCTCAATATCGTCTATGACGTATTTAATCATGCCGTTGATAAAGGCGATATCCGTGCCTGACCGCATTGGGGCATAAATGTCAGCTTTGGCAGAAGTGCGGGTGAAGCGGGGGTCAACGCTGATGAGCTTGGCTCCCTTTTCTTTGGCTATGGTGATATGCCCGAAGGCGGCAGGGTGGTTTTCTGCCGGGTTTGAGCCGATTGCCAGAATATAGTCGCTATTGGCAATGTCATTCCAGTGGTTGGTCATTGCGCCGCGACCGAAGCTTTCCGCCAAACTGGCGACAGTGGGGGAATGTCATATACGGGCGTGGTGCTCTAGATAAACGATGCCGAGCGCCCGGGCAAGCTTGGAAATAAGGTAACATTCCTCATTGTCCAGAGCGGAGCCACCCAGGTTAGCGATGGCTTCCGTGCGGTTGACGATATTGCCTTTGCCGTCTTTTTCAATGAAGTTAGCGTCCCGCGTCTTCTTGATGCGTTGAGCGATTTCATTGATTGCCCAGCCCCAGTCTTTTTCCTGCCAGTCTGCGGCACCGGGAGCGCGGTAGAGGACTTTCTTCAGGCGCCAGGGGTTATCTGCGGAGAGCTGGCGCAAGGAAGCTCCTTTGGCACAGCCGGCGCCGCGGTTGACGGGGTGGTCAGGGTCACCTTCAATGTTAAGCACCTTACCGTTCTCGGCGGCGACGACAAAGCCGCAGCCGGAGCCGTCATAAGGACAAATGGTGACTTTCTCCCCGATTTTCTTTCTGAGCGGCAGGGGCTTGATGGGCGCCGCCTTTGCTGAGTCAGGTTTGAGGATGCCCAGCAGGAAGGCGCCACCTATCCCCGCCCCAGAGGCTTTCAGGAAATCTCTTCGGCTTAGCTCCATACTACCCCCTTCTGCTTCTGTGCTTTAAGGCTTTCGCCTTCAGGCTCTCAATTTTAAGGGCACAAAAAAGGTTTCCCCATCTCAGCGTTTTGACCCAAGAAAGGGAAACTTTTCATACCAGCGTTCAGTATAAAATGAACGGAAAACAAATGTCAAGAAAAAGTTAGCATAAATGCTGAAAAACTGTGGTAAATCTTGGGCATAAAGGCAAACTATTTTCTTTTTAAAGGTATTCATGCCGCCGGAATAGCTTTGCGCCGGTGGGGTGGCGTGTGGTTATCCTGTCCGCTGATTGCTGGTTAGCGGGAGTGGTGGGGATTCTGGACGGTCATGCGGATGTATTTTTCAGCCACTTTGCGGAAGTGATACCCATAGACGCTGAGGCTTATGGAGATGGGGAATTTATGCGGTTGTTTCAGCAGAGTGGAGAAAAGGAGCTTCCAGTAGTATCTTCTTCCCTTTTCAATAATGCCCAGAAACCATATTGACCTGAAGAAGGCTCTGATATGGTGGAGCTGGAGCCGGCGGGCAATCCTTCTCCGGGGCTGATATTCTTTTAAGAAAGTTCTTACCCGCTCATAGTACTGCCGGGGGGAGTAGATGGTTTTTAGAATGTGCTTATAGCCATTGATGAGTGTTTCATAATTCATTTTAGGAATGAAGTTGAGTGAGCAATCAGTATTGTTTCCGGTGAAGGCTTTTATCAAGCGGTTCTCCGTTTTCAGGCGCTGATACAGCCTGGTGCCGGGAGGGGCATTCAGCAGACCGACCATGGCGGTAACAATGCCGCTTTTCTGGATGAAGCTAATCTGGTTTTTGAAGATGGAGAGTGGGTCACTGTCAAAGCCGACGATGAAGCCTCCCTGCACTTCCAGCCCTAAGTTCTGGAGTTTCTTGACGGAGTTCACCAGGTCACGGTTTCTATTTTGTAACTTGGCGCATTCAATCAGGCTTTCTTCGTTCGGAGTCTCAATGCCGATGAACACGGTATTGAAGCCGGCGTCAACCATCAGTTTCACCAGTGTTTCATCATCGGCAAGGTTGATAGATGCTTCTGTGGAAAGCGCAAACGGGTGGCCCCTCTCCTTCTGCCAGTCAATGATTGCCGGGAGTATTTGCTGTTTCAGCTTCTTCTTATTGCCGATGAAATTATCATCAACAATGAAAAGACCTCCCCGCCATCCCCGGCGATAAAGTTCCTCCAGCTCTGTCAGCAGTTGTGCTTTTTCCTTGGTGCGCGGGGTATGTCCGTTTAAGAGGATAATATCGCAGAACTCGCAGTTAAAGGGGCAACCGCGGGAATACTGGATATTCATTGAGGAGTAGTGCTTCATATTGATGAGCGACCACAGCGGTACGGGTGTCTGCCTGATATCGGGTCGTATATCGGAGGCGTAGACTTGCCGGGGACAGCCTTTAGCCAGGTCTGATAGAAATTGGGGCAGGGTGGCCTCAGCCTCACCCAGGACGAAATGGTCTACCCCTTCAAACTCTTCATATCCTGTGGTGAAGAGCGGACCGCCGGCAACAACTCTGGTATTCAACCTGTTACAGCGCGCGATGACCTCCTTGACTGAATCCTGTTGTACCGCCATGGCGCTGATGAACACGTAATCTGCCTGCTTGATGTCTTCATCCGTCAGGCGGTTCACGTTCATGTCCACCAGCTTTTTGTCCCAGTCAGCGGGAAGCATCGCCGCCACAGTTAAGAGCCCGAGCGGCGGGAAAGCCGCCTTCTTGGAGACAAATTTCAGGGCGTGTTTGAAGCTCCAGAAGGTGTCCGGGTACTGCGGATAGACCAGCAGAATTTTCATACTATCCTAATTTTAGCGGGCTTAAGGGCAGAAGTCCAGCGGGTTTTTATTTGCCGCCGGGAGCCCCGTACTGGCTGACGGAGACTGGGAGGGGTGGTTAAGGTGCTGAGCAAGATTATTGACTTTATTTCAGCGTCTGTTATTTAATAGGCTTACGCTGTCCCGTTTCACCGGAACAATGGCTATAGGAGGAGCAGAAAATGAGCGAGACAAAAAGCAAGACAAGCATGGGGCTGGAGCCGAATCTAGCTGGACTACTCTGTTACGTGCTGGGCTGGGTGACCGGGATAATATTCTTTATCCTGGAAAAAGAAGACAAGTTTGTCCGTTTCCATGCCATGCAATCCATCGTGACTTTTGGTATCATTACCGTGGCAAGTATTATTTTCAGCTTTATACCAATAATCGGGGCAATAATTGGCTGGCTCCTCAGCATCCTGGCTCTTATCCTCTGGATAGTGCTGATGGTCAAGGCTTATCAGGGACAAAAATATAAGCTACCATGGGTGGGCGATTTTGCTGATAAACAGGTTAAGTAAGACTTAATCATAAGCAGGGACAATGGCAGCCTGCTTGCGGTCTAACGACCCAGCGATGATATCCAAGGACCTGAGGTGGAGATAGACCTCAGGAGGGAGCTCTTTATTCTCTGGAATCGGTTATCACATTGCACTCGTCTCGGTAGGCTTATCATACCGGGTCCGGGCATTTATGCCTGACGGGATGGGACGGGGCGAGCGGGATATGTTCAAGGGTTATAATAAAAAAGGAAAAACCAAGCCCGGTTTTACTGATTTGCACGAAGGGGGAAAATGACTTTCAAAGTGGTCATGGTGGCGCCTAATCCGGCAATTCCCCATGATGCAGAAGACTACAGAAAGATTGGGGCGGAGTTTGTCAACCAGCCCTGCCAGACTGAAGATGAAGTCATTGCCGCCGCTCAGGATGCCGATGCCATAATTACTTTCCGGCGCCCATTTACCAGAAGAGTTATCGCCCGGCTCAAGCGCTGTAAGCTGATTTACAATGACGGCACCGGTTATGAAACCATAGACATAGCCGCGGCGACTGAATACGGCATCTGTGTTTCTTATCCCGCTGATTACTGCACTAGTGAGGTGGCGGAACACACCATGGCGCTTATCCTGGCTTGCGCCCGGAAAATCGTCCGCCTGGATAGGGCAGTCAGAGCGGGTAAATGGAACTCCTACGAGAGAAAGGAGATACGACTTAAAATCCTGCCGCCTGTTTTTCCTCTTGAGGGAAAGACTCTGGGACTTATTGGCTTCGGTCGTATCGCCAGAGCAGTCGTTCCCAGAGCAAGGGGTTTTAAGCTGAGGGTTATAGCTTATGACCCATATGTTCCCCCAGGTGTTTTTGAAGAGCTTGGCGTGGAATCAGCGTCCTTTGACTACTTGCTCAGGAATTCTGACTTTGTCTCAATACATGCGGCGTTCACTGAGGGAGCCAAACACATGCTGGGGATGGAGCAGTTTAAAGCCATGAAGCCGACCGCTTATCTGGTCAACTGTGCCCGCGGCGATTTCATTGATGAGCGGGCGCTGGTTACCGCGCTCACTCAGGGCTATCTTGCCGGCGCCGCACTTGACGTAGTGCAGGGGGAGGGCATCAGGCTGGACCATCCTCTGCTCAAGCTGGACAACGTGATATTGACGCCGCATACCGCCTTCTATTCCGAAGAATCCAGGCTGAAGTCAGCCAGACGACCGTATGAAGAGATTGCCCGATTGGTCAAAGGAGAATGGCCGCAATGGCTGCTCAACCCTGAAGTTAAGGAGAACTTCCTCCGCCGCTGGGGGAACATTAGCCCGGGTCTTCAGTAACCGGCTGGTCCCAGGGTCAGCCCGCCGTCAACAATGATGTTCTGCCCGGTGATATAGCTTGAGTCCTCAGAGACCAGAAAAAGCACCACGCTGGCAATTTCCTCCGGTCGGCACAGCCTGCCCAGCTTGACACCCTTTACCCATTCCGCGATGCGGTCTGGAGCCATCGCCAGGACGCGGGGCGTTCCCACAATGCCCGGTGAGATGCAGTTCACATTGATGCCATACGGGGCTACCTCTTTAGCCAGCGCCCGGGTCAGCCCGATGATGCCTGCTTTGGCGGCGGAGTACTCCACTCCTTTCATCATGCCGATGACGCCAGAGGTAGATGAGATGCTGACAATCTTGCCGCTATGCCTCTCTATCATGTGGTTGACTACCGCGCGCGTGCAGTTGATTGTCCCGATGAGATTAAGGTCAATGATTTCCTCCGCCCGGTTTTCATCAGACCGGGCAAAAAAATCAAGCGCGGTCTTGATTGAGGGACCCGTGGAGCCCCCGGCGGTATTCACCAGGATGTCAATGCGGCCAAGGCTATTCAGGACAGTGCTGACCAATTGCTTCGCCTGGTCAATTCTGATAATGTCAGTGGCTACCGCCAGACCTTTATGTCCCAGGCTGGTGATTTCATCCACGACCCTGCGGGCTTCTTCCAGCCTGATATCAGCCACCGCCACAGTGGCGCCTTCCTTAGCCAGCAGTTTAACTATTTCTCCGCCAATCGCCCCACCACCCCCGGTCACAATGGCAATCTTGTCTTTAACTCTCATTGCTACCTCCCATGGACGGTTTATTATATGGCAGTTCGGCGACTGTGTTTATGACGAACTGTTTACGGATAGAGCACTATTTTGCCCGCCTCGCCACTGACAGCCAGCTTAAAGGCTTCTTCAAACTCAGCCAGTGGAAAACGGTGCGTGATTACCCGGGCGGGGTCAAACTTGCCCGTTTCCAGCAGGGTCCGCACCTGCCACAGCGTCTTCCAGACCACATGACCGATGACACCAAATACTCTTACGCCTTTCCTGATAATGTCTGGATGGGTATCCAGTTCTATGGGTCCCGCCGGAACGCCAACCATGCTGAGCCTGCCTTCACTCTTGAGCACTTTGAGTGCCTGCCTCAGGGCTTCAGCGCTACCGCTAATCTCAAGTGAGACATCCACGCCGAGCCCGTCGGTGGCGTCCATGATGGTCTTTGCCGCGTCCTGCTCACGGGGGTTGATGACCGTGATATCAGGAAATAGCTGGCGCGCCAGAGCAATTCTCGGAGGGGCTACTTCCAGGGCAAACACTTGCGCGGCACCAAAAGCTTTCGCGGCGCCGATGGCGAACAGCCCGATTGGCCCACAGCCAAAAACAGCGACGCTTTTGCCGTTCACCTCGTCAGCGAGGACGCCGTGGACTGCCACGCCGATTGGCTCGTAGATGGCACCGAGGTCCGCAGAGATGTCCTTCGGGTGTTTCCAACAGCAGATAGCCGGCACACGGGCATACTCCGCTAGGGTGCCATCAATGCTGACGCCTAGTATTTTGCGGTTCTGGCAGTGATGCGCCAAGCCCATTTTGCAGTAGTAACACTCCCCGCAGAAAATAAGCGATTCAGGAGAAACAATATCGCCTTTTTTGAGGCTGGTAACATATTCGCCCACCTCAATCACTTCCCCGCAGGTCTCATGCCCGATGATGGTGGGTATGGGCACACCGCGCATGTAGCCGGGGGTAGACTTAAATATGTGAATATCACTGCCGCAGATGCTCGTCGCCTTTACCTTAATCAACACATCATTGGGACCTATCCCGGGCACTGCCACATCCTTCAGTTCAAGACCCGGAGCCTTGCCGGTTTTAACCAGTGCTTTCATCTTTTTGCTACCCCCTGCAGAAGCATGGTCGGGTGGAAATCCACCTTGAGAGCTATGCCAATAAGGGACTGCCGTTTCTATTTCAGCCGAGAATTTCTCTGCCACTTGGCTTAAAAAGCCGGAATTAGCGCATCGTGTCCTCGCGTTATCTGCCGTGATGGGAAGCCTGTTCGCCGGGTGGTTTGTGCTGACCTATTTTAGCTTTCCCACGGCGTCAGCTATGGCATCTCCCACTTCAGAGGTGGATGACGTGCCTCCCAGGTCTTTCGTCCGGTATTTGCCGTCCTTGAGCACTTTCTTGACCGCTTCCTCCACCAGTTTTGCTGACTGCTTTTCACCCAGTTGCTCTAGCATCATCTGTCCCGCCAGAATAGTGGCAATGGGGTTTACCACATTTTTGCCAGTATATTTGGGTGCTGAACCGTGGATTGGCTCAAACATGGAGAGTCCGTGGGGATTGGTATTGGCTCCGGCGGCTACACCCATGCCGCCCTGAATGGCAGCTCCCAGGTCAGTGATAATGTCCCCAAAGAGGTTTTCCGCCACGATGACGTCAAAGTTCTCCGGGTTTTTAACCATCCACATGCAGGTGGCGTCCACCATGGCAAAATCAGTCCTCACATCAGGGTATTTTTGCGCCACCTTTCTGAAGACTTCATCCCAGTAGACCATGCTGTGATTGAGGGCATTAGATTTAGTGCAACAGGTGAGGTGCTTCTTCCGGCTCCGCGCCAGCTCAAAAGCGTAAGTTATCACTCTCTCCACGCCTTTCTGGCTGAAAACACCCTCCTGGACAACAACTTCCTCCGAGTCCGAGAAAATTTTTCTGAGTCTGGCATACCTGTCATGCTCTGGGGTGCCTTTCTTATACCTTCCTCCCAAGCCGGCATAAAAGCCCTCCGTGTTTTCACGTATGACCACGAAATCTATATCCTGCGGTCCTTTGTTTTTCAAGGGGCAAGGAACACCTTCCAGGAGCTTGATTGGCCTGACATTGGCGAACTGGTCAAAGCCAATGCGTATTTTAAGGACCAGCTCTCTGACTGAGATGTGGTCTGGGACCCTGGGGTCTCCCACTGCGCCGAGAAAGATGGCGTCAAAACCACTCAGTATCTCTAGCCCGTTTTTGGGCATCATCTCTCCTTTTTCCAGGTAATAGTCACATCCCCATGGAAAATGCTCAAACTCAAGTTTGAGGTTGTTGACTTTTGCCTGGACGGCGTTCAGCACCTTTACCCCTTCTCTGATTACTTCCGGACCGATGCCATCACCGGCTATGACTGCAATCCTGTGTTTAGCCATATTGCTTTTCTCCTTTTCTGTTCCTCTTGCTCTGAAGTTGCCCGGTCAGGTCTGCCCGGCATCAAACCTGAAGGAACAAGTGCCGGGCAATTGTTCGTTTATCAGTGCCCTGCACCCGTTTACCTTGCCGCTATGGTGATTTCCTTGGTGCGTCCTTTGCGGCTCCTGATTGACAGCGCTTTCCTCCAATCGCAACGGAAGATAGGTGCTTTACTTTTGGTACAGCCAGTTTGCCACCATCAAACATGGGGAAAACCGGCGACAGCAAAGATGGATGCCAACGTCTCAAGCCTTTCCTTCTTGTTGACCAGTATTCTATTATCAAACACAATCACAGGTCAACCGGCTTGTATCAAGGGGGAATTTAGTCTTCTTGAGTTGGTGAATGGAGATTAAGAGAACGAGCGGAGTGAGGCCGTCATCTGCGCAATGCCGCGCCTGCTTGGCGTCAGCTTTTCAATTAAGTCAATCAGTTCAGAGAGTCCTCTTGTGGCATTTTCAAGTGAGCCGCCGAGGAATCGAACCTCGAACCGGCTGATTAAGAGATTGCTGGCAGAAAAGCAACCGGTGGCTTGCTAGACCAACCGCTTGCCTCCTTTCCGAGTTAATCATACCTTGACAGCGCAAAATAGTCAAGCTGAGCCCAAGCTATTTGAGATTGGATGACTCTTGTGTAAACCCACACCCGCCTGAGAGATATCCAGTCTGTCCTCTCGCAGTCGCACTGCCATCCGGTGCAGTTCATCCACCTTGTTCTTTAGCTCGAGCGGAGGATATTTCTCTTCTCTGGCATCCTTGATAATGCTAATGACTGCACCTTTGGAGACACCGGATTGCTCAGCTACCCTGTCAACAGAGAGTCCCTGAGGTAAAGCTGCAACACGGTCATCCTTGTTTGATATGGAAGCCCCCTCATGGTCAACCTCGCGGTCAAATTGCATCTCGGTCAGATATTTCCAGCATCATTTCCCATCCCACCATACCCCCTGTCACCCCCGGTCAAATGAAACTGGAAAACGGCTATTTTGCAGCGAAAACAGCCTTCGCCGATAGGTTTCTCTTATTTGACCGTCTATTTGACTGCCTTTGTGACCATCGTAACCGTCTGTTTTGACTGGGCACATGTCAACAACGTTGATACCCTTGCATGAGGCGTTTCATGATGCACGAGAAACGGTTATGCGTGGGCCATCAATGCTGGTGATACGTGACTTCGAGATTTGTTATAGTAACCTCGCCGCGGGCTATACGTGGGATTTTATAACGTTACATATAACCACTGTAACGTTGTAGCCAGGTTATACGGAGAGATGGAGGGTCACCCGAGTAAGGCCAGGATCAAATTTCTGCCACTGTCATCACCACTCCCGCAAACGCATAAAAGCGCTTTTCATTATGGGAACGGAGAGCATACCGGGATTTCTCTGGTTCCGGTCAGATGCTGGGCGGCATCGGTCATTAGCTTCTGCGGCTTCCGCTTGCGATTACCGCTTGTGATTACCGCTTGCGATTACGCGCCTGTGAATACGCACCCTGTGAATACGCGGATAATCTTTCTGAGATGGTATAGGAGAGGGGGTGAGGGGAAGGAATACGAGGCTAAAATTGAGCCGATTGCACCCACAACGACAGCGCTGAAAAATATGCTGGTGTAGGGTTGTGCAAACATTTGACCAATTGACCGGGCATTTGACCGTTATGACCATTGACCTTAACCAGATGACAAAGCCAAAAGCAGACTCGTGAGCCAACTACGGCAGCTAATGAAGCCATCCTGACACAGACTGTATACGTCATTTGACTGACTCTTAAGTCGGTGTGCCTGGAGTCAAAACCGAGTGCTCGCAGGCGTGAGCGCTCAGTACTCGTTTGAAGCTAGCCACTATCACCCAAAGCTGACCATAATGTGAGCACTCAAAGCTACCGAGCGCTCAGCACTTAGCGCTGAGCATACTCCTCCAGGGATGGGGGGTGACCCGGGGAGGATAGGCTCAGATAGGAGTGTTTTGATACCTTTCTGACCAGGGCGGGTTATCCTCTGTTGCCGAGCACTCAGCACTCGGACTGTCTGGACTGAGTGCTTCGGACCCATTAAGAATTTCCTGTAGAGGACGATTGCCTCACGATGCAAGCGGACCGCTTGTTGCACCATCGGAGGAAACGTGCAATTTTGGACAAAGATAGACTAGCGCCCTGCCATTGAACAGGCGCTCACTATGATATATACTCATTATACTCATTCGTCTAATAGCTTGCTTGGACGGAGTCTTAATTGGATGCAGCGGATTTGTTTAAAGCTCTACTTGGTCGAAGGATCCTACTGGAAAGCCACTTCCCGTATCCGGTTCTGGTAGAGGCGGTAAAACCTTTGGGGAAATTGCTGGCACTACAGGTGCGTGCAGATGATGGCACAATCAAAGAGACCTTCCTCACCGCCGACGAAATTGAAGGTTTGCTGAAAACGCTAGTGTCAGCTCCACAGCAAGCAGCGCAACTCGCCTCCGCTCAAGACCTACGCTTGCTCATTGAATCCCACCGTATCGCTTTGGCATATGCGTACGACCCGCTATTTGCCGTAAGCCTTTCCGGTATTCGCTCCCTGCCGCACCAGATTGAGGCGGTATACGGGAAAATGTTACCTCAGGCTCGTCTGCGATTCCTGCTAGCAGACGACCCCGGTGCTGGCAAAACAATTATGACCGGTCTACTCATGAAAGAGCTCAAGATGAGGAACGCTCTGGAGCGGGTCCTTATAATTGTGCCGGCGGCGCTCACCATCCAGTGGCAGGACGAACTGCTCCGCTTCTTCAATGAGTTTTTCGTTATTATCAACGCCGAAAATGATAAACAGCAACTGGGCAATCTCTGGGAGCGAGAATCCCAGGTACTTACATCCATGGATTATGCCAAGCAGGAGGGGGTACGGGAGAAAATCTGGGCCTCAGGTTGGGATTTGATAGTGGTAGACGAAGCTCACAAGTGTTCAGCCTATACCAAGACCCGCAGCGGCAGGTCGCCGGAAGCCCAGAAGACCAGGCGCTATCAGCTGGTGGAATATTTTTCTTACCAGCCAGCCTTGATGTTACTGTTTCTCACAGCCACCCCTCATCAGGGCGATGAGGACCGCTTCGCCCATTTTCTGCATCTACTGGAACCAGACCTCTTCCCGGAGCCGCACAAGCTGGACGGGAGCGGCAGGGACATCCGACACGCCGTACTGGAACTGGGCAAGGACTCCCCGTGGGTACTGAGGCGTCTAAAAGAGGACCTGAGAGATTTCGATGGCAAGCGCATCTTCCCGGACAGGCATAGCCGGACAGTAACCTTTACGCTTGGTCCCGAGGAGTACCGCCTGTATCTGCTGGTCAATGATTACCTCAACCGCTTCCTGGTTGGCGGGAGTGGCTCGAAGAGGCAGAGCATTGCCTTAACCCGGACCGTGTTCCAGCGTCGTCTGGCGAGCTCCACCTATGCCATTTATCGCTCGCTGGAAAGACGTTTTAAGCGTCTGCAGGATATCCTGGAAGAATTGGAATCGCTGCCGCAAGAGCAACAACAGCGCCGTTTACTGCGTCTTTCCGGCGTGATTGATGAGGAGCGGGATGAAGGTGACCTCGATGAGACGGAGCGGGATGCCCTCCTTAATGAAACCACCGCTGCCGAACAGCTATTTCAACTGCAGGAAGAGATTGCCGCCCTGAGGGAGCTGGTAGCCGAAGCCCGGCAGATATATGAGCACGCTCCCGATAATAAACTGGCAAGTCTGCGCAATATACTGACCGAGGTTGAATTCTCGGAGTTGAAAGGCGGTCTGGGCAGGCTCCTCATCTTCACCGAGCACCGGGATACCATGGAGTACCTCAGCGGGCATCTCCAGAACTGGGGCTTCCGCGTCTGCAATATCCACGGCGGTATGAACCCCCACGAGCGCAAGAGAGCCCAGGAAATCTTCCGCACTGAGGCACAAATCTGCGTTGCCACCGAGGCTGCCGGCGAAGGCATCAATCTACAGTTCTGCCATTTGATGATTAACTATGACCTACCCTGGAACCCCGCTCGTCTGGAACAGAGGATGGGACGTATCCACCGCATCGGGCAGGAGCGCGATGTTTACGCCTTCAACTTCGTCGCCGAGGAATCGTCTGACGGTAAACCGGTAATTGAGGGTCGGATTCTGAAGTGCCTGCTAGACAAGCTCGAGCAGATGCGCGCTGCACTCGGCTCCGACCGTGTCTATGATGTCATCGGGCAGGTGCTTGCCCTGCACGAAGTCAATCTCTCCGATATGCTGCGGGAGGCAATCCTCTACCCCGGCCGATTGAGCGAATATGAGGATAAAATTGAACAACTCAGCCTGGAGAGGCTTCAGGAATATGAAAAGCAGACTGGTATCGCCCTGGCGAGAGCCTACGTGGATTTCCCTAGGGCTCAGGAAGCCTCCTTCCTTGCCGAAGAGCGGCGCTTGATGCCGGAGTACATCGCCCGCCAGTTTCTGGCAATGTCAGAAAAGGTGGGACTCAAAATAGAGAGCCGCGCCGACGGTCTCTACCGCATACCGCATGTGCCGCAGGACCTGCGGTCGGAGAGCCTGGAATCGGTGAGACGCTACGGCCAAGCGGAGACGAGATACAACAAGATAACCTTCCACAAGGAGCACCTGGACAATGACCGTCACCCCGATGCTGTGCTGGTCTCGCCGGGGCACCCGCTCTATGCGGCGGTAGATGAAAAATTCCGGCGGCGCTACGATGCTCTACAAGGCTCTTACTCTATCTTTGTGGATAGCGAAGCCAAAGAGCCATATTCCCTGCATTTCTTTGAGGCTGATGTCTGCGGGGATTATCCCAAATCCAATATCGTCCTGCACAGCGAGCTTGTGTGCGTGCGCCAGCAGGGTGAACAGATGGAGCTGGTAGCGGCAGACATCCTGCATGACCTCGCTCCCTTGGAAAGCTCCCAGAGTCAGCCTCAGATTAATTGGCGCCCGGCGGAGGAGTTTGTGCGGCTTCAGTACCAGTTGCCCCAGCGCCAGCAAAAGCTGGAAGAGAGGAAAAAGCAGGCACAAATTATCCGCGATTATTTACAGAAGTCCTACGATGAGAGAATCTGGGCCTCCCAGCGCCACGCCATGGAACTGCGAGCCCGCTTAGAGATGGGAGAGAAAGAGGTAGCTCTGGCGGTACAGGAGGCAGACCGAGAGGTAGAGCAGTTAGAACGCCGCCGTGCTGACTGCCTGGAGCGATTACGGCATATTGAAATCGTGCGCCCCGGTCCCGTCCGCTATCTGGGTAGCTTCTTTGTAATACCGGCAAGTCAGGTGGGAGACTTGCGGACGCTGGTAGAGGACCCTGAGGCTAAGGCATTAAGTGAGAAGCTGGCGATGCAGGTGGTAATGGAGTATGAGCGGAGGCGTGGCTGGGAGCCCTTTGATGTTTCACTGGAAAAGGTAGGCTTTGACATCCGTTCCCTCAGCCCGGCAGATAGCCAGACCGGTAGGCGGGAAATCCGCCGGATTGAAGTAAAAGGACGTAAGAAGGGAGAGCCGGTGCGCCTGACGGAAAACGAGTGGCGCAAGGCGCGGCAGTTGCGGGACTCCTACTGGCTGTATGTGGTCTGGGAGCCGCAGGTCAAGCCGG
>DAOTYE010000026.1:0-18864 GCA_034434915.1 Dehalococcoidales bacterium
GGTCAGGCTGTTATTGGTGCTGGACTCAGTATCGCTGAAATAAGCCCAGCTGCCACTGCCCACCATCCCGATGACCAGCAAAGCCGCAACTGTCAATCCTACTATCTTCTTCATCCGCTACCTCCGCTTCTTTCAACTCTAAAATCACTGATAAATCCCAGCCCTGTAGTACGGGCTCTGGTATTCTTCAGACAACTGACTTTTGCCGTTACCGGAATCATGTATTTGACGCGTTATCTTCTTTTCCTGCTTTTCATTCAGGTCACCAGCCCACTCTTCCAGCGCATCGGCAGAAGCTTGGATGGCGTCTGTGGTCTCTGCCACTGTTTCAGCCATTCTGACGGTGATTTCAGTCATCCGGGGAACGCGGGTGCTTCTGGTGCCGAGACTGTTTATCCAGGCGGCAATCTTCCGCCTGGTCATTTCAGCAGCGATTTCCCGCGCCGCATCCACTTTCGGGTGTGGCGCTGATTGTTGGACCGGGTATTCCTGAGTTTTTTCCTGATAATTCACCGCCGGAGCTACGGAAGCGGCCGGTCTCATTTCTACAGCTTCCGGAGACGGTTGCCATTGAGCTACTGGAGCAACGGCGCTAGCTGTCAGGACATCCCGTGGCGGGTTAACGTGTGGCGCCAATGCCGGAGCGCTCATTCTTATTGGCTCGGCTTTTGGCAGTGGGGTTACGCGTGGTTTTGCCAGCGCTGGAGCTTGATTCGGGGTGACTGGCTTGCTCACCGCCGGCTGAGCATCAGCTTTACCCACTGAGGCAGTTTTTGCCGGCGGTTTGCGGCGGGTCTTCCCGGGGGTCTCGTCACGCAAGGCTTCCTGAATAATCCCTTTGACCAGAAATCCCACGATGAGCATTGCCGGAAGAATGATGAGCAGGAACCAGCCCAGCTTGGTGCGAACAAAGCTGGTGACGTAGCCCAGATACGGAATCTTGAACAGGTAGATGCTTTTAATGTCAGAAATCGGCACCAGCCAGGGGTCTGCTTCTTCCAGGGCATCGCCTTTGGTAGATACATTGTTGCCGTCAATGGATACCACGCGATGAGTCACCAGCTCTTTGTTCCTCACGAAGGTAACAATCGTCCCCGGTGTCAAAGGCGACCCACTGGCGGGACCGGCGATTATCACATCTCCCATATTCAGGGTAGGTTTCATGCTTTCACTGCGCAGGACATACAGGTCATAGTCCGGCGATAGGTGCAGAAAAAGACTCGCCAGAATGACGGACGCCAATGCGATTGTAATCACCCAGTTTACAATCTTCATATTCCGGCGCATTCTCATACCCCGGTTCTCCCCTTTTACATTCATCTCAATTCCCATGCTATACATTGTAAATAGCACAGACAATAGTCTGATGGTACCAACGACATAATTATTTGGTACTAAAAGAATGGTGCGTAGTTCTTCTGTCGTATTCCGGGAAGCAGATGAAATCAATGCCAGACTGGCGGTCAAATAGGTTGCGGAGTAGGAATCTGTTAAGGGGGGTATGTCTCCGTGTTAAGAGCGGTGATTATTCCCGTTCTGCGGTTCAAAGCTATCAGCGGCAAACACACTGCGCAGTACCTCTGAGGGCGTGGTGATGCCCTCTCTCACCTTGGACATACCGTCTTCCTCTAATGGTATCATACCTTCATTGAAAGCGGCTTCCCTGACTTTCCTGGGGCTGGCGTTATCGTCAACCACTATCTGCCGGATGCTATCGCTCACCAGCAGAACCTCAAACAAGCCGATGCGCTTGTGGTATCCTGTATTGGCGCAGAATTTGCATCCGGTACCGCTCTGGTAGAACTCCAGTTGCGCATTCATCCATTTGGCGTAAGCTGTTTTCTCATTTGGCGTGGGCTCTTTTCTGACGGCGCAATGGTGGCAGACGCGGCGGACAATTCTCTGGGCGACAACTCCAATGACGCTGGAAGAAAGGAGATACGGTTCTACTCCCAGATGAAGCATGCGGGTAAATGCCCTGGCGGCATCACTGGCGTGGATTGAAGAGAGGACAAGACATCCGGTCAGGCTTGCCTCTACCGCGGTCTGGGCGGTCTCCCGGTCGCGGATTTCTCCCACCACAATGACGTCAGGGTCAAGCCTGAGCATCGCCCGTATGCCGTTGGCGAAGTTGAGATTGGCTTTGATATTGGTCTGGCAATGATTGACGCCGTCAATTTCATATTCCACCGGGTCTTCAATGGTGATGATGTTAGCGCCCTCCCGTTTCAGGTGGTTAATGGAGGCGTAGAGAGTGGTGGTTTTGCCGGAGCCGGTGGGTCCTGCCACCAGTATCATGCCATACGGGGCTTGTAGCAGGTGCTTGTAGCGTGCCAGCGACCACGAATCAAGACCGAGCTCATCCAGTTGTAGCAAGGTGAAGTTCCGGTTGAGGAGGCGCAAAACCGCCATTTCACCGAAGACCGTGCAGAATGTGCCGATACGCACATCAACCGTTTGTTCATCAATATCAAAGTTGAAGTGACCGTCTTGAGGTCGCCTCCGTTCAGCAATATCCATCTTTGCCTGCAGTTTTAACCGTGAGAGCAATTTATTGTGAATGTTAAGCGGCAGGCGCTGGATTTCATGCAGGACACCATCAATACGGTACCTAATGCGCAGGGAGTCGCTCTGTGGCTCAATGTGAATATCCGATGCTCTGGAATGTATGGCTTCCTGGATAATGAGCTTGATAACACGGTCTATGGGAGCGTCAGCAACTTCAACGGTGCTACGGCTATCCTGGTCAATCTCATCGCTCGCCAGCTTTTCAATATCCTCTGAGACCGGACCACCGGTCTTATAGCAGAGACGTATTGATTCTTCTATTTCAGCCGGGTCAGCGGTGACCGGTATTACCCTCATGCCGGATACGCTCTGGGCGTCCCGGTAGGCGAGGCTATCTTCAGGGTCAGTCATTACCAATGTAAGGCAACCATTTTTAACCTCAAGCGGTAACACCTTGTATTTGCGCGCCAGCCGTTCCGGAATCAGCGCGAGGGCTTCACGCTGTATTTCTCTCTCCTTCAGGCTGACTAAAGGCACCCCGTGCTTAAAGGATGCAGTGGGCTCATCCGGCGGTATCAGCCCTTCTTTAATCAGAATGTTGAATATTCCGTTCCCGTTGCCGCTGGCTTGGGTCTGTGGCTGGTCACGGCTTTCAGGCTGAGTAGCGTGAGTCTCACAGGAAACGGGCATTTTATCCGGCTCGTTCTGGCTTTTTGCGGGTGGGAGCCCTTTTTCACTCTTCTTATCTAGTTTTTTTGTTTCCAGGTCAGCCATTACAGTTTCCTGCGCAATAGTCACCAACAGTCATAAAAGAGGACGGATGTGCCGGGCATTTCTATGATAATAAGGAAGCCAGTGACAATCAATCCGTCATTGGGTGGTATCTGGGATACATCCGGGGTAGGAGATGATACCCCTCCAGGGCTATTTTCACATTTAGTCAGGGTACGCTTGGGAAACGAGAGGTACTTAATTCTTGCGGCAGGGGAAGGTGGTACAACTCAGCAACTGTCAATCTGAAGCATAGTCTGGCAAAACTGCCAGTCCCTCTTTTCTTAATCTTCTTTATAATGATGTAACATCGCCCGAGCGCGGCATAGTGAATCATCCTGTACTTTTGTCTGTTTCCGTAGTTACTCCAGTACTATTGACCCTGCCACGCTCAGAATCTATGCTTATGGAGTAAGAAGTTCAACTTTTGAATACTAACATGAGGGGCGGACATGTATCAGTCGCAGGACAAAAATCAGGGTATCAGACAGGGTGGGACAGACTGGGACCAGATTAAGGAATTGCTCTCCCGTGAACTGCGCGTCGTTGATAACGGGCTGGACCCGGACGGCGTCATGTCTTTTATTGAAACCTTCGTGGGGTCAAGTGAACAGGCCGCCCAGCTGGTGGAGCGGTTTTCCACGTTCCAGAAGGCGTCCCAGGCAATGGAAAAGACACTGGCGGAAGCCAGACAGCTCGCCGGGCGGTTAAAAGAGCAGGCACAGCTGGAAGCTGAGGCAGAGAAGCAGATTGCCCTTGAAGTCGCCAAGCGCAAGATTGCGGAAATCCTGGAACAGGTGAGAAGGAGCTGTCATGCTTCCATAGATGAGACCAGCCAGCTGTTAGCTGAAACCAAGCGCAAGCTGGATGAAATGCTTATCCAGACCAGCCAGAGCTGTGTGGCATGCATCCAGGGAGCAAACTCGGCATATATTGAAGCCATGAATACGGTTAAAGAGGCGGAGCAGAAAGCGTTCCAGGATGCTGAGAGGAAAGCCATAGCGAATGCCCAGGCGTTACAGGAAGAAATGAATAATAAGGTAAGCGCCGCCTGTAAAGACCTGCAGGCGCTCTTCAAGCGGATGGGTACTGCCAGCACAAAGGTTAATCTGCCGGCTGACAGCAAAGGTTACAAATATGTAAGTCCACCCGTCAAACCTGAAATTCAAACCCCCCTGGTCGCTGAGAAGTCAAGAGAAAAGATTATTGAAGAGGAACCGCCGCGCTACAGTGAGTTTCAAATAAAACCCGCAGTGCAGAAGCCTGTGGCAGGCAAGGAGGGTATAGAAGACAGGTTAACGGCGGAATACTTTGATTCTGCCGCCAGCCCGGAAGCCCAGATGCCGCAGAGATATGATGAGGGGGATAAGGGAGTGGAGAGCGGGCTCTCAGCGGAGTATGGTGATTATCAGGTAGAGTCTCCGGTGCAGGCATCACCGGCATATGAAGGGCTGGGGAGCGGGCTTGAAAACCATCTGTCAGATGAGTATGGTGACATCGCAGTAAAGCCCGGCGTGCCGTCAGCACAGGGTGAGCAAGTGGGTGGGGAGACAGAAAGCGCACTCTCGGTGGAGTATGGTGATTCTCAGATGAAGTCTCCGGTACAGGCAGCACCGGCGTATCAGGAGCCGCGCCGGAAGGCGGAAGAGATGGTACCGGGTGAAGCTAAACTTTACCAGGGTGAGGTAGCCATCGTCCTTCCTAAAGGGGTCAAACCGTCCTGGCTGGAACAGCTCAAGAATAAGCTGTTCACAACTCCAGGGATATTCCTGCGCATGGAGTCCGGAGGCGATTTTGACCAGATTGTCGTCGTGCTATCGCTCAGCAGGCCCGTTGCCCTTTCCCCACTGCTCATGGAGTTGCCGGCAGTCCAGAACGTGGCTGAGAAGAGGAACGGGAAGGAACCCGCTCGGGCGGGCGAAGGCATGCTGAGCCATGCCAGCCGGCCGGTGCTCATGGTGACGCTCGGGGAAGAAGCGTTCAACTAACACTCCCGTTAGCAATGACTCACTCCTGACTGTCCGGTCAGACTCCGTCTTTTGACATGGCGCGAAATGCCGTATAGAGCCCCGTCAAGTAACAAGGTACTGCCGTACTGTCTTTAATCTATCCAAAGTACTATTGATGGCATCGCTGCGCACTGCGTACAATTCCAAAGAGATTACTACTTTCTTAGTAGGAAAGTGATAGATAAAAATGACGATGTCTGAAGCCAAGTCAGGCACTCCTGTTATTGACCTCAATAAATACCCCATCCAGCCAGAGGCTTTGCGGCTCATTCCGGAGACTATGGCACGAAAGTATAACGTCATACCGCTGGCGGTGGAAAACGGCAGTTTACTGGTGGGTATGGCGCAGGCGGATGATATTTATATCCTTGAAGCGTTAGGCGCTCAGGCGAGGATGAGAATCCAGCCTGCCCTGGTACAGCCAGACCAAATTCAGCAAGCCATAGACTTACAATACCAGGCTTATAAAGAGATAGAGAAGCATCTCAACCAGGCGATTGAGCTGGGGGAGAAAGGGAAAGCCGCCGCCGGAGAAAGCTCAAACCAGGCGGTAGTCAAAGCTTTATCTCAGACTATTGAAGAGGCGGTGAAGCACCGCGCCTCAGATATTCACATAGAGCCTCAGCAGGACCATCTCCGCGTGCGCTATCGCATTGACGGGGTGCTTCATGAAAAGATGTCTCTGCCTCTTAGCGTCCACGGGTCAATACTGACCAGGATAAAGGTCTTAGCCAATCTGAACATTGCTGACCACCGCCCGCAGGATGGTCAGTTTTCTCACAAAATCAGGGACCGGGAAGTGGACATCCGTGTAGGCATTGTCCCCACGACTTATGGCGAGATGGCGGTCATGCGTATTCTGGATAAAAAAATGAGCGCGTTACAGCTTTCGCAGGTGGGTTTTTCACCCAGAGGTCTCGCCACGTATGAGAATATGCTGAAATGTAAATACGGCATGATACTCGTGGCAGGACCGACAGGCTCAGGTAAAACGACCACGCTATACGCTTCCATAAACCAGATTGACCGCAAGGGGCGCAAGGTAATTACCATTGAAGACCCGGTGGAATACCGCTTTAAAGATATTAACCAGATTCAGGTCAACCCGCGGACCGGTCTTACCTTTGCGGCCGGTTTGCGCTCAGTATTGAGACTGGACCCGGATGTCATTCTCGTAGGAGAAATCCGGGACCCGGAGACGGCAGAAATCGCCGTGCAGGCAGCTCTTACCGGGCACCTGGTGCTTTCTTCCATTCATGCTAACAATGCGGTGAGCGCACTCTTCCGCCTGCTTGACCTGGGCATAGGACGTTTTCTGATTCCTGCCGCGGTGATTGGCATCGTCAGCCAGCGCATGGTCAGGAGGGTCTGTCCACACTGTGCCAGACCGGCACCCGCGCCCCCGCCGGCTCAACGCGCTTACTTCAATGAGCTGGGTGAAAACAGGGTTGAATTCATGTACGGCGCCGGCTGTAACGCCTGTTCACAGACGGGCTTTCTGGGGCGGACCGCCACGCTGGAGATTCTGACCATCAATAGTGAGATTGGCCGCGCGATACTGGATGGCGCCAGCGCAGATGAAATCCGTGCTAAAGCCATAAAATCAGGCATGGTGCCCATGTGGCGTGACGCCATGCTGAAAGCTAAAGCTGGCATAACCACGCCAGATGAGGTCCTGCGCAATATTTTCTCCATAGATAGGGCAGGGGTATGAACTATCAATATGTAGCCTCATCCGCCGGCAGAAAGGTGGTTACCGGGAAACTGTTTGCGGAAAGTCACGCTGATGCGGTGAAAATCCTCAGCGCTCAGGGATATCGCGTTTACAGCCTGAAGCCTTTGCCTAATTTTCTGCCCAATCTGGAAAAGCTATTTCCCACGCTTTTACAGCCAAAGATTAGGACTGAGCTTCTGGTAGTGTTTGCCCGGCAGTTAGCACTGCTTCTGGAATCAGGGACGGACATTGTTACCGCATTGCATTTATTACAGGAGCAATCAGCGCACCGGCATTTCAAAAGGGTGCTGGGGGAAGTTGTCGCAGACCTGCGCAGTGGCGTCAAGCTGTCAAAGGCGCTCGCCAAGCACGAGAAAATCTTTACCAAAATCTTTGTCCAATCACTCAGCGTGGGTGAGACCGGGGGAAATCTGGAAGTGGTGCTCAGGTCAATTGCTGACCACATGGAAAAAGACGCTAAAATCACCAAGCAGGTGAAAGGCGCCTTGAAGTATCCCCTTTTTGTCAGCGGAGTCGCATTCGTCGTAATCGCGGTATTAGTGGTTTATGTTTTACCTCAGTTTGCCGCTCTCTATACGGCTCTCGGCACAGAATTACCGGCTATCACCAAGTTCACCCTCTCTTTATTTGGCTGGCTGACATCATACGGCATATACATCTTCGGGGCAATCGCTTATTTGGCGCTCATGGCTTGGGCTTACGGTAAAACTTCAAGAGGAAGGCTACAAAAGGACAGGTTGCTTCTGAAAATTCCCGTGGTTGGTCAGGCTAACCATCTATTTGAGCTCGTGCGTTGCTGTCGTACCATGGGTGTTTTGTATAAATCAGGGTTGCCGATAATGGAAATCCTGACGGCGGTGACGGAGCTGAGCAATAATATGGTCATCAAGAAAGCGCTGGATTCCGTGCGTCAGGACGTGCTTTCCGGCGCCAGCCTGTCTAAATCAATGGCTAAAAGTCCGTATTTCTTGCCGATGATGGTGCAGATGGTTTCTGTAGGGGAAGCATCCGGTAACCTTGATGTTACCCTTGCCGCGACGGCGGAAAATTTTGAGACGGAAGCCAGAGATAGCATGCAGGCGGCGGTTGCTTTCATTCAGCCGGCGATTACCCTGCTCATTGCGGTGATAGTGGGGTTCATTGCCGTGTCACTGGTGGCGGCGATGTATTCAATGTATGGACAGGCATCCGGGTAGAAAATGAGAATAAGACTGAAAAGCACCACCGTGTTATTGCTCGTGGCAGGCGTCTTCGCCGCCGCGCTGGTGTTTCTTTTTGTTAGTTATGACTCACAGATGAGAAAGCAAAATACCCTTAACGCACAGCTGGTACAGGTAAAGACTCTGCTGGCACAGCAGACGACTGATGAGCTTATCGCCAGTAAAACTGCCCTCCAGAAACGCCTGCCTGAAATCAGCGGTGAAATTGGGGAAATTAAGAAAAGGCTTACTCAATCGCTTGATGATGTGATGGTGGGCAATAAGCTCTTTGAACTCAGTGTAAAGAGCAAAGTAAAAATCATGTTTTTACATATATCCAAACCTGCCATCCGTAAAATGGATGCGCTGGACTATCTGGCGCTGACTGTTGACGTGACTGTTGAAGGTGAGCCGGTTGATATTCAGACCTTCATATTTAATGTGACGGAGGCGTTCCCCACCTGCATTGTGGACTCTGCCGTGATAGAAATCCCGGAAGTTACGGAGGAGGCACCGCCGGAAAAGCCCACCGGTAAGATACACCTTTTCATCCATACCTATGAGCGTGAGTCAGATGAGAAATAACAGGTTTGTTACGCTCTATATTGATGCCACCTCAATTAAGCTGCTGGTGATGAAAGGAAAGACAGTCAGCGCCTGGGCTGTTTTATCATTAGAGCCCGGTTTAATGAAGGATGGTGTCATCACTGATACGGATAAACTCGCCAGTGAGCTAAAAGAGTTTCTGCGCTTTCACCATGTGGAAGGTAAGAAAACCATCGTTGGCTTGAGCGGCACCCACTGCTTTTACCGCGTAATGACCCTACCAGTTTTGAAGGCAGACATATTGAATGAGGCGGTCCAGCGTGAGGCGGAGGGATTGCTTCCGGTGGCGCTTGATGAGCTATACACGTCATGGCAGATTCTGTCCCGTAGTAAAACAGAGTTAACAATCTTCTTTGTCGCCTATCCCCGCAATGCCACTGATGCCCTGTTGACCACGTTGCAAAAAGCAGAAACAAAGCCGCACTCCATGGACTTGGCTCCGTTAGCCCTGGCGCGGGTGACTGATAGAGACACCGCTGTTATCATGGATGTCCGCCCGAGCGAAGCTGATATCGTCATCATGGTTAAAGGGGTCCCGGAGCTAATCCGCAGTCTGCCCCTGCCAGCGGAAAACGCCTCTCCGGAGGACAGGCTCGCAATTGTCAGAGATGAACTGCAGAGAACCATTAAATTCTATAACTCAAGCAAGGTAGACTCTCCTCTGGCGGAGGACGCACCAATTTACGTTACCGGAGAAGCCTCATCCTATCTGGAGACTCACCCGTCATTCCTTGAAGACACGGGACACCAGGTGCTTCCTCTGAAATCTCCCCTGCCCTCTCTGGATGGTTTCAATGATACTCATTATATGGTTAACATCGGGCTTGCCCTCAAGAGCATCAGGCTGTCAAAGCGCCAAGAGGTTCTGGCGACCAATCTGAACATTATACCGGCAGTTTATCTGCCCAAGCCTAAGTCTTTAGCCAAGATGTTCATTATCCCCGTCCTGCTTTTAGGCATCGGGCTGTCTTACATGATGCTGAAGCAGGTGCAAGATACTGCCGCGGAGAATGCCCTGATTGAATCACAGCTGAACGCCGCCAGTAAGACACTGGAGAAAAGACAGGCGGAACGCCGTAAGCTGAGAGATGAAATCAGCAAGCTGGAAAAAGAGGTCAGCCTGCTTGAGAAGACGAAAAAGAAAGTCAGTGCGGCGGAAAAGGCTTTTCCAGTTAGACATGAGGTAATCAACGGCAATCTGGCAGTAGCCATGGAGAGCCGCCCGGAGCAGGTTTCCAATACACTCATCAGTTGCTCTCTAGACCTTTTGAAGCTGGAAGGCACCTCGCCTACTGAGGCAGAAATTCTTCTCTATGCGGACACTCTGCAACGGAGCAACCGCTTTTCAGACCTCATCATAGACGTTATTGAGAGGATTGTGGAACAGGTCCCGGAAGAAGAAACTGGTGATGAGGAAGAAAGCGGCGGTGAAGAAGAAAGCGGCGGAGAAGAAGAAACCGGCGGAGAAGAAGAAACTACCATTGAATACATGGAGTTCAAGCTCATTCTGGAGTCAAGGAGGTAGTGCAGATGGATATCGTGTCATTGCTCCAACTGGCTAAGAAGAAAGGTGCTTCTGACCTGCATCTGCTGGCTTCCAGCTCCCCTCTGATGCGTATTGACGGAGCTTTGAAGACAGTGTCAGAGCTACCGCCTCTGTCACCCAAGGATTTAGACGGCTTTCTGACCCAATTGACCTCTCAGGAGCAGAGGGATATTTTCAGCCGGAAGCTGGAGCTTGATTTTGGGTGTACGATACCATCTGTCGGCAGGGTGCGCTGTAATGCGGCGAGACAGCGCGGGACAACCAGCCTGGTCATTCGTTTATTGCCGGCAAAGCTGCCGAATATTGATGATCTTGGTGTGCCGCAGATATGTAAGGACCTGGTGCTGAAAAAACGCGGGCTGGTGGTCGTCAGCGGCCGCACCGGAAGCGGTAAGTCAACTACTCTGGCGGCGATGATAAACCATCTCAACCGTGTGGAAAAACGGCGTGTGGTCACCATAGAAGACCCTATTGAATATGTTTATAGCGATGATAACTGTGCTATCTCCCAGCGGGAGCTGGGTGGTGATACGCTGTCATTTGCAGAGGCGCTGAAACACGTACTGAGGCAGGACCCTGATGTCATACTGGTGGGCGAAATGAGAGACCTGGAGACGGCTTCAGCGGCGCTGACCATCGCAGACACCGGGCACCTGGTGCTGACCACCGGGCATGCCCCCAGTGCATCGCAGGCTGTGGAGCGCATTATTGACATGTTCCCTCCGCACGAACGGCATTTTGCCCAGTCACAGCTGGCTTCTCTGTTAATTGGCATTCTGTGTCAGGCATTAGTGCCTAAGGCTGGTGGTGTAGGTAGGGTTGCCGCGGTAGAAGTGATGCTGGCTAACTCTGCCGTCAGAAATCTTATCAGGGAGGGTAAGATACACCAGTTGCCGAACGCAATCCGCATGAATGTTCAATCCGGAATGCAATTGCTGGACCAGGCGCTGGTTGACCTGTATCGGCGTGGTCTAATCACGCGGGAGAGCGTCTTTGCTTTCTGCAATGACCGTGAAGAGATTGCTAAACTCATTGGTGAGGAGCAGACGCCATTGAAAACCACGTCACTGGAGAATGGCTTTTTAGCCAGAAGTACCGTTAAGTAGAGGCGGAAGTACCGGTGTTTACAACCGTGGACGCAGACAAAAAACCATTACACGTGCTGATGGATTTATATAGTTAAAAGGATATTATTTATAGTAACGCAAATAGTTCATTATGGCGAGGGGCTCGTCATATGAATGGAGAGAGGCCAATATGAGAACTGTAAGAATGCCGTTTATAAAATCAGATTATGACAAAACTTGGAATAAGCACTGCGGCTTCCTTGACCTTTCCATGGAACAATTCATGACCATCCAGCAGGCATTGCTCATGGAACAGCTGGACGCAATCAGCGAAAGCCCGATGGCGCGCAAGTTCCTGGGCGGGCGCCGCTATGAGACGGTGAGCCAGTTCCTTCAATCTGCGCCGATAACAACTTATGAAGATTACGCCGCCGAGTTTGAAAATGGTGGCGCGGCACTACTGCCTGAGAAACCATATGTCTGGGCGCATACTTCACATTCATCCGGCTTCAAAAAGGTGCCTTACACTCAGCAGTTCTATGAGCAGATGCTTAACTCCCTCATGGCAGCCTTCATACTCTCCTGCTCCAGAGGAAGAAACCAGAGCTCTCTTACTGAGGGAGATAGAGTATTGTATAATGTGGCTCCATCTCCTTATCTCTCAGGCATTCTGGCACATGGAGCGAGTGAGAGATTTAACCTGGTGCCGATAATCAAACCTGATTCACATGACGGCATGGACTTTAAGGAAAAGATTGCCAGAGGGTTTGAGCTGTCCTTAAAGGATGGGCTTGATATCTTGATTGCCATGACCAGTGTGCTGGTGAAAATGGGCAATGATTTTGACCGCCGCACAAAGAAGACCAAGTTTTCCAGGCGGATTCTTCAGCCGGGAGTTATGTATAGATATCTGGGCGCTTTAATCAAAAGCAAGCTGGAGCACAGAAGGATAATGCCCAAGGACCTCTGGAACCTGAAAGCCATTATCGGCTGGGGCATTGATACTCCTATTTACCGGGAGCATATCCGCAAATACTGGGGCCACTATCCTTATGAGTTCCACGCCTGTACTGAGGCGGGCATTATCGCAATGCAGAGCTGGACCAGAAAAGACCTGACCTTTGTTCCTGATTCTAATTTCTATGAGTTCATCCCGGAAGCGGAGTGGTTGAAAACGCGGATAGATAAATCATACCAGCCGAAGACAGTCCTGCTTGACCAGGTTGAACCGGGAAAACTCTATGAGCTCGTCATTACCAGCTATCACCGCATGCCTTTCATCAGGTACAGGCTGGGACATCTGGTGAGAATCACTTCATTGGCAGATAAAGAGGCAAAGATTGACTTACCTCAGATGGTTTTTGAAGCCAGGGCTGATGACCTGATAGATATTGCCGGGTTCACCAGGCTGAGCGAGAAAACGCTGGCTCAGGCGATTGCCAATAGCGGCATTGAATGTGAAGACTGGTTCGTCCGCAAAGAGCAGGATAATGGCAGGCAGATGGTGAACCTCTATATGGAGATGAACGGGGGGCGGTCGCCAGCCCAGGTGGCAGGCATACTGGATGAAGAGCTGAGAAAAGTGGACCGGTTTTATAGCGACCTCGGTTCCATGATGGATAATCATCCGCTTAATGTGACTTTGCTTCATCCCGGGACATTCAAAAAATACTATGAGAAACAGAAACAGGCTGGGGCTCAGCTACATGAGCTTAAGCCGCCGCGCATGAATGCCCCTGATGGTGTTGTGCGTGAGATAGTTGCCCTGAATAACGGGTTGAATTGAGAAGCGGAAGGCAGGTTTGAGGAGATGCAGTTGACATATCAGAGATGGCATTTTATTATTCTGTTAGAGACAGCCGGTGATGGCGTGAGAGGATGATGCCGTGACTGTTTATCTTCTGCTACCACTGGTTTTAGCCGTATTCTGTCTCATCTTGCTCGTGGCACTGGTCGTGAGCGGGCTTCGTCATGTTGCCCGTAAGCCGTTTGCCTTTTTCCTCGGCGCTACCGGTCTCTGGGGACTGTTCATCTTTTTTATGCGTGCCGCTCCTTCTTTGGAGAGAGCTTTCTTGTGGGAGAAGCTTGTCTTCTTCGCCATTTTGTCTGCCGCCCTGTTTTTCTACCGGTTTACCATCAGCTTTACCGGTAATAAGGGAGCCAGGCGGACATACTATGCGATACTTTTGCTCTACATTGTTTCAATGGCTTTAGTGCCCACGGGGCTGGTGATAACCGGTATGCAACAGATGTGGTATGGGAAAGCCCCCATACTGGGCCCACTTTTCCCCTTCTATGTCCTGGCGGTGTATCTTCCCATCATCTTCGCTCTGAGGGAGCTGGTGAGATTCCGGAACAGAACCCGCGTTCTCAATGAAAAAGTGCGCGCCACCTATATTGCCGCGGGCATAATTGTCATGTTCATAGGTGGCACCACTGATTACCTGCCAGCCGTGGGTCTGAATATTTATCCCATGGGCATCATCGGGAACATTATCTTCTGTCTGATGGCTACCGTAGCCATGTTGAGATACGGTTTGCTGGAGTTCCGTGTCGTGCTCAGAAGGGGCGCGGCTGTCGCACTCGTCAGCATCGCCATCTTTGGCATTGTAGGACTGATTGTTTTCGCCCTTTATACCGTATTCCCGAATATGGGCGCCGCCGCCCTTCTGGCAATTTTCGCCATCGCCGTGCTGGCGTTACTGCCTGCCTCTCAGCCGGTAATATCACGGATGCAGAAGCTGATAGACAGGTGGTTTTACGGCAGTAGCTATGAATACCTCCGTTCTCTGGAGAATTTCTTCAAGGAAACAAAAGACATCGTGGACCTTAACCAGCTATCCGCATCGTTCGTTGACATGGTGGCGCGCGCCACACAAGCCAGTAATGTGTACCTCCTTTTACCTGACCTCAAGACCGGAGACCTGGTGACGCGGGCGAGCTGTAAACAGGAAGAGTCCGGTAATATTTCTTTCTCCGGCAGAAGCGTAATCACTCAGGCGATGCAGTTCCAGAGTGAGGTCATTGATGTATATGATATTGATTCAGTGCCGGCGCTTCATTCCGTAAGCAAACATGACCTTGAAATCCTCCAGAAGAATAATATTGAGCTCATGGTCCCTCTCAAAACCAAGGAAAGACTGGCGGGCATACTGCTACTGGCGAGCAGGTCTTCCGGTAAACCGTACTCAACGGAAGATAGACGGTTGCTGGAGACCGCCTCATATAACGCCGCAGTGACTATTGAGAACGCGCGGCTTTATGAAGAGCTTAAACAACAGCTGGTCATCACATCTAAGATGGCTTCTCTGGGCGAGCTGGCAAGCTACGTGGCTCATGAAGTGAATAATGGTTTGCAGGGTGTCATCAATTACGGCACCTTACTGCGGCAGGACCTGAGCGCAAATGACCAGATGCGTCAGGATTTAATCGCCATAGAAGCTGAAGCGCTCAGAGCCAGGAATATCGTGGAAACATTGCTGGGTATTGTCCGTAGAGAGAGGGTGGAAAAGGGAGTTTTTGACATTAATGACCTGCTGCGTTCTGTGGTGACTCTGGGCAAGCTGAGAGCCAAGGCGGCAAATGTGACCATTACTGAAAAGTACCTGAGCAAACCACTACTGATTTCCGGGAGCCCGGACCAGCTTCGGCAGGTGTTTCTCAACCTCTTCGCCAATGCGACTGATGCTATGCCCAATGGCGGCGAAATAAAAGTTGAGACCATGGAGCAGGAAAAGCAGGTCATTATCACTGTGGAGGACAGCGGCATCGGCATCCCGGCGGATGTGATTGACAAAATCTGGGACCCGCTTTTCACCACGAAGAGCAATGGCACCGGTTTAGGGCTAAAAGTAAGCCTGAGCATAGTAAGAGAGCATGGCGGCACCATAACCGTGGCAAGTGAAGTCAATAAGGGCACCAAATTCACCATTAGCCTGCCAGAGTATGAACAGACTAATGTCAAACAGGGCAAGGAGCATGTCAATGCCTGAGAAAATACTGGTCGTAGATGACGAGAATCATATTCGTGATTCTGCGGTGCGGCTGCTTTCTAAGAGCAACTTTGATGCGGAGGGTGCCGGCTCAGGCGCGGAAGCATTGCAGAAGATTGACATCAAATCTTATGACCTGCTTCTGCTGGATATTAAGATGCCGGGCATGGATGGGCTTGAGCTTCTGCGCCGCGTCAAGGAAAAGAATCCGGATGTAATGGCGCTCATGATAACCGGGCACGGAACCATTGAGAACGCCATAGAGGCGCTGGAACTCGGAGCGCTGGGTTTTATCCGCAAGCCGGTAGCTTTTGATGAGCTGACGCGGGTCATCAAAGACACCATAGAGAAAGGGCGGTTAAAAGCAGAGAACGCCAGGCTGAAGGCGCTCATGCCTCTCTTTGAATTGAATAAAGCCATTCTGGCAGAGATAGATGAAAACCGCCTGCTCAGTCTCGTTCTGAATACCCTGCTGACCTCAGCCAATGTTGATACCGCACGCATCTACCTTATGAATGAGCAGGGGGACCTGATGCTGAAGGCGGAGAGCGCAAGAGGGGCTCAGGAAGAGCCCGGCGAAAAATTACCTGATGAAGCCATCACTAAGGCTATCTCTTCAAAGGAACCGCTGGTTTGTTCTGGTGCGGCTGAGCCAGGAAAACCTCAGCCAGCCCCCCATCACGTTTGTATCCCTCTCGTGGTCAGAAATGAGGCCATTGGTGCGGTGAAGGTGACCAGGCTGGAAGGCAAGCCTCCGTTCAAGCAGAGCGATGTAGATTTTCTGGTGACCCTCTGCGGTCAGGCGGCCATTGCCATCGCCAATGCCAGGCTGTTTGAGAGCGTCCAGCGCAAGCAGGATGAGGTGCAGAGGCTTTTAAAGAGAGTGCTCAGCACCACTGAAAGTGAAAGGCTGAGGCTGTCCCTTGAGCTTCATGATGGACCGGTGCAGTCCATTGTTGCCGCGGAATACAGCGCAGAAGCCTGCGCCGGCATGATTAGGAAAGGACAGCTCAGCGCCGCGGAGTCAAAAATGAACACCATCCGTCAGATGCTGGCGGAGAGTGTGCGTGATTTACGCCGCATCGTGCGGGACCTCCATCCGCCGACACTTGGACGCTCCGGGCTCGTCTCCGCGGTTCAGGAATATATGAGTAACCTGGAGAGAGATAATAAGATTAGCTGTCATCTGGATGTCAGGGACATGGTGGAGAACATTGACCCCGGTGCAGAGAGGGCTCTGTACTACGTGGTACGTGAAGCGCTCACCAATGTGAGAAAACACGCAGAAGCTTCAGAAGTTCGTGTGACTATGGCTGTCAGAAATAATGACCTCACCATTGAGATTGCGGATAACGGCAAAGGGTTTAACTTTCAAGAGAAATACAGTGAGACTGATTTGGAGCATGTGGGTCTCAGAAGTATGATAGAAAGGGCAAAGCTTCTGAACGGTAATGTCACCATAGAGTCTGCTTCCGGTAAGGGAACCAGGACTACTCTTACCGTTCCAATAAGCGCAATTCAGGCGGGGCCATCCCAATCTGAATCTGCCGAGAAGCCTGAGGGGGTGTTCCGGAAATGAACAAAATAAAAGTATTTCTGGTGGATGACCATCCCATCGTCCGTGAGGGATTGCGGACTGTTCTGGAAGAAGATGAAGCGATAGAGATAATCGGTGAAGCTGGAACAGGAGAGGAGGCGATAGCCAAAATACCTTCATCTGGTGCAGATGTGGTCCTTATGGATATCAAACTTCCCGGTATTGACGGAGTTGAAGCGGTCAAGGAAATCCTAAAGGTAAAGCCAAGCATCGCCTTCATCATATTGACTTCTTTTGGCGGTGACCATCTGATACGCGCCGTGGAAGCCGGTGCCAAAGGCTATCTATTGAAAGGTACCTCCGGTGAGGAACTGAGAAAGGCTATTCATGAGGCGTACGTCGGGAAATCGCCAATTGACCCGGTTATTACCGGTCAGCTTGTTGTAGAATTTCTGCGGCAGAGAAAAGGGAAGCAATCAAGCGATGGCTCTCCTTTAACTCCAAGGGAAACTCAAATCCTGGAGTACGTGGCACGCGGTAATCCAAATAAACAGATTGCTGAGCGATTGAACATCAGCGAGCAGACTGTCAAGAATTCATTCAGCGCCATTCTGAAGAAGCTGGGAGCCCATGACCGCACCCATGCCGTGGTGATAGGTTTGCGCAATAACTGGATATTCATGTCCAACCTGTCTGACTGATAATACAGGCGCATGAAGTTAGGATGAGGGGTGATATATGACGCAGATAATGGAAAAAGATGCAAAAAAGTCAGGGGAGAACGTCATTAATGTTCTGGTGGTTGATGACCATCCCATGGTGAGACAGGGCATCATTGATTTTCTGGAAATTCACGGCGATTTAAAAGTCAAAGGCACGGCAAAAAACGGTGAAGAGGCGGTAGCCCAGGTGGAGCAGCTTCAACCTGATGTCGTCCTGATGGATTTGATGATGCCGGGTATGGACGGCATTGAAGCTATCAGGCAGATAAAGAGCTCCAGGCGTGAAACTAAGATTATCGTGCTGACCAGCTTTTTCCAGGATGATAAAGTTTTCCCTGCCATTAAAGCAGGCGCAGACGGATATCTGCTAAAGGACGTATTGCCCAATGACCTGGTGAGCGCCATACGCCAGGTATATTCCGGTAAGTCAGTCCTGCACCCGGATATTGCCCAGAAATTAATGCACAATTTCTCAGGTCGCAACAGGAGCGGCGCCGGAGAGGAGTTAACGCCGCGTGAAAATGAAGTGCTTGAGTTAATTGCCGCCGGGCTGAGCAATGAAGAAATCGCCAATAAATTGATAATCAGCGATAAAACGGTCAAGACACATGTAAGCAATATCCTGCACAAATTGAATTTGTCCCACCGCATTCAGGCGGCACTGTATGTGCTCAACAGGACGACACCGAAATACGGAAATTAACCCGGGCTGGTATCAGGACAAAAGACGGGAGCCTCCGCATAAGCCGGAGGCTCTGCTGTTTATACCTCTAAATGCGCCTTCTCATGCTTTAAGTGGCATACTTCGGCGGCATGAGGGCCTACTATCTGAGGAGTAGCCGTTTCTCAAAAACCGCCTGCGCTATTGTAATGAGCCAATACTGTCTTAGTACTGCTGTACTCATTCAGGGGTTACTACAGAGAAAGTACGGCTCTCGGGGGTGGTATCTTGGTACCAATTCCCTATTGAGCGTGTTTTGAGCCTTTCTTATACTGGAGATAGACTGAAGCTAATGAGGTGAGCTTTAGCCTGCAAGTAACACCTGAGGAGGTAGCAGATGAAGAAGATAGTAGGATTGACAGTTGCGGCTTTGCTGGTCATCGGGATGGTGGGCAGTGGCAGCTGGGCTTATTTCAGCGATACTGAGTCCAGCACCAATAACAGCCTGACC
>DAOTYE010000027.1:0-28160 GCA_034434915.1 Dehalococcoidales bacterium
TATACGAAGGAGTTCCGGCAGGAAGCAGTAAAGCTGGTAATGGAGGAGAAGATATCAATGCCAGAAGCAGCCCGCCGGTTATCCTTGCCGCGGTCTACATTGAGGAATTGGGTAAGAGCTTACAAGTCCGGTAGGTTGGGAGAAGTAGGTAAAACATATAGGCCTCTAACAGAGATGGAGATGGAGTTAGCCCGGGTCAAAAAGGAGAACTCTGAACTCAAGATGGAGCGAGACATATTAAAAAAAGCAGCCGCGTACTTTGCCAAGGAGTCGCTGCACGGTACGCGGCGATGAGACAGATGCGGCTCCATTACCCCATACCGCTCCTGAGCCGGATGCTAGGGGTCTCAGCCAGCGGTTTCTATGCCTGGGCCAGCCGGCCACCCTCCGAGTGGGCCAAGGAAGAGATGCGACTAGAGGTAGCGATTAAAGCGGCACACAGGCGGACCCGGCAGACCTACGGAGCGGAGAGACTGCAGCATGAGCTGGCCGAGGATGGCATAAGAGTGGGCATCTGTCGTATCAAGCGTATCAAGAGGAAGCTGGGTCTACGCTGCAAACAGAAGCGGAAATTTAAGGCGACCACCGACTCCGGGCATAAACTGCCGGTGGCGGAGAACTTACTTAAGCAGCAGTTTAAGGCATATGAACCGAATTCAGTGTGGGTAAGCGATATCACCTATGTACCTACCAATGAAGGCTGGCTGTACCTGGCCGGGCACAAAGACCTCTTCACCAGTGAGATTGTGGGCTATGCCATGGGAGAGAGACTAACGCGGAACCTGGTCAACCAGTCTCTGCTGCAGGCGGTAACCACCAGGAGACCGGAGAAAGGGCTGCTGCACCACTCCGACCGCGGCAGTCAGTACTGCAGCCATGAGTATCAGGACCTGTTAAATCAGTTTGGACTGGAAGTGTCTATGAGCGGAACTGGGAACTGCTTTGATAATGCGCCGATGGAGAGCTTCTGAGGAATTCTCAAGCAGGAACTGATTAATCACCGCCATTATCGTACCCGGCGAGAAGCGATTGAAGATATTACGGAATACATTGAGATATTTTACAACCGGCAACGGCGGCAGGCTAAGCTGGGCTACCTATCGCCAGTAGCCTATGCCAGGAAATACTATGCCGGGCTGGTGGCAGCATGAAAGGTTTGGTGTCCACTTCGTATTGCGTCAATAGAAACTGTTACCGAAAGGGTCTTAGCTGCCTCATAAATCATGTTACTAACACCTTTTGGGTCATAGCTTTCCTCTGTTCATGAGCAGGAAGTACCGCTAGTTTCCATAGAGACTCGAGGTTCCCGTTGATCTGCTTCAGCAGGAGGATGGGGTTGAGACCATGGTAGATTGCCGCCACCTCCTGCTGCTTTGCCTCTGTGAGCACGCCGGATTCAAGTGTCCGCTGATAGGGTGTTAGAGCCGTGTCGTATACCTTGTGTACCTTAGCCCCGTGCCTAGTCTTGCTTACCAGCTTCATTACCGGCTGGAAGAAATTAACATAGAGGCGAAGCAGGTTGTAAGTCCGATTGAGTGTCTCGTAAGCTGCTCTCGAGTTATAGCGGTCATAGCCAATAAGCCGCCTCACTACCGACCAGTTTTTCTGCTCCACATGGCAGTTATCGTTTTTCCTTATAAGAGCGGGAGCGAGTGAAGGTGATTTTCTCACGCTGACAATAGGCGAAAAGGTGCTGATTGATAAACTCACTGCCATTGTCGGAGTCCAGTCCCAGGAGAGGGAAGGGCAGGCGCTGCCGCACCCGTTGCACTGCGCTCCCGACGCGTTCCTGCCCCTTTCCCCATACCGCAACACACTCAGACCATCCCGTGGCGATATCCACTGTGGATAAGGTGTTCAGATAGAAGCCTTCAGGGCTCTCACCGCAGTGGGGCACCAGGTCAGCCTCAAGAAAACCGGGTTTGTTTTCTTCCCAGTCGGCAAAGGTGCGAATGGGGATGGAACTCTTGAGCAGGCTTGCTGGCTTGGTGGTGCTAAAGGGACGACGCCCTCCCAGGCGCCGCCAGGGCTTTAGCAACCGGTCAATAGTAGACGGACTCATCTGACAAAGCTGGGCTTCAACCTCGGCTGACATGGCGGTCTCACCGTGTCTACGGAGAACCCTGATCAACTCCGGCAAAAACGGGCGCAGTCGCTTGGAGCATAGGCGGTCAGTGGCCTCCCAGGCGACCCGTAGTGCCCCAACCAAGGTGGCGCCGTACGTTCGGGGACGCCCACGTTTCTTATTGGACCTCGGCTTATTCCCCTGGTGCAGCAGGCGAATTGCCGACTTGCGGTGGTGCCCCGTTACTTTGGTGAACTCGTCGAGAATCTTACCTTTCTCCTTCCTCGGCGCTCGAAGATATCGCTCTCGGATTGCCTCGGTATATTCTCGTATGCTTGTTCGTGTCATGTTGCCTCCTTACGGTAACAGTTTTTCTGAGGCAACCATACCACCTTCGGTAACAATAATTATAAGTCAATTCGCAGTCTTGACGTTTTCACATTCCTACGGTAGAATCAGAAAGGGGAGGGATTGAAACCCAATCCCGGGGGAGTCTGACTCGGTGGTCCTGGCGTGAGGCACTACACAGTTGGCTCCCCCTTTTCTAAGTTTTCTCACGTCTGAATCTGCGGTCCAGTCCTCTGAATTTCTCATCCATTTCCAGGCAGACATGTCCGGAAATTGCCTGTGCGGAGCTTCAGAAACAATCTTAAAGGCAGATGAAGATGTTTCGCCTCCAAATACATATACATATATAGTATTAGCAACAAGGTTTTGCGGAAGATTTACTAGCACAAGCCCGGTTATTTCATAGCCTTTCCAATTCTTAATCAAAATTTAACTCAAAATTCACATTTATCTAATAACGTCTTGATAAATTCCTAAAAAGCCTCTGCGATAATACCTCAAGAGAGAAATCAGAAACCACTATCTTTAGCGAGGTGCTGGTTTGAAAAGTTTAAGTTCTAGCCGATATTTAGTGATTTGTATCACTTTGCTGTTTTCCACACTGATAGCGTTGTTTATGGGATGTGGCGGTGGTCAAGCAAAGAAGACAATCAGTGAGTGCGGCTCCACGACGATGCAGCCGCTGGCTGAAGAGCTGGCGTTCGCTTTTATGAGCAAGTTTCCGGATGTAGCAGTTGCTGTAAGCGGCGGGGGCTCCAGTACCGGTATTAAAGCCGTCGCCGAAGGTTTGGTTGATATAGGTGCGGCATCACGCAAGCTTACTAAGCATGAAGAGATGGCTGTGATTCCACATGTTATTGCTTATGACTGTATAGCCATCGCTGTTCACCCGGACAATAAAATCAATGGTTTGACTATGGAGCAGTTAAGAGCAATTTATGCTGGTGAAATCACCAATTGGCAAGAAGTGGGTGGTCTGGACTCTGTTATCACGGTTGTCGCGCGCGAAGAAGGCTCTGGCACAAGGACTGCTTTTGAGGAAATGGTGATGCTGGGTGGCGCGGTAGCGGTAACTAACAAGGCTATCCTTATGCCAAGCAATGGAGCTATGCGCAGCGCTGTCGCCGGGGATATTTCATCAATAGGATTCGTTTCCCGGGGTTACCTGGATAACTCTGTGAAGGCACTGAAAATTGACGGATTTGAACCCAGTCTGGAGAATGCCCGAAATGGCAATTATCCTATCGTACGCCCCTTGTTGTTTCTCACAAAAAAGAAACCTTCCGGTCTGGTCAAGGAATTCCTGGATTTTTGCTTAAGCCCTGAAGGACAGGCAATTGTCGCCAAGGAATATTTGCCGGTTAAATGAAAGCTACCTCTCGCCTCAGAACTGCGCAACAGGCAGGGGGAAAAGTAAGATAGAAAAATGTGTAATAAGAAAATCCTGTTTGTGAATGCGCGTGAAGACATATGTAGGCTTTTTCAGGACGCTCTCAATGGAAGCTATAAATTGCTTTTTGCATGTGGAGAGGATGTATCAGAGTTAAATATTGCTGATAAGCCTGATTTAATTGTCCTTGACGGCAGTAGTGAAAGGAAGTTCTTCAATCTATGCCGTGATATTCGCCTGGCGACTGCCGCTCCTATTTTAGTAATCAATAATAGCGAAGAAGAGCTGGATATTATAAAGTGGCTTGAAGCTGGTGCTGATGACTGTGTCAGGAAGATATTTAGTACCCGGGAGGTGATAGCCCGTATCCGCGCTTTAATAAGGCGTGGAGAGACTGTTGATAAAGAGCCATCCGTAACTCATGATGATGCTTCTCTGATTCTCTCCTCTGACGGACTTGAAATTGATATCTATAATCACAAAGTAACCCGTGACCGTGTACCGGTCATGCTTAACCGGCGGGAATTCAATTTACTGGTGGTTCTGGTCAAAAACAGAAACAAAGCCTTAAGCCGGGAGCAACTGCTAGAACAGGCTTGGGGCGTTGATTTTGGGGGCTATGCCCGCACCGTTGATACCCATATGTGGTCTCTCAGGCAAAAGCTTGAAAAGGAGCCAGCCCATCCCAAACACTTGATTACGGTGCGTGGATATGGCTACCGCTTTGAGCCGTGACTGAATGCCGAATAAAAGCCTGACGCTGTTTCTAAGCGTCTGTGTTGTCATGGCTTTCTGAAGCGGTCTAAAGTCGCGGGTCAAGCCTGTTATAATGGCCTTTTTGCTGTGCTTCTACGTTAAACAGGTCATTCCTTGGTCTTTTATATCTTTCCTTCTTTCTGTTTCTAAAGCCGGGTGCTTTTATTTTGCCTTATTAAAGACCATACCGCTTATTAAATTCGTCCACAATTGCCAGCAGGTCATCGTCTAGCAGTTTTCGTACCCTGGCTACAATACGATTCGGAATACGCCCGTAATAAGCCTGTGCAATGCCGCCAGCCATACAGGCGAGGCTATCACTATCACCGCCCAGAGATACCGCTTTCCTGATGGCATCTTCATAGTCCTTTGATTCCAGGAAAGCGATGATTGCCTGCGGCACCGAGCCCTGGCAGGTCTCATCAAAGCGGTACCACGGACGGATTTCATCCAGCGTCTGGAGCAGGTTGTAACCAAAGGTGTCCTCAACGTACTGTTTTATCCTCTCTTTGCTTTCTCCTGACCTCGCCAGAAAGATGCAGGCGGCCACGGCTTGGGCACCCTTGATTCCTTCCGGGTGGTTATGGGTAACGGCGGCGCTCTTCTCGGCTTCCCGCAAGACTGTATCAAGGCTGGAGAAGGCAAAGCCCACCGGGCTGACCCGCATGGCTGAACCGTTGCCGAAGCTATTGTAAGGGGCAAGGCTTTTGCTGCCCAGCCACCGGATAAACATGCCGCCATAGCCGGCGTGCGGGTAGCGCCGGCCGTATTCTTTCAGAGTAACAGCATAGTCTTTACCGTGCAAAATGCAATCAGCAATGGCGACGGTCAGCACGGTGTCGTCCGTGAAACGGGACTGTGGGGTAAAGAGTTCAAAGTCATACGATTTGGTATAATGCCATTCGTATGACGAGCCGATGATGTCACCGGCAATGGCGCCCAGCATGACTTAACTGTCTCCTTTATCCGCCGGCATCCAGCCATGACAGGCTGGTGGTCTCAATGTCAAGGCAGGCGTCAGACATGCACCATCCACTCAAAGCCCCCAGCCAGTCTAGTAAATTTCATAATTTGAGATGAAATCCGGTCACTTTTTGCTTTGACTTCTGTTTCAGGTCAACTGTTTCAAGCAGGCGTAGAGACAAGCTGTGGATATGCTCGGGATTATGATAAAACCAGATTTCACCATAGTCCCGTAATTTCTGCCCGAGGTCTTCAAGTGGGCTGGTGCCTTTCAGGCTATGGTTCTTGCCAGCCGAACAGTTTGCCGCGTGATATTCGGGAGGGTCGGCTTACCTTTATCTGGATTTTCAACGCCGCAAATGGGCTACTTCTTACCGATGACGTACATCTTCGTCCCGCAGGTGGGGCAGACCCCCTGAGTAGCCGGTTTGCCATTCTTCATGGTGATGGCTTTAGCGTCCTTCATCTCTTTCTTGGCTCTGCATTTGACACAGTAGGCTTCCATATGAATCCTCCTGACCCTCAATCATAAAACAGGATAGCAGACTCAAATTGGAGCGTCAATAGCGCGCATCGGCTTGTCTGGATTAGATAATTGGTGCTCCGGCGTCCTTTCTTAAGCCTTCCTTGGGCGGCGGAGCGTAGCGGTCAGCGCCGCCAGCAAAAAGGTTCCGTCTTGCGGACTGGAGCCTGAGTTTTAATCTGCTTATGGCAGTTGGCCTTGATTTCTGGCTGTCTCCTTGTTTCTCTTCAGAAGCGTAGCCCTGGTTTCTACCGCAACTTTTCAGCGGCTACATAGTGCTGTATAGCGTAAGACAGGCAGAATCTCTCATTATAATTCGCCTCATCGGTCACCGCCGGGACATTTATAAACAAAGATAACAGAGCATCAATTTTTTCTCTCTCCTCTGCCTGCTCATTCACCTGCGTCATAATCCCCTCGCCATTTCTGGAAACCTGTGCTACTATGTATTCTGTGAGAAATAGAGAAACAGTCGTCCCTCCTTTTCCAAAGAGGACAAATATCCAGAGAGACAGTTCGTCTCCCTTTGTAAAAGGGGGATTGAGGGGGATTTCAGAACCCATTCGTTTCCATTCGTTTTCCACTCGTTTACCAGTAACAGCTCACGCTCAAATCAACCCCCTCCACGAAGTTCGTTTCCTCAGGTAAAAAATCGCTAAAAACAAGAAAACGAATCAGGGAATAAAGGAGTCTATATGCCAGTACTGAAAGCTCATATCGGCGTCATCGGTGGGAGCGGGCTGTATGAGATTGAAGGCATCACGGATATTGCGGAAGTCAGCCTGACTACCCCCTTCGGTAAACCCAGTGACAGCATCATCGTCGGCAATCTGGCAGGCGTGCGGGTAGCCTTCCTCCCCCGGCACGGGCGGGGGCACCGCATTCCGCCCACAGACGTGCCCTACCGCGCCAATATCTACGCCCTGAAGTCGCTCGGCGTGGAGCGCATCATCGGCATTAACTCCGTGGGCAGCCTCAAGGAAGAGCTCAAGCCCGGTGACCTGCTCATCCCTGACCAGCTCATTGACCGCACCGTCAGCCGCATCAATACCTTCTTCCGTGAAAGCATCGCCGTCCACATTCCCTTTGCTGAGCCCTTCTGCCCCGTCCTGAGCGATGTCCTCTACAACTCCGCTAAAAAAGCGGGCGCGTCCGTCCACAAAGGCGGCACGTATGTAGTGATGGAAGGTCCCGCCTTCTCCACGCGGGGTGAGTCTCACCTCTACCGCTCATGGGAGGCATCGGTCATCGGCATGACGGCACTGCCGGAAGCCAAGCTGGCGCGCGAGGCGGAAATCTGTTATGCCATCATCGCCTGCGTCACCGATTACGATTGCTGGCGGGAAGGCTGCGAATCCGTTACCGCTGAAATCATCATCAGGATTCTGAAGCAAAACATCGCTACCGCCAAAAACATCATCCGGCTGGCGCTGAGCGCAATACCGGAAAAACGCGACTGCGAATGCGCCACTGCCCTCAAGACGGCAATCGTGACCGACTCCGACCTCATTCCCGCCAGGCAGAAGAAAGACCTTGACCTGCTCATCGGCAAATACATCAGAAAGGCGTAACCTATGCCCGGAAACGAGTTCAATTGTCTGGCAACTGCCATTGGCAGTATGCCCCATACCGATGCTAAATCTGCCTGCGCCCAGGTAATCCGCTACCTCAGAGACATCCCCGCCTGGCCCCAGCTCCCGCGCCGCGCCTACGTGGAAGATATGAATGTCCAGTACAGCGAGGGCTTTCCCGGTGTGGTGGTGGATACGGAGCGCAGGAAAATCCGCGTTGACCGCACACAAGACCTGACCCAGCCCATGGAACAGCTCTACACTGCCTTCCTCGCCAATGACGTGGACAGGTACCCCATCAGCCGCGACTACGCCGCCGGTCTCCACGAGTTCCTCAGCCTACCCAATCTCACGCCAAGGCTGGTCAAAGGGCAGGTGACGGGACCGGTGACCTGGGGTCTGAACGTGGTGGACGGGGAGGGGAAAGGCATTATCTATGACGATTTCCTCGGCGACGCCGTGCCCAAATTCCTCAGGCTGAAAGCCGCCTGGCAGGAAAAACAGTTAAAGCAGATTTGCCGGGGCACCATCATATTTTTTGACGAGCCTTACATGTCCGCCTTCGGGTCAGTGGGCATGATGCTCTCGCGGGAAAAGGTCATCAGCCTGCTGGAAGAGGCTTTCGGCGGCGTGGATGGGCTCAAGGGCGTCCACTGCTGTGGCAACACTGACTGGTCAATCCTCCTCGCCACCAGCGTGGACATCATCAATTTTGACGCCTATGGCTATGCGCAGTCGCTCAGCCTCTATCCCAAAGAAGTCAAAAGGTTCATTGATAGAGGCGGGGTGGTGGCGTGGGGCATCGTGCCCAATACCGTTGAGGCGCTGGACAAAGAATCGGTCGCCAGCCTGAGTGACCGCCTTGAGGAGGCGATGGCGCCCTTCACCCGGCAGGGCGTTCCGTTCAGACAGTTGATTGTGCAGGGACTGCTCACGCCGAGTTGTGGTCTTTCTTCACTCCCGGATGCGGAGTCTTCAGGCAGGGCGCTGGAATTGCTGGCGGAGCTTTCCGCCAGGATAAGGAGGAAATACGCGTGAATATCAAAGTCAACACCCTGTGTGAAAATACCGCTAGCCATGGCTTTATCGGTGAATGGGGGCTCGGCATTTTAGTTGAGGTGGACGGAACAAAAATCCTCATGGATACCGGCATGAGTTTCTCCGCCGTGCACAATGCGCGCCTGCTGGGGATAGACCTTTCAGGCATTGACCGGATAGTGCTCAGTCACGGCCACCGCGACCATACCGGTGGACTGCGCGAGGTTCTGCAGACGGTAAGGCATAAAATAGATGTGATTGCCCACCCTGACATCTGGACAAATAAGTATACGCGGCTTGACGGGCAGAAAGAGCAGTTCAGCGGCGTGCCCTTCCGCCGGGAAGAGCTGGAAAGTCGCGGGGCGCATTTTATTCTGACTAAAGAGCCGTGCCGAATTGCTGACTCGGTGACGACCTCTGGCGAAGTCCCTATGTCCACTGACTACGAAACGATTGATGATAACCTTTTCGTCAAAGAAGACGGGGCTCTCCGGTCAGACCCGCTGGCAGATGACCTGGCGCTCTTCATTGATACGCCGTATGGGCTGGTGGTCGTCCTCGGCTGTGCCCACCGTGGCATAGTGAACACCTTGCGCCACGCCCGGAAGCTCTCCGGTGGCAAACCTGTGTATGCCACCATTGGCGGTACTCATCTTTACCGGGCAACAGATGAGCGCATCAGGAGGACAATCGCTGACCTGAAAGAAATGGGCGTGCAGAAACTGGGCGTTTCTCACTGCACCGGCTTTTACGCGTCAGCGGCACTGTCACGTGAGTTCGGCAAGGCTTTCTTTTTGAACAACGCCGGCATCCAGTTTACCCTGCCTTAGCACGCTGTAAGTCCATCAGAGGAGAGGTGTTGTATGGAATGCAATATCTCAGCCAATAAAACCATCTGCGCCTGCACCTATGAGCCGTGTTCCCGCAAGGGAAAGTGTTGTGAATGTATCGCCTACCATTTGAGAAATGAGGAGCTACCCGGTTGTGCTTTCCCGCCTGACATTGAGCGTACCTATGACCGCTCATTTACACGTTTTGCTCAGGCGGTGCAGGGTGGCAGAAAAAGGTAGTTTGGGGTATATTAAAAGGTATGAATAAAGCTAAGAGAGTCGCCGCTTTGAAGCACCGCCGCAAGGCAAAGAAGCTGGCGGAAAAGCGGAAAGCCCAGGCAGAGGAAAAGAAATAGCCACTCAATTGGTATATTTGCTCACCGGCAAACCCGGCACAGGCAAGACCAGTCTTATCAAACGCATAGCGGGCGAGTTTGGAGGCAATGCTGGCGGCTTTTACACCGAGGAAATCCGGTGCGAAGGAGTGAGGCTGGGGTTCAAGCTTGTTACGCTGGATGGTCAGGAAGCGGTGCTGGCACATACTGATGTAAAGAGCCCATACCGCGTGAGCAAATACGGGGTGGATGTTGATGCATTTGAGCGGGTAGGAGTCACCGCTCTCAAACAGGCAATTGCTCAGTCTGACCTGATTATCATTGATGAAATCGGCAAGATGGAGCTCTTTTCTGAACCTTTCAAGCAGGCAGTCTTTGCCGCGGTGAATAGCGGCAAGAAAGTGCTTGCCACCATCATGCTGGCGCCCCATCCATGGGCGGACAGGATAAAAAACCTGCCGCAGGTAAAGGTGGTTGAAGTCACCCATGCCAGCAGAGAGCAGATACTCACCAATATCAAATGCTGGCTGAAAGCGGGCGGAGGCAGCTGATGTCACCGTTACCGGAGCTAGCTCAGGCGCTCCTTAATCCGGGGATTTACCCTCAACCATCGCAAAAAGTGGCTATCATACAGACCCAGATGTCATTTATTTTCATCGCCGGCGAATTCGTCTATAAGGTGAAGAAGCCGGTCAATCTGGGCTATCTGGACTACACCACGCTGGAAAAGCGGAAGTTCTTCTGCGAAAAGGAAGTTGAGCTGAACCGTCGGCTCTGCCCTGATGCTTACCTCGGTGTCATCCCGGTCATAAAGAATGGCGGAAAGTATGCTCTGAGTGGTCAGGGTGGAATTATTGAGTACGCAGTCAAGATGCGCTACCTCCCGCAGGACAGGATGATGAATGTCCTCCTCCCCAGAAATGAGGTTACGCCTCAGATGGTGGAAAGAGTCGCTGAGAAGCTGGCGCAGTTCCATGAAAAAGCAGAGACAAATGCCGCCATCAGCATCTTCGGCGATATACCAACTATCAAAGTGAACACGGAGGAAAACTTTAACCAGACGGAAAAGTCTGTGGGCAGAACGATTTCCCGGCAGAACTACGAAAAGATTAAGGATTACACCCGTCGCTATATTGCAGAGAACGAACCTCTGCTCAAGAAACGCGTTGCAGAGGGAAGAATAAAAGATTGCCATGGCGATCTCCACGCCGCTCATGTCTGCTTCACCGCTGGCATCTGCATCTATGACTGCATTGAGTTTAATGACCGCTTCCGGTACTGTGATATCGCCTCTGAGATTGCTTTCCTGGCGATGGACCTAGACCATTATGGTCGCGCGGATTTATCACGTCATTTTGTGCAGTCATATGTGGCACAGAGCAATGATGCTGAATTGCTGAAATTGCTCGCGTTTTATAAGTGCTACCGGGCATACGTGCGCGGCAAGGTGGAGAGCTTCAAGATGGATGACCCCTATGTCTCAGACGCTGACCGGGAACACAGCAAAAATGCCGCGATGAGCTACTTTGACCTTGCCGGCGCATATATTAGGGAGAAGCCGGTGCTGTTCATCACTGTGGGATTGGTCGGCACGGGCAAGACGTCACTGGCACAGGCACTGGCGAAGCGGCTCGGTCTCATCTACCTGTCTTCTGACGTCATCCGCAAACAGCTTGCGGGTATTCCTGCTACGGAGCATCGCTTTGAAGAGTTCAATAGCGGCATCTACGCGGCAGAATTCACCCGCCGGACATATGACACACTGCTCAGCGAAGCAGAAAAGTCATTAAGAGAAGGTGCTTCAGTCATCCTTGATGCTTCATTCCTCAAGTCAGCTGAAAGGCAGAGAGCAAAACGTGTTGCTGATGGCACTGGTGCGGGCTTTTTTGTTCTTGAATGTGTGCTGGATGAGGGATTGGTAAAACAGCGCCTTGCCCGGCGCCTGGAAGAAAAATCGGTGTCAGACGGTCGCTGGGAGGTCTATGTCGCGCAGAAAGAGAGAGCGGAGCCGGTAACTGAGGTGTCATCTGAGTCACATCTTGTCATTGACGCTTCGCTGCCGGCTGAAATGAACGTGAGGAAAGTTCTGGATGGCATCAGTGTTTGACTCTGTAATTTCTCTTGACCCTCTTTTGTTTCCCGTGTTATAGTTTGGTTGCCCCCAGCGTGAGTAGAAGTAAAGGAGTTCAGTTATGAAAGATTCTTTGCACTCTTACATGAAAGTAGGCATCGTGCATCAAATGGCGTTTCCAGAACAGCCGAATGTTGAAACTCTCAAAAGGATTGTTGAAGATGACTTTTTCGGCGCCGTTGAGCTTGGCGTCATGGCTCCTGAGGTTAAAGAAAGCGTGATTAATATCCTGAAAGCCAGCCGCGTGGGGGTCATTTTCTGCGGTCAAGTACACATCCTGGGTGAAAAACTGGACCCAAACAGCCTTGACCAGGCGCTGAGAGAAAAGACCATTGCCCGCATGAAAACAGCGGTAGATGAATGTTACTCTTTTGGCGTGCACAAAATGGGAATATTGAGCGGTCCTGACCCTGGAGAAGAAAGGCGTGAAGATGCCAAGAAAGCGCTCATTGACTCACTCATCCAGATATGCAGTTACGCCAAGAGCAAAGGGAACATGGGCATCGTGCTGGAGGTCTTTGACCGCAGCGTGGACAAGAAATGCCTCATAGGTCCGACGAAGGAGGGGGCACAGATTGCGGCGGAGGTGCGCAAGAAGTGTCCGAACTTCGGTCTGATGATTGACCTGAGCCATGTGCCTCTCCTTAATGAGACACCGGAGCAATCAATCATGGCGGCGAGGGCTTTTCTTTCTCATGTGCACATCGGCAACTGCGTCATCAAGGATAAGAGCCATCCGGCTTATGGTGATAAACATCCCCGCTTCGGACTTGATGTGGGTGAAAACGATGTAGAGCAGGTGCGGCAGTTCCTCAAGGCGCTGCTGGACATCGGCTACATCGGCCCGGGAAAGCAGAACGTGGTCTCTTTTGAAGTCAAGCCGATGCCCGGCGAGGATGCTGAGGTGGTCCTTGCCGGTTCCAAACGCACTCTCATGGAAGCATGGGCGAAATTGTAGGTCGTCTTGGGACCAGCCCCTTACAATAGTTCAATCAGAATGGAGTAAACATGAAAGTGGTGATTGCCCCGCAGGGGTTTAAGGGAAACCTGACGGCGCTGGAGGTGGGTCAGGCGATTGAAAAAGGTATCAGGAAAGTGGTGCCTGATGCGAGTACCGTCATCAAGCCCATGGCAGACGGCGGCGAAGGCACGGTGCAGGCACTCGTTGATGCCCTCGGCGGCAGGCTGGTGAAAACAGAGGTCACCGGACCGCTGGGGGAGCGGGTAATTGCGACATGGGGTCTGTTAAAGGATAAGACTGCGGTGATAGAGATGGCGGCCGCGTCCGGACTGCCGCTCGTACCTAAAGAAAAGCGCAACCCCCTCATTACCACGACCTATGGCACCGGGGAACTCATCCGCGCTGCCCTTGACCACGGTTGCAAAAAGCTCATCATCGGCATCGGCGGCAGTGCCACCAATGACGGCGGCGCTGGCATGCTGCAGGCATTAGGCGGAAAACTGCTTGACGCGCAGGGAAAAGAGCTTCCTTTTGGCGGTGGGGCGCTCGCCAGACTGGCATGTCTGGACCTCAGCGGCATGGATGCCAGACTCAAGGACCTTGAGGTCATCCTTGCCTGCGATGTGAATAATCCCCTCTGCGGTCCACGCGGGGCATCTGCCGTCTATGGTCCGCAGAAAGGCGCCACGCCGGAGCTGGTGAAACAACTTGATGCCGCGCTAGCCTGCTATGCTGATGTCATCAAAAAAGACCTGGGCATTGATTTGAGGGATGTGCCCGGCGCCGGAGCAGCAGGAGGGCTGGGCTTGGGGTTGATGGTCTTCCTGAAAGCAAAGATGATTCCGGGCATAGATGTCGTGATTGAGGCTACCCACCTTGAGGAAGCGATGCAGGGCGCTGACCTTGTTTTCACCGGTGAAGGCAGGGTTGATTTCCAGTCAGTCTGTGGCAAAGTGCCGACAGGTGTGGCTCTATGCGCCAAGAAGTTTGGCATCCCGGTTATAGCTCTCGCCGGAGAGATGGGGCAGGACTATCAGCTCGTCTATGGCCAGGGTATTGACGCTGTCCTGAGCATTGCTCCTGGACCCATCACTCTGGAGCAGTCAATGAAAGAAGCGGAAAAGCTGGTCATCAACACATCTGAAAGCGCCATGCGCCTCTTCATGTGTGGCGTGAGAAGCAAAAAGTAAGGGACATGCTCATATCTCTAAGAATCAAACCCCACTCCCAGCTTTCTCTGGAATGACAGCGCTATGCCATACTAAGCCGTCTCTTCGGGGCGCATTTGCACGCACGTGAGTTTTCTAGTAAAATGAAGTAAATTCCGCATGCAGAGTAAAGAGCATGGTCAATATACCGGTTCTGGTATTGAATTATAGCTATGAACCGCTCACCATTTGTCGTGCCCGGCGTGCCCTAGTATTGATTCACCAGGGTAAAGCGCAGATGATTGAGAACGGTGTGGGCTTCATCCACACCGTTTCTGATATCTTCCCCATCCCCTCTGTCATCAGACTGGGCTTCATGGTTCAGCGTCCATACCGGGAGAGAAAGCTGACCCGCTTTGAGGTGTTCAACCGAGACCGTTATACCTGTCAGTATTGCGGCAAAGAGACCAGACAGCTCACCCTTGACCACGTTCTGCCGCGCTTCCGCGGGGGAAAGCATACCTGGGAGAATGTGGTAAGCGCTTGCGTTTCCTGCAATCGGCGTAAAGCGGGCAGGACTCCCGCTGAGGCAGGTATGAAGCTTATCCGCCAGCCGGCACGTCCTACCAGGCGGCTTCCTTTCAATGTTCCATTCAATTATCTGGAAAACCGGCTGGAGTGGCGGAAGTACCTCTCTGCCTGAACCGGTTTACTTCTTCTCTACCGGCTGGAAAGTTATTTTGTTCAGGGGTAGCTCTACAGTCGCCTCACTGTCCAGCGTGACGCGGACAGTCTCTTTCAGAGGGTTCAGGTCAATGACCTTGGCTTCACCCATTGGCGTCCTGACCGTTTGCCCGATTCTGGGCATTTTTTCCTTCGCCTGTTTGTAAAACTCGTCCTCATAGCTCAGACAGCACATCAGCCGGCCGCAGATGCCGGAGATTTTCATCGGGTTGAGAGGGAGGTCCTGGTCCTTTGCCATTTTGATGGAGATGGGAGCAAACTCATCAATGAAGCTGGCACAGCAGAGATGGCGCCCGCACCGCCCGTAGCCCCCCACAATTTTTGCCTCGTCTCTCGCACCCACCTGGCGTAGCTCTATCCGCGTCTGGAACTGTCTGGTCAGGCGGCGCAATAGCTCGCGGAAATCAACCCTTTGCTCAGCACTGAACATGAATGTCAGGTGCGTGCCGTCGCTATTGTATTCCGCGGACAGCAGTTTCATCGGCAGATTAAGCTCAGCAATCATCTTGCCGCACTGGATAAGGGCTTCCTCTGCCTTTTTGTCAAGCTCCTCAGCGCGCTGAATGTCTTCTGGGATGGCTTTGCGGATGACAGGTTTCAGCGGCTCAGTCACCTCATTATCAGGCAACTGCCTCGGCGCGATGATTACCTTGCCCAGCTCCGGGCCGCGTGTCGTCTCAACGATGACAGGGTCATTCACCTTCAGTTCCAAACCAGCCGGGTCAAAGTAATAGATTTTCCCCGCTCTTCTAAACCGGACACCAACTATTTCCGCCATAGGTTACCCCTTTGCCGTGAGCTTTGCCTGAGAGCTTACTTCCCTGATTGGCATATCAAGCATGAGTACCTCCAGCACCAGTCTGGCGTTCACATTCTGCCTGAGCTGTTCGCCTGCCTTTTGAATGCTCTCAATAAAACCTTTTATTTGAGCAAGCGATAGATGAGATGCTATCTCAGCAAGCAACCGCGACCGGTCGCTATTGGTGATCATCTCACTGCAATTCAGCTTTACCAGCATTAGGTCCCGCCACAGGTCAGTCCATACATCAAGAGTTTCCTGAACTGAGGCTCGGTTCTGACTGAATCGGGTGGCAAGCTGGGCGGCGCAGGCAAAACGTGCCTCACTATCACCATCAATAACCGCCAGCGCTTCATCCACCTTTCCCGTTCTCTCTTGGAGCAGTGAGGCGTCATTCACCGCCTGGATTGCCCAGCCTGGACAGCCATGTGAGAGCCGGGCGAGCAGGTTTGCTTTCTGCGGTTCAACTTTATAGCTTTCTAGCAAAGCTTTCTCCACATCTTTCACCGGGAGAGGCGCCAGTTCAACGCGCTGACAGCGGGAGATAACAGTCACTGGCAGGAGCTTATCATTCGCCGTGAGCAGGATGAACACCACTTTGCCCACCGGCTCTTCAAGCGTCTTCAGCAGGCAATTTGCCGCATCAAGAGAAAGCAGTTCAGCACTCTCTACTATTATTATTTTATACCTGCCTTCAAACGGAGGCAAGCTTGCCGCATGCTGGACCTGCCTCACCTGGTCTATGCCAATCTCTGTCTTCAGCTTCCCTTCCGCTGATTTTTCATCGGGAATCAGCCCCACCACCAGCACGTCTGAATGCTTTCCCTCAGCGATTTTCTGGCATGACAAACACTTGCCGCAGGGAGGTTCCTTTGACTCGCAGTTCAGCGCTTGCGCCAGGTCAATGGCGAGTGTCATCTTGCCCACATGCGGCGGACCGGCGAAAAGATAAGCATGGGCTAATTTTCCCCGCTCAAGGCCATGTCTGAGCAGAGACACCGCTTTTTCATGCCCGATAGTGCGCCACATGCTTTTTCTTAAGCCATGTCCAGCCGGATTAAATCGTCAAAGGTCTCACGGCGGCGCATGACCTGCGTCTTTCCCCTGTTTACCAGGATGACCGCCGGCTTGAGGGAAGAATTGTAGTTGCTCCCCATCGCAAGGCAATAAGCACCGCTACAGGGTACGGCAATGATATCTCCCGCGGTCATTTCTGGCAGATTGATGTCCCTGATGAGGATATCACCAGACTCACAGAACTTGCCGGCGATGGTCACCACTTTTGTATCTCTGGCAGTCACTTTATTCGCTACCACCGCCTCATACTTTGAACCATAGATTGCCGGGCGGATATTGTCCGCCATGCCGCCATCAATGGAGACATAAGTTCTCACGCCAGGTATATCTTTGATTGCCCCCACCTGATAGAGGGCTACCCCAGCCTGGCAGACGATGGCGCGCCCCGGCTCAATCACCAGCTGAGGCAATTCCAGCTTGAGCTTCTGGCATCCCTTTTTTACTGAAGAAGTCACCGCCTCTGCATAAGATGAGACTGATGGCGCCGGCGCATCAAGAGTGTACTGGACGCCCACTCCGCCCCCGATGTCCAGTTGCTTGAGGATGAAGCCCTTGTTCTGCTTCATTTTCGCGGCGAGGTCAAGGATGACGCCAATCGCCTGTTCATACGGCTCCACCTCAAAAATCTGCGAGCCGAGGTGGAAATGGAGACCGATGAGAACGAGGTTGGGCGTGGTCATTGCTTTGGCGATGGCTTCTTCAGCCGTCATCAACGGGAAACCGAACTTGCTGTCGGTCGTCCCGGTGGTGATGAACTTGTGGGTGTGGGGGTCAATGCCCGGCGTGAGGCGCAGAAGTATGGCCTGTTTTTTGCCCTTTTCCCGGGCGATGGCGCTCAGCATATCCAGCTCGTGAAAATTGTCCACCACGATGTAGCCCACCCCCCATTCAAGAGCATGCCTGAGCTCATCTGCCGACTTATTATTGCCGTGGAAGTAAGCTTTTTGCAGTGGGAAGCCTGCCGAGCGGGCGACAGCCATCTCTCCGGCAGAGACCACGTCCAGTCCCAGCCCCTCTTCTTTCAGGATGAGGCAGAGGGTGCGGTTCATGAAGGCTTTCCCGGCATAGACGATGACCGTATTCTCATACCGCTCGCCGAACTCTTTCTTGAACTCGGCGCACTTGCCGCGCAGGGTAGCTTCATCAAAAACATAGAGTGGCGTGCCGAACTCCTTCGCCAGTTCAATCGTATCACTCCCGCCGATGACAAGGTGTCCTTTATTATTCACCTCTGCGGTTACGGGAAATAGCTTGAGTCTCGGATTGTCCTGTTTTATTGTCATAACTGCCTCCACACTTCTTTCAGAGCGGTCTTGCCATGTTCATGCGGCATCTGTTCAGAATAGACAATACCTCAAACGGCTCTTCAATCAATGGATAGGTGGGCACGCCCCTCGGCTCAAGGAATGCCTTAGCCATTTCCATATGCTTTTTTTCCCCGCTGAAGGTAACGTAAAGTGGCTTCTGCGGATACTTCTGCGCCAGCTCCACGATAAAATCCAGCGGCGGCACGCCCACGTCATCGGTGAGCATGAGAATGGGCACCACGGCGTCTATATTGCGGTCGTTCATCAGCGCCTCAATGCCTTCGCGGTAGCTGAACTCTATGCCGTGCGTCAGGGCGGAGGGCCAGATATCCACCGGGTTGCGCATCCTGATATACGCCGGGCTGATTTCCTGGAGGCGCCGGCGGGTCTTTTCTTCAAGCTCCGGCACGGCGAGCCCCCAGCGCTGGGCGCAGATATCCGCCAGGACGACGAGCATGGCACCTGACGGAGCCAGGAAACTCACCCGGTTGCCCTGTGGTAGAGGCATCATGGCTATAGCCTTCGCCACCTGGATGAGGTGGGAATAATTATGAACGCGGGTGATGCCTGCCTGGGCAATCGCTCCATCGGTGATGCGTTCGTCTGAAGCCATGGCGGCAGTATGGGTTACCGCGGCTTGAGAACCTTCGCGAGTGCTACCGCCCTTGAGCAAGAAGACTGGTTTTATGCGGCTCACCCTGCGGGCGATCTCAATGAACTGGCGTGGCCGCTTGATGCTCTCAAGGTACAGGAAAACCGCCTTTGTCTCCGGGTCGCTCCCCATGTAGTCCAGTGCTTCTGTCTCGTCAATATCAATCTTATTTCCCAGACCGATGACCCGCGCCACGCCATAGTTTTCTGCAGTGGCGATATAACGCATGGTATGCGTGGCAAAGTTGCCCGTCTGTGCAATGTAAGAGATATTGCCGCGCGGTATTTTCCCCAGAGGAAAGAAGCCGGAGGTGAAATTGTGTGGCGTAGAAGTATGCCCTGATGTGTTGGGACCGATGGCGCGCACGCCCGTCTCGGCGATGACGTTCGCCAGTTGCTTTTGCAGGCTTTCACCTGACTCGTCCACTTCTGAAAATCCCCCAGCGGCGAGCATGAAATACCTGATTCCCTTAGCCGCGCAGTCTCTGACCACCTGGACGGTGGTGTTCGCCGGGGTCATGACAATCGCCAGGTCAATGCCTTCAGGCAGGTCAGCGATGGCAGGAATAACCGGAAGCCCCAGAATTTCACCGCCTTTAGGATTGACCAGAAAGATTCTGCCTTTGTAGCCATTCGCCAAAATATTCTTGACCACGGTGTAGCCGGCTTTCCCCGGTGTGCCTGACGCGCCGATAACTGCCACGCTATCAGGCGCAAAAAACTTGTCCAGACCATATTGCTTCGGTGCCGGGCTGGGTTCAGCCGGTTTATGTGTGCTTAAGCTGATGAGCGCATCTACCGCCACCGGCTTGCCGTCACGGCGGATTTTGAGTGGATTAATGTCAATTGACTGGATTTCACTATGCTTGAGACCGGTTTCACTGAGGGTCATCAGGATGCGGGCAAGCTCACCCCTGTCCACCGCCGCCTGTCCGCGGAAAGGTTCAAGCAGTTTCTTGTGCTGAATTTCACCAATCATCTCCTGCGCATCAGAGGTGGTGATGGGCGCCACGCGGAAGACTACGTCTTTGAAGACTTCAGTCATGATGCCTCCCAGCCCGAACATGACACACGGGCCATAGTGCGCATCACGAACCAGCCCGCACACCAGCTCGCGGTCGCCTTTAATCATCTCCTGGACGATGAGCGCTTCCGCGCCCTGAATCCTGAGGAGGCGTTTGCCTTCCCGTTTGACCGCTTCTACGCCAGCAAGGTTCAGCGCTACGCCGTCCACATCCGTCTTGTGAAAGAAGTTTTTCCCGGACGCTTTGAGAACAACCGGGAAGCCGATTCTCTCTGCCGCTTTCACTGCATCATCAGCAGATGGGGCAAGAGTTTCCTGGCAGACGGGAATGCCCAGGCTGGCGAGAAACCGCTTGGCTTCATATTCATTCAGGGTTCGCCGCCCCTGTGCTAACGCGTCTCTGATGATTTCCATGAATAGATTTATTATGCCACAGCACGTATGCTATGGCAAGGAAAAACCAATCTTCTCAATTGACACTGTTTCCCTTTACCCTTACAATGGGGAAAACATTGGAAGGAGACGCCGTTTGTTCCAGAAGACGGTTCTTGACAACGGATTGCGCGTGGTGTCCATGCCTATGCCTCACCTGCGCTCAGTTTCACTGAGCTTTTTCATTGGCGCCGGCTCGCGTTATGAGACGGATGCTCAGGGGGGCATCTCTCATTTCATTGAGCATCTTCTTTTCCGCGGCACTGCCAGGCGGCCCACCTCACGTGATATTTCCACGGCGATTGAAGGCATCGGCGGCATCCTCAATGCTGGCACGGACAAAGAGCTGACCGTTTACTGGTGCAAGGTGGCAACGCCCCACTTCCGCATTGCCCTTGACGTGTTGACGGACATGATGCTGAACTCCAAGTTTGACCCTGCGGATATTGAGAAAGAGCGGCAGGTCATCATTGAAGAAATCAATATGAACAATGACTCTCCCTCCCAGCGGGTATGTACCCTTATTGACGAGCTTCTGTGGTATGGGCATCCTCTGGGCAGGGATATCGCCGGGACAAAGGAGTCAGTGAGCGCCATCACACGGGACATGATGCTGGGGTATCTTGACGCGCACTACCAGCCCGGTAATATGGTTGCCGCTTTTGCCGGTAACATTGAGCACGAGGTGGCGTTAGCTGAGGTCAACGAGTTGTGCGGTCGCTGGACCAGCCGTAAGCCGGTGCCAAGATACTCAGCGTATGAAGAGAAGCCGGCACGGCGGGTGCTTATTGAGACGCGCGAGACTGACCAGGTGCAGGTGGCATTAGCCCTTCCCGGTGTACCGCTCCTCCACCCCCAGCGCTTTCACCTTGACCTGCTCAATGTCATCCTCGGCGAGGGCATGAGCAGTCGCCTGTTTACGGAAATCAGGGACAGGCTCGGGCTTGCCTACAGCATCCATAGCTATATTGACCATTTTCTGGACACCGGCTCTCTCACCATCTCCGCTGGTGTGGACCTGAAGAACCTGACCACTGCTATCAAAGCCATCCTTGAGGAGTTGGCTAAACTGAAAGCGGGCATCCCGGAAGAGGAACTGGTGAAGGCAAAGGAATACGCCAAGGGCAGGCTCATCCTGCGTATGGAAGACAGCCACAGTGTGGCGGGGTGGATGGGGGCGCAGGAGATTCTCACCGGGCGCATCCGCACCATTGATGAGGTGGTGAGCATCGTTGATGCTATCACTATTGAAGATGTCAGGAAGGTGGCGAATGATGTGCTCATCGGGGACAGGCTCAGGCTGGCTGTGGTCGGTCCGGTTAAACCGGATGAGCCTCTGGAGGATTTGCTCAGGCTTTAGTCCACTCCAAAATAAAAAGAGCCGCAGTCATCACAACCGCGGCTCTTTCCGTGCTTCAGGTGTTATCTGGATTTAGTATTCCATCCCTCCGCCGGGCGGCATGCCGGGAGTGGGGGTTTTCTCTTTCTCCGGAATGTCAGACACGAGCGCTTCAGTCACCAGGACCATTGATGCCACGCTTGCCGCATTCTGGAGGGCAGTTCTGACCACCTTGGTCGGGTCAATGATGCCTTTCTTGATCATGTCACCGAAATCGTCGGCTTCGGCATCATAGCCAATGCCCGCCGGGCTCTTCTTGACGGTGTCAATGACCACTGAGCCGTCTCTGCCAGCATTTTCAGCAATCCAGCGGATAGGCTCTTCCACTGCCTTACGGACGATGTCAATGCCGGTCGCCTCGTCGCCGGAAGCCTTTATCTTATCCAGGACGGAGACAGCATTGAGCAGGGCCACTCCGCCACCGGGCAGGATGCCCTCTTCCACTGCGGCGCGGGTAGAGGACAGCGCATCCTCCACGCGGTGCTTCTTTTCCTTGAGCTCTACTTCAGTAGCCGCGCCCACTTTGATGACGGCAACGCCCCCGGCGAGCTTCGCCTGGCGCTCCTGCAGTTTCTCTTTATCAAAGTCAGAGGTGGTTTCTTCAATCTGAGCTTTGATTTGCTTGATGCGGGCTTTAATAGCCTCTTCAGAGCCCTTACCTTCAATGATGGTAGTATTGTCTTTATCAGAGACCACTCTGCGGGCTCTACCCAGGTCCTCAACGGTCACTGAGTCCAGCTTGCGGCCGACTTCCTCAGAGATGACCTTGCCGCCGGTGAGGATGGCCATGTCTTCCAGCATGGCTTTCCGTCTATCACCGAAGCCAGGGGCTTTAACGCCGAGCACATTGAGCGTGCCGCGTAGCTTGTTCACCACCAGCGTGGCGAGAGCTTCTCCTTCAATGTCCTCCGCAACGATGAGCAGGTTCTTGGAGACCTGGAGGATTTTCTCCAGCGCCGGCAGGATGTCTGCTACCGCGGAGATTTTCTTGTCCGTAATCAGGATATACGGGTCTTCAATGACTGCTTCCATGCGGTCCGGGTTGGTGATAAAGTAGGCGCTGACGTAGCCCCGGTCAAACTGCATGCCCTCTACGTACTCAGTCTCATATTTGGTGCCTTTGGACTCCTCAACGGTGATGACGCCATCTTTGCCGACCTTGTCCATGACCTCGGCAATGAGGTCACCAATCTCCTTGTCCTTGGCGGTGATGGTCGCCACCTGGGCAATCTGCTCCTTGCTTTTGATTTCTTTGGAGGCTTTCTTGAGTTCCTCAATGATAGCCTCCGTGGCTTTCTGAATACCCCTTCTCAGTCCCAGGGGTTCTGCCCCGGCGGCAACATTCTTGAAACCGCCGCTTATCATGGCATGGGCAAGGACGGTTGAGGTGGTGGTGCCGTCACCGCAGGCGTCATTTGTTTTGCTGGCGGCTTCCTTCACCAGCTGGACGCCCATGTTTTCAAAATGTTCCGGAAGCTCAATCTCTTTAGCAATGGTTACGCCGTCATCCACAACTGATGGCGCGCCCCACTTCTTGTCCAGGGCAACACAATGACCTTTAGGTCCCAGGGTTACCTTGACGGCGTCAAAGAGGGTATCAATGCCCTTTTTCAGGGAATGACGCACGTCCTCACCAAAAATAATCTGTTTCGGCATTTCTTCCTCCTTACACTACGCTATTTTTAAGCTTTCTTGGCGAGAATATCCTTTTCACTAAGGATGATGTACTCTTCATCATCAAGTTTGATTTCTGTACCGCCATATTTGGCGTAAAGCACGACATCACCCACCTTGACTTCCGGGGCGATGCGCTTGCCGTCCTCGGTGAGCCTTCCCGGTCCCACGGCAACTACTTTCCCTTCCTGTGGTTTTTCCTTGGCTGTGTCCGGAAGGTAGATGCCAGCTTTCGTTTTTTCCTCTCGCTCAATTGGTTTGACCACGAGACGGTCACCCAGTGGCTGCAATTTAACCGCCATACTTTCCTCCTTTTTAATTAATTTTCCGCTGATTTCAATGATTAGCACTCTCGGCATGAGAGTGCTAACAGTTATATATTACTTTAGATTTGCTTTCATCGCAACCTGTTCGGCATCCATTTACAGTAAATGACAGCAATCTATGAGCATCTAGCGCTCGCTATTTATCTTAATCTATGTGTTTTATCTTTCAATTTTGGTTTCCCGGAAAAGCAATCAATGTCTTTGACAGATTATACTGTACCGTGTAAACTTAGGTTATGACCGGGAAGAAAACTGAACGTGCTCAGTGGGACAAAGAGCGGATCCAGGCGCTCAGGCGCCATATGGGCTTGACCCAGCAAGAGCTTGCGGCAAAGCTGGGGACGCGCCAGCAAACCATCAGTGATTGGGAGACCGGGATGTACCGTCCACGCGGAGCTTCAGCCACCCTGCTTTCCATCGTTGCAGAGCAGGCACAATTCAGGTATGACGCTCACCCGGAAGAGCTTCAAAAAGACGCCAGTCCTTGACGGATTACACGGAAACGTGTATACTGGCTGGTAAACACCCGTAAAAGTGTAATCCGGATGGGCAGACCTGTTCCAGAAAGCATTATCCTGAAAGTCTGGCTTGATTCAATCTCACTGAGACCTGACCTGATGACTGAAGGTGGCGGTCCGGTGCGGGTTATCTATCCGGGAAGGATAGTGGGCAATCATGGTGCAGACATCAAAGACGCGGTTGTTTCTTTTGGCGGTCTGGTCAAGGGGGGAGATATTGAGATACATGCCCGTGCGAGTGACTGGCACAGACATAACCATCAAAAAGACCCGGCATACAATCGTGTTATCCTGCATGTGGTGATGCAGAGCGATGGGACAGAGTCTACCCCTCTTCAGAATGGTGGGAGCGCTGACATTCTGGAAATACGGCGTTATCTTGAATCCGGTATGCAGGCACTTGAGCTCGCTGAAACTCCTCCTGATTCCAGCCTTGCCTGTCGCCGCCTTGCAGAGCAGGGAGGTGGAGAGTGGCTTGCAGAGCAGTTGGATATAGCGGGCGAAGGGCGTTTTCTGGCAAAAACCGTCATGTTCAAGGACGATTTGTCTGAAGTTGAGGCTGACCAGTGCTTTTATCAGGGAATCATGGAGGCGCTGGGGTATTCTGAGAATAGGAAAGCCTTTAGAGAGCTGGCTCGCCGTGTGCCGCTGGCAGATTCTCTGGCGGTGCTGAAAGAAGCCTATTCAGATGATGCATGTGCTCAAGTGATTCAGGCGCGGTTGCTTATGGTTGCCGGACTGGTAAAACCGAGGCAGGGAAATCACGCACACCGCAGGCGGACGATGTCAGTCAAAGACTGGCATTTCTGCCATAATAGACCGCTCAATTCTCCCCTCAGGCGGATTTCTGCCATGAGCCATCTCCTAGTTCGCTACCGGGGGAAAAGCATGGTGCGCGAAATAGCAGGCAGGCTAAGGGATACATCGGTGGCAGAATTGCCCGGAGCGCTGGAAGAGATGCTGATGGTGTCATGTGGGAGTTGTGGGGAACTGCCTGGACCGGCTTTGTTGGGCAGAGAGCGTGCCGCAGTCATCGTGGTGAATGTGGTTTTGCCGTTTATGTCTGCCTGGGGATGGCATAACTCTTTTCAGGAGCTTGCCAGCAAAGCCCGGGAGGTTTATCATCATTATCCCCGCCTCTCCATGAACGCCATTGAGCGCCACATGGTGCGCCAGCTTGGTGTCAGCCGGGACATCGTCATTGGCGCCTGCCGTCAGCAGGGACTGCTCCATCTGTATAAGACATTCTGTACGCAGGGGAAATGTGGCACCTGCCCGCTGGTGAAAGAACTGTGCTATTCGGTCAGGTAATGCGGCAGTTCCGAGAGGCTTTGAATTCGTGGGCAATCAGTGATGTCAGCGTAGTAGCCGTTGCGGTCAAGGAGGATACCTTTCATGCCTGCTTTCTGCGCGCCGAGGATGTCAATCTGGTACTGGTCACCTACATAGATGGCTTCAGACGCTTTAACACCGGCGCGCCGGAGCACCTTGTGGAAAATCTCCGGGTTGGGCTTGTTTACCCCGGCGTCCTGGGAGGTCACGACCACGTCAAGCAGTGGCTCAAGCCCGGTCTCTTTCAGCAGGGGTGAAATATCGCGCTCCACGTTGGAGATAAGTCCCAGAATAATGCCGCGCTTTTTGAGGTCAGTGAGCGCCGGTATCACATCAGCAAAGGGCACGGTCTTCATTTTTGTCTGGTGCATCTTCTGGAGCAGGAAGCGGATAAGGTCATCGCTGACGGGTACGCCGGCTTCCTTGAGCACGATACGCTCGTACTTCGCCCAGAGGACTGCCTGTTCTTCCTTTGACCGGCGGCTGAAGGGCAAGCGGGCAATCTCCTGGTAGATGAACTCATCGGCGATTGCCAGCGGGCGGCGGAAGGCATCCGGGTTCGCTTGGATGCCGTATTCCTGGAGGGCTTGCGTCTGGATTTCTTCCCGCGGGGGCTCAAAGGAGACGAGGGTCTGGTAAAGGTCAAAGAAGACGGCTTTAATCATCTGACTACTGCTATTGTAGCTGAAGAGGGGGAGGGTGTAAAGGGTGGGGATTCAGTAGGGTAAATCCTTCTCACTCTCCCTTTACGAAAGTGAGACGAGCCGTTTTTCTTTGGCGGTTTGTCCCCCTTTGAAAAAGGGGGATAGAGGGGGATTTCTCCCCCCTGGATTCTGGACCTGCGCTGGAATGACGTGGAGGAGATTACCCAGCCCCCGACCCCGAGATTCTTCGCTATGCTAAGAATGACAGAAAGGGAGGCTCGCAATGACAGGGGGAAGGGCAGGCAATGACAATAGGAAAACTCCACAATGACAGCACCAACCATAACCACCGATACTATACTTGGGTCTCTTAAAGAGGTATAATTGTGCTGTGCCGACAGTATTGAGGCTCAGGGGGGTCCGGTTTTTCTTCTTCAGTAATGAATTCAATGAGCCGGCACACATTCATGTTGAGTCTGGCGACAAATATGCCAAGTTCTGGCTTGAGCCGGTGCAGCTTGCCAGGTCGGTGGGATACGATGCCAGGGAGCTGAGTGAAATCAGGAACCTGATTGTTAAGAATTTAGATGTCTTGAGGAGGAGATGGGATGAATATTTCGGTGACAAAGACTGAAGCGATGGCTTCTGAGGTATGGTTTGATGCTCATATGATGCATGTCAGGCTTCTGGACGGTAGGGAAATCAATGTGCCTATTGAGTGGTTTCCTAAACTGCGCGATGCTACCGAGGAGCAGAGGAAAAAGTGGCGGCTTATTGGTAGGGGGGTGGGGATTCACTGGGAAGATATAGATGAGGATATTTCCATAGCTTCTTTGCTTAAAGCTTAGGATACAAGGCTGTCTTCAGAGCAAATCTGAGAGGGGCGAAAGCCCCTCTTCTTTTATCCTCCCCTTTGAAAAGTGGGACTAAAGGGGGATTTTTCTCCCCCTGGATTATGGACCTGCGCTGGAATGACAAACCGAGAGATTGCCACGTTGCTACGCTCCTCGCAATGACAGAAGAGAGGCTTGCAATGACAGGGGGAAGGGCGGGCAATGACAAAGGGTTTGTCGCAACAGGCGGGAACTGGTATTATGAAGGATAGTTTATCTGCAAAGCGGTGTCTCCATGGCGATAATTAAGACGCTCCATGTCACCAAGAAATTCAAAGAACTGGTCGCGGTCAATGATGTGAGCCTGGACATTGAAGCCGGGGAGTGCTTCGGTCTGCTCGGTCCCAATGGCGCGGGAAAGACATCGCTCATCAGGATGATTACCGCCGTTTCCCCGCCCACCGCCGGGAGCATTGTGGTTGCCGGTAAAGACCTCGCCAGACATGCCCGGGAAGTGAAGGCGGTGCTGGGTGTGGTGCCGCAGGTGGAGAACTTTGACCCGGACCTGACGGTGATGCAGAACCTGCTGACCCATGCCCGCTATTTCAGCCTGCCCAAGAAGGAAGCCTACCAGCGCGGGCTGGCGGCGCTCCGGCTATTTCAGCTTGAGGATAAGCAGAAGAGCAAAATCAAGGAGCTTTCCGGTGGGATGAAGAGGCGGTTGCTCATCGTCCGCGGGCTGATAAATCAGCCAAAGATTCTCATTCTGGATGAGCCTACGGTGGGGCTTGACCCGCAGTCAAAGCACCTGGTCTGGCAGAAGCTGAAGGAGCTGAAGGCGCAGGGGGTGACCCAACTTCTCTGCACGCAGAACATGGAGGAAGCCACCCTGCTGTGCGACCGCGTGGCGGTGATGCATCAGGGCAAGGTGCTGGCGCTGGATTCTCCCCGGGAGCTTATCAGGCGCTATGTGGGCGATACGGTTTGGGAGATTGCCGTCTTTCCCGAGGAAAAGGCGAACGTTCTGCAGAAGCTTGCCAGCATGAAGCTTGAGTTTGAGGAAGCGAGCACTACCATTGAGGTCTTTCACCTTGATGAGGCATCGGCACGTGTCCTATCCGGCTACCATACGAGGCAGAGACCGGCGACCCTTGAAGATGTGTTTTTCAAGCTCACCGGAAGGATGTTGCTGGAATGAAGATGTTCTCATGGCGGTTTATCCGGGTGTGGCAGAGAAACCGTGACGTGTTCTTCCGGCTCTGGCGCACGGAGGCGGTGGGCTATGTCCTGGAGCCGGTCATCATCCTGCTGGCGCTGGGGCTGGGGCTGGGGGTTTATGTG
>DAOTYE010000028.1:0-55228 GCA_034434915.1 Dehalococcoidales bacterium
TTTGCCGGTCTTGATTGCCCAGGTTATCAATGTGGCAATCCTGTTCGGGCTGTTATACCTCGTGGCATACAAGCCCATCATACGCCTGCTTGACGCGCGCTCCCGCCGGATTAAGGAAAGCATGGAGCAGGCGGAAGCTATCCGAGAGCAGGTAGCGCAAACAGAAGAGCGGGTCAAGGCACGGCTTGCGGAGGCGAACAAAGAAGGGCAGGAGAGGATTGCTCAGGCGATGAAAATCGGGGAAGAATTGAAACAGAAAGCGCGTGAGGAAGCCAAACAGGAGGCTGAAGCGCTTATTTCCCGGGCGCGCGCCGAAATTCAAGCGGAGCGGGATGAAGCCATCCGCGAGGTGCGCAAGGAGTTCGCTGACCTGACCATCATGGCGGCGGAAAAGATAATTGAACGCTCTCTGGACAGAGAGGCACATAAAGAGCTGATTGATAAAGTGCTTGAAGAGAGCATGAAACGCCAGAAAGAATGAGATAAGGTGGCGCTGTGGCTAGAAAGATGCACGCCGCGCGGTATGCGCAGGCAGTATTTGAAATTGCGCTGGAGCATCAGGAGCTTGACCGGTGGCAGGCTGACCTGGAGAAGCTAGCCGTGCTGATGAAGGACGCTGAGGTAAGAGCATTTCTGGAAAACCCCCGGCTGAGCCCTGAGGAAAAGGGCAAGCTACTGTCAAAGGCACTGAGCGGCATTAATCCCCGGGCAGTAAACCTCATGTTACTGCTTGTCGCCAGAGGTAAAGCGGATATTATTGATGAGATTGCAGATGAGTACCGGCGGAGATTGAACCGCCACCGCGGCATTGAGGAAGCTGAAGTGAGGACGGCGGTCCCCATTGATGAAGATGAAAAAGAAAAAGTAGCGCGCTATCTGGAAAGCATGATGGGTAAGAAGATTATAATTAAAACCATAGTAGATACAGACGTGATAGGTGGAGTGGTGGTGAGAGCGGGGGGCAAACTGCTTGATGCCAGCACCAGAAGCAGACTCCTGAAACTCAAGAGAGAACTGAGCGGAGCAAGCTAAGCTGAAGTGCAGAAAACATAACCAAAAGAACAGGTGAAAGGAGTAAAAAATGACAAAAATAGAAGTAATGAAGAAGTGCCACTTCACCAGCGACCTTAGCAAAGAACAGCTTGAAAAGCTGGCTCAGATGTGCGAGGAAAAAACGTACGAGGTGGGGGAAGACCTGTCAAAGCAGGGCAGGATTCAGGAAAAACTCTATATCATCGTGGATGGCTTGGTGGGCATGTACCTGGAACTGGGACCGATGACCCGCCGGCAGATTCAGGCGGCGTCCAATTACGATGTGGTGGGCTGGTCTGCCATGATACCTCCTTCCCGCAGCACTGCCACCGCCACGGCAATAGAGACGACCAAAGCCCTGGTCTTTAACGGGAAAGAGCTTCTGAAACTGTGTGAAGCAGACCCTGAAATCGGTTACCGGCTCAACCGCGGGCTGGCATCAGTGGTGGCTACCCGCTTGCATCATGCCTATATCCAGCTTATGGGTGTTACATCATCACAGGACTGAAGAGGAAAATAAGTCCCCTCAGAGTGTGACGAAGAGACGTCATTTAAATGCAGAGTAGCAACCGCGTTTTCAGGCGTCTTCTCAATAAGCCTGAGATAGTTGCACAACGCACGAAGAAAAATTTTGGAGGTATATGTAATACATGGAAGAAGCAAAAGCCTTAACATCAATGATGGCGGAGAAGCGTGTCTTCAAACCGTCAAAAGAGGTAAGCCGGAAAGCTTACATAAAAAGCATGGCGCAGTACCGCAAAATCTACCAACAGTCAATAGAAGACCCGGAAGGTTTCTGGGCAAAGGCGGCGGAACAGCTTGACTGGTTCAAGAAATGGGACAGGGTGCTTGTGGACGACTTCAAGAACGCCAGACACGAATGGTTTGTCGGCGGGAAGCTAAACGTAAGCTATAATTGCCTTGACCGGCATTTGACGACGTGGCGCAAGAACAAAGCCGCCATCATCTGGGAGGCTGATATCCCGGGGGAAACCAGAGTCCTGACCTACCAACAGCTTCACAGAGAGGTCTGCCAGTTCGCCAATGTCCTGAAAAAGCTGGGTGTGAAAAAGGGCGACCGCGTCACTATCTATCTTCCCATGGTGCCGGAGCTTCCCATCGCCATGCTCGCCTGCGCCCGTATCGGCGCTATTCACAGCGTCGTTTTCGGCGGCTTCAGCGCTGATGCCCTGAAAGATAGGATTCTGGACTGCGGTTCAAGAATTCTCATCTGTTGTGACGGCTATTACCGCGGCGGTAAAGTAATACGCAGTAAAGATAACGCTGATGCCGCCTTAGCACAATGTCCTGACGTGAAGGATGTCATTGTGCTGAAGAGGGCCAACGTTGGCGTGACCATGCAGGAAGGTCGTGACAGGTGGTGGCATGAACTGGTGGCGGCATCTGATATTGCCCCATGCTGTGAGCCTGAGGTCATGGACGCGGAAGACCCGCTCTTTATCCTCTATACCAGTGGCAGCACCGGCAAACCCAAGGGCGTCCTGCACACCTCTGCCGGCTACTTGCTCTATGTTACCCAGACAGCGAAGTGGATTTTTGATATAAAAGAGGATGACACCTACTGGTGCACCGCAGACATTGGCTGGGTCACCGGGCATAGCTACATCGTCTACGGTCCGCTTTCCCTGGGGACTACTGCGGTCATGTTTGAAGGCATTCCCACTTTCCCGCATCCGGACCGCTTCTGGGAGATTGTGGAAAAGCACAAAGTCAGTATCTTCTACACTGCTCCCACGGCACTGCGTTCCCTTATGAGAGAGGGCGAAGAATGGCCCAATAAACATGACTTGAGCAGTCTCAGAATCCTTGGCTCAGTGGGTGAGCCAATTAACCCTGAAGCTTGGATGTGGTATTACAATGTCATCGGCAAGGGCAGGATTCCCATTGTGGATACGTGGTGGCAGACGGAAACCGGCGGCATCCTCATTTCACCTCTCCCCGGCGCCACCCCGCTTAAACCGGGCTCTGCCACGTTCCCCTTCCCGGGCATTGTCGCTAAAGTGCTGAGAGAAGATGGCTCCCCTGCCGGTGTTAATGAAGGTGGATATCTGGTTATCACCAGACCGTGGCCCGGCTTGATGCGGCGGGTTTATGGTGACCCGGAAAGATTCAAGAACACCTACTTTATCAAATTCCCGGGCGTCTATACTACCGGTGACAGCGCCAGAGTTGATGAGGACGGCTATTTCTGGCTGATGGGACGCATGGATGACGTCATCAAGATTTCCGGTCATAGAATCGGCACGGCGGAGGTTGAGAGCGCCTTCGTCTCTCATCCTAAAGTGGCTGAGGCGGCAGTGGTGCCCATGCCCCATGAAGTCAAAGGACAGGCAATCTACGCCTTCGTCACCCTGAAAGCAGGCTATGAGGGCTCAGAGGAGCTGAAGAAAGAGCTGGTGGCGCATGTCCGCAAGGAGATTGGTCCCATTGCTTCTCCGGAGAAAATCCAGTTCGCCAGCGCGCTCCCCAAGACGCGCAGTGGCAAAATCATGCGCCGTATCCTGGTGAAAATCGCCTCTGGCGATGTAACCAACCTGGGCGATACCAGCACGCTGGCTGACCCCACTGTAGTCACTGCCCTCGTTGAAGGCAGGCAATAGCCGAGTTTTGCCGGCAGTCCGGGTTCTTGCCACCTGGGCTGCCGGTATCCGGTGAAAGGAGGCCTCCGTGGCAGAGAGAAGCCATGAGATTGTATCAGTCATAAAGAGGCAGATTGAGCAGTTCACCATGCCGGTCACGATGGTTGACGTGGGCACGGTCATTGAGATTGGTGACGGCGTGGCGCGCATTCATGGGCTTAATGCTGCCAGATACATGGAGCTTCTGCAGTTTCCCAATGACATCATGGGCATCGCTATGAACCTTGAGGAAGATAGCGTTGCCGCGCTCATCCTGGGCGATTACACCACGATTAAAGAAGGTGATGAGGTGCGCTGTACCGGGCGCGTGGCAGAAGTGCCCGTGGGTGAGGCGCTTATCGGTCGTGTGGTTGATGCCCTGGGACGCCCCATTGATGGCAAAGGTCCGGTAAAAACCAGTAAGACCCGCCCCATTGAAAGGGTGGCGCCCAATGTGGTCATGCGGCAATCCGTAAATACGCCGGTGCAGACGGGCATTAAGGCGATTGACAGCCTTATTCCCATCGGCCGGGGACAGCGTGAGCTTATCATTGGCGACCGCTCTACCGGCAAAACCGCCATCGCTCTGGATACCATCATCAATCAAAAAGATGGCGACCTGATTTGTGTCTATGTAGCCATCGGACAGAAAGCTTCAAAGGTAGCTCAGGTGGTAGCCACACTGGAGCAATACGGTGCTATGAAGCACACCATCGTCGTGGCGGCAAATGCGGCAGAGTCTGTGGCGATGCAGTACATGGCGCCCTATGCCGGCTGTGCTATGGCGGAGGAGTTCATGGAGAACGGCAAGGATGCCCTTATCGTCTATGATGACCTGACCCGTCATGCCTGGGCGGACCGCCAGCTTTCTTTGCTTTTGCGCCGCCCGCCCGGCAGGGAAGCCTATCCCGGTGATGTATTTTATCTCCACAGCCGTCTCCTGGAGCGGGCGGCAAAGTATGCCCCTGAATATGGCGGCGGTTCACTCACGGCACTGCCCATCATTGAAACACAGGCAGGAGATATGTCTGCTTACATTCCCACTAACGTTATTTCCATCACCGACGGGCAGATGTATCTGGAGACTGACCTTTTCAATGCCGGCACCCGTCCCGCGCTGAACGTGGGCTTATCCGTGTCCCGCGTGGGCAGTAAAGCACAGACAAAAGCGATGAAGCAGGTGGCAGGCAAGCTGAGACTAGAGCTTTCCCAGTACCGTGAGCTGGCGGCATTTGCCCAGTTCGGCGCCAGCGAGCTTGACAAGGCGACCCAGGCACAGCTTACCAGAGGCCAGCGCGTCTCAGAGGTATTGAAACAGCCGCAGTATGCCCCCATGACCGTGGAAAAACAGGTCACCATCCTCTACGCCGCAATCAATGGCTATCTTGATGATATACCGCTTAACCGGGTAAACCTTTTTGAAGAAAGCTTTCACAAATATCTGGAGACGGTTCATCCTGAGATTGGCAAAGCTATCAGTGAAATGAAAGAAATTACGCCGGAAACGGAAGAAGCGTTGAAGAAAGCCATCATTGAGTTCAAGCAGGGCTTTGCCGAAAAACCAGCCAAGGCAAAAGAAAAAATAGAAGAGAAGACAGACACTGTAAGCGAAAAACAGCCGGACAAAGAGCAGAAACAAAAGGAAGAAAAATAAGTGCCTACCTTGCGTGCCATACGCCGCCGGATAAGGGGCGTCAGGAACACTGCCAAAATCACCAGGGCGATGGAGATGGTCGCCGCGTCCAAGATGAAGCGGGCACAGGAGCGCGGTCTGGCAGGCCGCCCCTATGCTGAAAAAATTGAGCAGGTCATCGCTGACCTGGCGGCATTGCCCCAGCCTGACGGCGGCGCTCATCCCCTGCTCCAGGTGAGACCGGTCAATAAAATCATGGTAGTCCACATCACACCGGACCGCGGTCTATGCGGCGGTCTAAATGCGAACCTTAACCGGCTGTGCGGGAGCTTCATTATTGAACAGAAGGTGCCGGTGACACTCATCACCGTGGGGCGGAAAGGCATGGACTTCATGAAACGCTATGGCAGAGACATCCGCGCTTATTTCACCGGACTTGGCGACCGCCCCGGCTTTCTGGATACGCTCCCCATTTCCCGCATCATAATTGATGATTACAGCGGTGGACTTGTTGATGAAGTGTACCTGCTCTACGCCCGCTTTTTCTCTACCATGGTACAGAAACCATTCCTGCAAAAATTGCTCCCGGTAACGCCAGCACAGATTCCCGGCGGGCAGAACGTGGATTATATCTATGAACCTGGCGCCTCAGCGGTGTTAGACCTGCTTTTGCCCAGGTTTGTGGAGATGGAAGTGTATCACGCCATTCTGGAAGCCATCGCCAGCGAACAGTCAGCCCGCATGATGGCGATGAGAAATGCCACAGAAAACGCTCTGGAGCTTATTGACAGCCTGACGCTTCAGTTCAATAAAGCCCGCCAGGATGTCATCACCAAAGAGCTTCTTGACATCGTGGGCGGTGCGGCGGCTCTGGAATAGCCGGAGGTGATATGGCAGAAGAAAAGGCTAAAACTGCGAGAGGAAAAGTCGTCCAGGTCATCGGCACGGTGGTTGACATTGAGTTCCCACCGGATGCATTGCCGGCGCTGTTTAACTCCATAGAAATCCCCACCAGCGAAGGCAATATCATCCTTGAAGTCCAGAGTCACATGGGCAATAACTGGGTCAGGTGTCTTGCCCTCACGCCGACTGATGGTCTTGAGCGCGGCGCGGAAGCGATTGACACCGGTGCGCCGCTGAAAGTCCCGGTGGGAAAGGGAACGCTGGGCCGCCTGTTCAATGTCATGGGACATCCTCTGGACCAGCTAGGGGAAGTGAAGGCGGAAGAATATTGGCCCATCCACCGCACGCCGCCACCGTTTGAGGAGCAGGTGACCACCACGCAGGTGCTGGAGACCGGCTTAAAGGTGATTGATTTAATCACTCCTTTCCCTAAAGGTGGTAAGATTGGTGCCTATGGCGGCGCCGGCGTGGGCAAGACGGTTATCATTATGGAGCTTATCCGCAATATCGCCACGGAGCACGGCGGTTTCTCAGTGTTCACCGGCATTGGTGAGCGCTCCAGAGAGGGCAACGACCTCTGGAATGAGATGAAAGAGTCCGGCGTCATTGACAAGACGGTGCTGGTCTTCGGGCAGATGAATGAGCCACCAGGCGTGCGCCTGCGTGTGGGCTTGACGGGCCTGACCATGGCGGAATATTTCCGTGATGTTGAGCATCAGGACGTGCTCCTTTTCATAGATAACATCTACCGCTATACCCTTGCCGGGATGGAGGTTTCAGCGTTGCTCGGCAGGATGCCTTCAGCGGTGGGCTATCAACCTACTTTGGCTACTGAGATGGGCGAGCTTGAAGAGCGTATCACCTCCACCAAACAGGGTTCCATTACATCTTTTCAGGCAATCTATGTGCCCGCCGATGATTATACTGACCCGGGAGTGGTGACCACCTTCGGTCACCTGGATGCGGTTATTGCCCTGGAGAGGTCAATTGCAGAGCAGGGCCTCTATCCTGCGGTTGACCCGCTCGTTTCCAGCTCTCGCATTCTTACTCCTGCGGTTGTCGGCGAAGAGCACTACCGCACTGCCCGCGAGGTCCAGCGCGTTCTTCAGCGCTACAAGGACCTGCAGGACATCATCGCTATTCTGGGCATTGAAGAATTGAGTGAAGAAGACAAGCTCACCGTTGCCCGGGCACGCCGTATCCAGCGCTTCCTCTCCCAGCCGATGTTCGTCACTGAGGTCTTCACCGGCAGAAAAGGCAGGTATGTGCCGGTTAAAGAAACGGTGCGGGGCTTCAAAGAAATCCTTGAAGGCAAGCATGATGATTTACCGGAGCAGGCATTTTATATGGCAGGCACCATAGACGATGTGGTAGAGGCGGCACAAAAGCTGAAGGGGTAAGGCAAATGGCAGGTTTCAGGCTGGATATCGTCACCACAGAGCGTTCTGTCTTCTCTGATGACGTGGATATGATTATCGCGCCAGGAGTTGAAGGACAGCTTGGCATCCTGCCTCACCATGCGCCACTCATGACCACTCTTCAGCCCGGGGAACTGCGGATTAAGAGGCGTGGAGAGGAAATCTCAATTGCTGTTTCCGGTGGTTTCCTGGAGGTCAGACCGGAACACGTGGTGGTGCTGGCGGATGCCGCAGAGCGAGCTGATGAAATAGACGTGGCCCGGGCGGAAGCAGCCAAGAAACGCGCCCAGGAGCAGTTAGCTCATCGCCATGGACTGGGGCTTTCCGCGCTGGGAGTTGACGCCGCTCAAGCAGAAGCCGCCCTCGCCCGGGCGCTGGCACGCCTTAAAGTGGCAGAAAGCGTAAAAAAGCGCAAAAAAAGAGCCTGACACATAGTCAGGCTCCTCTTCTCAATCAGCGGAAGTCTGGAAAAGCTTTCTCTTTTTGATGATTGCTCTTAGACGATTTCCAGTCTGACTTTGGTCTGGGCTTTGGCGGCTTTCACTCTCAGCAGAGAGCGCATTGCTTCCGCAATCCTGCCCTGCTTACCGATGATTCTTCCCTTATCAGCATCCGCAACGGTGAGTTTGAGGGTGATGCCCTGTTCGTCAGCTACCTCTTCCACTTTGACGGCGTCCGGCGCATCCACGATAGATTTGGCGATGTACTCCACGAGCTCTTTCATGTCTTCTCCTTGTTCGTATTGGACTTTTCTATTATACCGGCTTTGACCAGCAGGCGCGTGGTGGTATCAGTGGGTTGGGCTCCTTGTTTGAGCCATTGACGAGCTTTTTCCTGATTGATGACCACGGTCTCAGGATTAGTCCGGGGATTGTAGTGCCCAAGGATGTCAATAAATGCGCCGTCATTAGGAGAACGGCTGTCCGCGACAATAATGCGATAGGTGGGCTGTTTTTTGCCCCCCATACGCCGTAATCGTATCTTTACCATGTGTCTCCTAGCCTTCTTTTCTGAATATTATGCACTATTACGTGATAGCTGTCAATATAAAACCGCTTCAATCATTTGCCAACTGTTCCTGTTGAAGATATAATTCGCAATGTGAAGGTGTTGCAGTTACACCGGTGGCACGTAAACACCGAGGAGGCTTTTGATATCCAGCAGAAGCTTGCCGCAAGCGTTTGCCGGATGAATGAAGTGCTCAATCCCCGTTTCATTGCCGGGGTGGACATCTCCGCAGAGCGTGATGATGGCACTGCCACCGGCGCCGTGGTGGTATTAAAGTATCCAGAATTGAAACTGATGGAAGCAAAGTCAGTCAATCTCAAGCTCACCTTTCCCTATGTCCCGGGTCTTCTCTCTTTCCGGGAATCACCAGTAATCCTGGCGGCATGTGAGAAGCTCACCATCGTTCCGGACCTCATCATCGTGGACGGGCAGGGCATCGCTCACCCGCGCCGCATGGGCATTGCCTCACATCTGGGAATGCTACTGGATACACCTACCATCGGCTGTGCCAAGTCCAGGCTTTGCGGCACTCATGCTCCGGTCCCTGATGAGCCGGGTAGCTATACGGAGCTCAAAGATAAGGACGAGCTTATCGGTGCGGTGCTGAGGACTAAAGCCGGGGCAAGCCCGCTTTATGTCTCCATCGGTCATAAGGTGGACCTGATGACCGCAATCTACTGGGTGCTGGAATGTTGCCGCGGCTATCGCCTTCCTGAGCCGACCCGGCTCGCCCATCTGGTGGCCGGCGGCAGTTTCCTTTTTGAAGCGAAGGTCTCCGCAGAAGGCTATCAGAAGAAGCTCTTTGATGAGGAGTAAAGTATAATGCAAGAGCTAATCGGCACTATTAAAGATATCCAGGCGCGCATTGCTCAGGCGCTGGTGCGTCTTTGACGTTGCCGGAAAAGAAAAGGAAATAGGTGAGCTAGAAAAACAATCCGCCAGTCCTGATTTCTGGCTGGACCAGTCAAAGGCACAGGAAACAATGCGTCAGCTCGCCGAAAAAAAGAAAATAGTCCAGCAGTGGCGGGGAATAGAGAAAAGGGCTGCTGACGCAGCTGAGTTTGTCACTCTCGCCGCGGAAGATGCCGCGCTTCAGGCAGAAGTCCAATCTGAAGTAGCTAAGCTGGCAAAAGAGCTTGAAACTCTGGAATTCCAGCTGGCTTTCAGTGGTGCCTATGATAATCGTAACGCCATACTGGCGATTCATGCTGGCGCCGGCGGCACAGAATCACAGGACTGGGCGGAGATGCTCATGAGGATGTTCCTGCGCTGGGCGGAACGTCACGGCTATCAGGCTGAGGTGCTTGATATTTCCCCGGGTGAAGAAGCGGGCATCAAGAGCGTGGTGATAAGCGTCACCGGAGACTATGCCTATGGCTATCTGAAATCAGAGCACGGCGTACACCGGCTGGTGCGTCTTTCACCTTTTGATGCAGACCATGCCCGGCACACCTCCTTTGCGCTGGTGGAGATAATGCCGGAAGCGCAGGAGGATATTGACATAAAGATTGCGCCAGAGGATTTGCGGATAGATGTCTTCCGCTCCAGCGCCCCGGGCGGACAGCACATGCAGAAAACGTCCAGTGCTGTCAGACTCACCCATTTGCCCACAGGCGTCATTGTCACGTGCCAGAATGAGCGCTCCCAGAGGCAGAACAAGGAGACTGCGCTCAGAATTCTGCGCGCGCGCCTGCTGGAGCTTGAAATGCAAAAGCAAGCGGAGGAACGAGCAAAGCTAAAGGGTAAGCGCATCTCAGCCGGGTGGGGAAACCAGATACGGAGCTATGTCCTCCATCCATATAAAATGGTGAAGGACCACCGTACTGATTACCAGACCGGCAACCCGGAGGCGGTGCTTGATGGAGAACTTGATGAATTCATCACGGCGTATTTGCGGTCAGGAAAGGGGCAGGAAAATGCTTAAAAGATTTGCTTGCCTGTTGCTCGTTGCTTTTTTCATGTTTGTTCTGGTTAACCCCGTGGCGGTGCAGGCTCAGAACACGCTCAGAATCCTCAAAAGTTCAGCGCAAATAGACTTCCCCGGAAAGCTCACTTTTACCATCTCCGCGCAAAGCAATGCTGAGATAAAAGATATTCGCCTGAAATATGCCGTTGACCGCATGAGCTTTGCCGAAGTTACGAGCGAAGCGTACGTGCTCTTCCAGCCCGGCACCAGAGTTGACGCCACCTGGGAATGGGACATGAGAAAAGGCGGGGGATTGCCGCCCGGCACGGCGATTTTTTACTGGTGGAAAGTGTCTGACGCCAGCGGCAATAGCATTGAAACTGAGCCAGCCCGCCTCATGTTCAATGATGACCGCTATTCATGGCGTAGCCTCACTGAAGGTCTCATTACGTTGCACTGGTATCAGGGTGATGAAGCTTTTGCGCGGGAACTGCTGAAGACGGCAGTCCAGGCACAGATTCAACTGAAGAACAGCACCGGCGCCGAGCCGGAGAAACCGCTCCATATTTATATTTACGCCAGCGCACAGGACCTGCGGGGAGCGATGATTTTCCCCCAGGAGTGGACAGGCGGTGTGGCTTTCACCCGCCACAGCACCATTTCCATCGGCATTGCGCCGGCAGAGCTTGCCTGGGGCAAACGGGCGATGACCCATGAGTTTACCCATCTGATTATCCACCAGCAGACTTTCAATCCTTATGGCGACCTGCCGACATGGCTGGACGAAGGCTTAGCCATGTACAATGAGGGTGATTTACAGACATCTTTCGCCAGCCTGCTGATTAAGGCGATTATAGAAGACAAACTCATCTCTGTGCGCAGCCTTTCCAGCCCGTTCTCAGCTTTCCCTGAACAGGCAGTCCTCTCCTATGCGGAAAGCTATACCATCGTGGCATTTCTCATCGGCAACTACGGGCAGAGCAAGATGCTGGAGCTTCTGACCGCTTTCCGAAACGGCAGTGGCTATGATGAAGCTCTGACTAAAGTTTACGGATTTGATATGGACGGTCTGGACAGCCAGTGGCGGGAATTCCTCAAAAAGGCAGTGAAGGCAGTCAAGTGAAACCCAGTAAAAGCACTGACGTTAAAAAGTCATTCACCATCCATGACCTGCCTCCCGCGGAACGACCGAGGGAAAGGCTTCAGCGCTTTGGAGTAGAAGCCCTCTCCGCTCAGGAAATTCTGGCACTTATTCTGGGCAGAGGTATTTCCGGTGAATCAGTTATGGTCACCGCTCAGAGGCTGTTAAGCCGGTTCGGAAGCTTGAAAGGCATTGCCGGTGCATCACTGGAGGAGCTGTCTCAAATCAAAGGCATCGGCCTGGCGAAAGCCTGCCAGATTAAGGCGGCGTTTGAGCTCGGCAGCCGGGCGGATAGTTCTATTGCAGACGTGAACCGTTGCGTGGTGAAAACGCCGGAAGATGTGGTGAATGCGGTGCAGGACAGGCTTAAGGGCAAGAAGAAGGAACATTTCCTGGCACTGCTCCTGGACACCAGAAACCACCTCATTAAAATCGCTGAGGTGTCAATCGGCAGTCTGGACACGAGCATTGTTCACCCCAGGGAAGCCTTCAAAGAAGCCATCGCCGCCAGCGCGGCATCAGCCATCTTTGCTCACAATCACCCGTCAGGCGACCCGCAAGCCTCAGACGATGATATCCGCATCACTAAGCGGCTCTCAGAAGCCGGGGAAATCATCGGCATAGAGGTGCTTGACCACGTCATCATCGGCGCAAAGACATTCCTCAGCCTGAAGCGGGCAGGGCTGTTCTAAGGCAATAAGTGGACATAAAATTAGGCTGAAAAAGAATCAGCGGACTGACTCTTCCATGCTTTCAATGATTATCTCTGCGGCTAATCTCGCGCCGATGCCGGCGGGCAGAGCACACTTGGCATAGCCTTTCTCGCGCTTGAATGCCTCCATGTTCTCCGGGCTGGCGCGGGCGTCCATGTAGCGTCCGAAAATCACGTCCTCCTGTATTTTAGGGCAGAGGATTGAGCTGAAGATTTGCTGAAAGCGCGGGAGGAACTTGCGGGCGGCAGAGATGGCTCTGCCGGTGGCATCGTAATCTGTGATATCGTCACTGCCGAAGTATAGCCCCAGGGCAAATAGTCCCCCGCTCACCGCACCGCATATCCACCCGCTCGCGCCAAAGCCGGGGAAAGCTGAGAGCCCTTTGACCATCTCCGTGTTCCCCAGTCCGAACTCTTCCATCACGGGAAGCGCTGAACCTTTGGCTCAGCTATGGCTGAGATACTCATACTCCTCGGCATGGCGCTGGATGCGGTCAAGGATTTCCGTTTTGCGGGCGATGATTTGCTTGCTATCCAGAACTTTTCTGGGTATGCCTTTTGCCAGCAATGCGTTGTATCTCGCTTCAATCGCTCGGACATCCCAGGCTTTGTCCGCCAGCTCATGAACCCTGCTTTTCAGCAATTTGTCAGACATGCGCTCCTCCTCAAAGCTAGGTCAGGTCTTTCAGGAATCTCCTGCCAAAGTGCTGGGCGAGAGAAAGAACGGAACTGCTGATGATGACGGCGATGGCGATTTGCGTAGACACGCCGGAAATAACCGTGCCCAGAGTGATACCGCTCGCCGGCGGATGCTCAACATCCAGTGCCACCATTAGGAAGATTGAAATGCCCACCGCCGCAGAATATAAAATGAAAGAGATAAGCTCAAAAGGCTGGGGAATTAACGCGAAGAGTGCCCCGGTGAAGAACCCGCACAGGTAGCCGCCGATGATTCTGCGAGGATGCGCGGTGATGTTTTTAGGCATGGCGAAGACGATAAACACGCTGGCGCCGATGGAGGCGATGATAACCGCGTGCTGCATCTCCAGCAATAGAAGCACGATGAACACAATCACGCTTGCGGCGAAGGTCTGGCGGACATAATATTTCCATTGAGCTTTGAATTCCTGGCGCAGTCTTGCCAGTTCACGCCTGACGTGGAGCCAGAAGAAATAATACATACCGCGCTTAAATCAATGTCTTACCGCCAATTATATACCTTTTTGTGTGCCATGTATATTCTGATGCACATTGCATGAGTTTATGTTATAGTTAAAGACAATATGCCGTCAAGAATTAAAAATATCGCCTGTCTTGTTGCTTTTGTTGCCATATTTTTCAGCGTCCTTGCTGGCGGCTGTCAGCCAGCCGCTCAGGCACCTCAAGTCCAGAGCGGTGGTGTGCTTCACCTTTATGGCATTGACCCCATTACCCTTGACCCGGCAGTCTCCGGGGAGATGACCTCTCATGGATACATCGCGCAGTTGTTTGGCGGGCTGGTCAGGCTGGACGATGACCTGAGGGTGGTGCCGGACATTGCCAAAAACTGGGAAATCAGCAGTGACGGCAGAACTTATACCTTCCATTTACGTGAGTATGTCTTTTTCCATAACGGCAGGCAGGTGAAAGCCGGGGATTTCAAATACTCTTGGGAGCGCGCCTGCCTCCCCGTCACAGGTTCCCGCACGGCGGCGACCTACCTGGGTGATATCGTCGGCGTCAGCGATATGCTGGCGGGCAGGGCGAAAGAGCTGAGCGGCGTGAAGGTTGTTGACGATTACACGCTCCAGGTGACCATTGACGCCCCCAAGTCATACTTTCTCTCCAAGCTCACCTACCCCACCTCATACGTTGTAGATAGAGAGAATGTCGCCACCGGCAAAGAGTGGTGGCGCAAGCCTAACGGCACCGGGGCTTTCAAATTGAAGAGCTGGGACAAAGAGAAAGAGCTCGTCCTGGAGAGGAATGACCGCTTTTACGGAGAGAAGGCTAAGGTGAGCCGGGTGGTCTTCCTGCTGTGGGGTGGCGTCCCGATGAACCTGTATGAGACCGATGAAATAGATGTGACTGCCGTCCATATTGACTATATTGACAAAGTCACTGATAAACGCGGCAGATTCTACCAGCAACTTGAGATTGTCCCTGAGCTCAGCTTCAGCTATATCGGCTTCAATGTCACCAGACCGCCGTTCAATGACCCTTCCATCCGCCGTGCTTTCAGCCTGGCAATAGACAAGGACAAAATCATCTCTCTGGTTTATAAAAACATGGTCACCCGCGCTGACGGCATACTCCCCCCTGGCATACCCGGCTACAATGAGCAACTGCGCGGGCTGAGGTTTGATGTAGCTGAGGCGAAGCGACTCATTGCCACATCCAGCTATGGCAGCGTATCCGCCCTGCCGCCCATCACCATCACTACGTCCGGCTGGGGAGGATTGATTTCTCAGGACCTGGAAGCCATCATCAATGAATGGCGGCGGAACCTGGGAGTGGAGGTCAAGGTCAGACAGCTTGAGCCGGAGCGCTATTTCTACTGGCTGACTGAGGAAAAAGATGAGATGTACTCCATCGGCTGGGTGGCTGATTACCCTCATCCGCAGGACTTTCTGGATGTCCTCTTCCGTTCCGGCGCCGAAAACAACTACGGCGAATACAGCAATGCTGAGGTGGACGCGCTCATTGAAAAAGCCAATGTGGAGCGGAATGAGGAAGCCAGCCTGGCGCTCTACCGGCAGGCGGAACAAAAGCTGGTGGACGATGCCGCCTGCATTCCGCTGTGGTTCGGCAAGAACTACATCCTGGTAAAGCCTTACGTTGAAGGCTATAAGCTCAACCCGATGGGCTTCGCCAATCTCAATACCGTGTCAGTGAAACCGCGTGACAAATCCTGAACGCGAAATCATAAATTCTAAACAAATTCAAATGACCAAAATCCCAGACACTTGTAATTTGAAATTGGATATTGCTTAGAGTTTAGATATTAGGATTTTGGGTTCGGGGTGGTGGCAAGGTGTGGGGCTGGCGGAGGGGGTGGGATTCGAACCCACGCTCGCCGTGACCGGCGAGAACGGTTTTCAAGACCGTCACCATAAACCACTCGGACACCCCTCCCCACCAGAAGCTATTATAGCGATAAGCCGAAAAAATTACCATTCTCGTTGAGGCCATTCAGCGGAATCCAGAATGATAGCTCACTGAAAAGGCACCCAAAAAACAAAACGAATCTTTGGAGACCGGATGTAAAAGTCCCTCTTCCCATCACGCTTGACAATCTCCACCCCTCATCTATAATGATGGAAAGGGGTGTTGCATGCATAAGTGCCCCAATTGCGCTCAGGAGACGGCAAAGACCAGAGATTGGGCATGTCCCTGGTGCGGTTACCCTCTGCTTTCAGACAAGTTTGAAGAGATGCCTGAGACCTATCAGCAACTTCAGGCAGAGAAACGCCGTAAACAGAGACAACCTCCAAAAGAGCAGGCTGAAGAATTCAACCTCGCTGAGCTAAGCCCTTTAACGCCTGCTCAGCCGGCCGAAATACGGAAAAACGGCGAGACATCTACGCCGGAGCGTGTCCTCACTCCCACCCCGGTAGAGGTGACCTCTGGCGCTTACCTCCGTGAACATGGCACCGCCGCACCGGCGCCCGCTCCACAGCCAGAGACCCCGCGCCGGTTGATACCGGACTCTGAACACGCTCTCACTATGGCTCCTTTGGAGGTAACCGTAGAAGAGCTGTATTCTCTTATTGCCAACCAGAGTTTTAAGGTAACCGGCATCGTGGACAAGGTAGTATTGAATGAAGATTATAATGTTTACTATGTCATCCTGACCAGCGCCAAAAGCACGCTGGAAGTGAATGTCCAGTGCACCTTTGACAGGACGCATGTATCTGAACTGAACCAGCTGGCAAAAGGGCAGACCGTTACCGTGCAGGGCAAATACGCCGGCTATATCATCAACATGCTCATGAGAGACTGCTCTCTCGTTCGGTGATAGGGTACCCCGTGCATTCCGGTATTTCGCTCACGTATTTCTTTTGACTGCTTGACGTAAATGCATAATGTTGTGATAGTATTGAGCAGGAAGCCGATGCAGGCACAGGGTGACGTTTATGCCGGTATGTCGTAACTGCGGCAGGAAAACTAAATACGCCGATTTCTGCGAGTGGTGCCATTATCCTCTTGCCAGAGCCCCCTGGCAGGTGAGGAAGGCGATGCCACTTCATACCTCTGTTAAACCAGCGGACCTGAAGACTGAACAGCTCGCTCAGTATAAGAAAGCCAGAGAGGCGCTCGTCACCGCCATTGATAAAAAAGAAAGCAGAACAGTAGCGCCGCTGGTAGCTCAAACTTTGCCGGCTAGAGCTATGCCGCCAGAGCAGGCGCATTCCCGTGAAAGTGCTCAAATGAACGGTAAAGTAAAAGTCTTCATCATTGATGATGACAGGCTTTTCCGCCGCGGTCTGCGTCTGCTCCTGTCCCAGACCGATGATATTGAGCTGATTGGTGAATCAGACTTCCTGGAAGGTACCGCTATGATTATTGAAGCACTTGCGCCTGACGTGGTGTTGATAGACATTAAACTGCCGGCAATGAGAGGACTGGAACTGGCTCAGCGCGTCAGACAGCTCTCTCCTCATACCGGACTCCTCATGCTCACTCCTTACGAGGATGACAACCAGATTTTTGAAGCACTCAAGGCGGGAGTGGCAGGATACCTGAAGAAAAGCACTGCTCCGGGAGAACTGCTCAATGCCATCCGCAGGATTTCTCACGGAGAGCACATTGTGGATGAACTGCTGCGCAGACCAACTATTGCCCGGCGGATATTAGCCTACCTTCAACAACAGCAGAAACAAGGACGTATTAAACCCCTCACCCCTGAAGAAATAGAGACACTGGTTTCTCTGACCGGAAGTCACTCAAGCGGACGCCCCGCTGATACCACTAACCTGAGCGAGCGATTGATTACAAATCAGGCTGCTTTTATCCTGTCCAAACTTGCGGCCAGTGGCACAGATGCGCCTGATAGCGGCGGGCAAAGATGAGCGCTACTCCTGTATTATCCTTTTAAGCACGATGGCGAGCATCGCCTGCGCTTCAACTCCGTATTGACCCAGGATTCTGGCTAAGCCCCCTGAATACTCCTCCACCTTCTGGCGGTCTTCTACCACCTTTTCCACCTCAGGCATTTCCAGCAGGACAGAAATCAGCGGAGTGGGCTGGTCTAACGCCAGGTGGATGATGCTTACCCCCATTTTAGTGTGGATATCCAGCAGGATGTATGCACCCGGGATATTGTTCAGCCGTTGCCGCAACTGTTCCATCCATGAGAGCCCGGCTCCCTGAGGCACTATCAGTATTACTTTGCCCTGGAACATGGCGGGCGCGGTTTCCTTTGGCACCTCAGCGCGGGTTTCAATAACCGGAGATGCCTTTTCTTCTTTGATTTCAACGCTGGCCGGCTGTTCTGTAGCACTTTCAAACGCTTCCTCAATTTCGCCTGCCGGTGGCACTTCCGGCGCCGGCGCCGCTGGTGTTATCGCCTGAACCTCAGGTTTTGCCGCGGTCTCAACACCTTTGAATAATGCAGCAGATAGTTCCTTGGCATATTGTTCGTACAATAGACTCAGGTCACGGTGGACAGACTTGATATAATCAGGAATGCTTTGCTGTGCTGATGCCGTGCTCATCTCCACTACTGCTTTAACATGCTGGAAAGCCATCTCCTCTATTTTTCTCGCCTTTGCCACCGCTTCCAGGAGAATGGAGTTGATGCCCTCAATAAGGTCGCCGCGGCTCTTCTTGGTCTGGGCAAGCATTTCCTCCGCTCTGCGTTGAGCCTCTGAAAGGACTGAGTTTGCCCCTTCAATCGCCGCGCTCCAGCTCTTCTTGGCTTGCATGACCATTTCCTCAGCCTCGCGCCGGACTTCCTGGACTATTTTATCCTTCTCTAACTCGGCTTCTTTCCTGGCTTCTGCCTTGATGTATTCAGAGACCCGGCGGGTGTTCTCTACCATAGTCTCAATAGATTGGACAAGCTTCTTGCTGGATATTGCCAGCTCCAGGCGTTGCAGGGCGGCTTCACTTGAGCCTGTGAATATCTCCAGAAAAGCCAGCACCTCTTCCGGGTCCAGACCGTTCTTGACGATACGGAATTCCCTGCCCAGTATTTCCTTAATCAAGCGCTGTATGGCAACGTCGGACTGCGGGAAACTTTCTTCTGCTGGCTTGTTCCCGGAACTGACTCTATCAGATGACCTAAAAGCGCCCATCTTTTTATTTATGTTAACAGCTCAATTGCATCAAGTCAACGGTACGGTAGTACGCTGAAAACGGTACCGTTTAGGTATTTGACCGCCCTGTTTTTACCCGGGAGGTTTGTTATAGCAGAAGCAGTTCACAGTTAAGAGGGGTATGTGGCGCGACCGTGCGCAGAATGCGGTGATGAAGTGCTTCCCGGTCCAGCGCGACATCAGGAATTATTGATTTTTTATTTTCAATGAACGGAGGTTCCTTCCACGGGCATGGTGAAAACTTTGCCCTGGCTATCCCTCAATACCGCAACTTTGGCCGGAGTCATAATCTTTATGGCGTCTTTGCGGCGCTGGAGTCCCCGGTTTAGATTGTCAGCCCTGACTACCTTGAAAGCTGGTAGCCAGGGCGACGAGATGACTTCTATTTCTTCACCGGTCCAATGGGTAAGACAGTCTTGCCGTAGTATTCATTGAGCACCAGAGCAAGTCCGGTGTAAATGGCAGAGGCACCACAAATGATGCCCTCCCAACCAGCCAGAAGACCGATGCCTGCGTTACCCGTAGCATCAGCAATCGCCAGCAACCAGAACAGGATGGCGAGGGAAAGGAAAATGAATTGCAGGGCTCTATTCAGTTTCAGCGTGGCGAAGAACATGACAAAAGTGAAGATGCCCCACATGGTCAGGTAGGCGGCCATGGCTCCAGATTCCGGAGCCACGCCCCAGTTCATCTTGGGAAAGACCAGAAGTCCAACAAGGGTCAACCAGAACAGACCAAAGGAACAGAATGCAGTGGTGCCGAAGGTGTTATTCTTTTTCCATTCCATGATGCCGGCAATCACCTGGGCGATACCACCATAGAAAACCCCCATGGCGAGTATCATCGTGTTCAGCTGGTAAAACCCGGCATTATGAAAGTTCAGCAGGACGGTGGTCATGCCGAATGCAATAAGACCCAGAGGTGCCGGATTAGCGGTGGTGTCCTTCACTTTCATCAGCGTTTCCGTAACTTGTTGCTGCACTATGTTCACACTCCTTCTTATTTGTTTGCTAATTGTTTCCGCAATGATAATGGCGATATTAGCTTTCTAAAGATGTCAAGTTGTCTCGTAGCCTACTATCGCCTTAGCCCATTATTTATTTCTGTGAAAATGTGTCTCTACTTAGTGATAGTCCTCCTTTCCATGTAAGGTTGCAGAGCTTCAGGGATGGTGACAGAGCCATCAGCCTGCTGGTAATTCTCCAGCACGGCAATGAGCACCCGCGGTAATGCCAGTCCGGATCCGTTCAGGGTGTGAGCGAACAGCGGTTTGCTTTCCGGGGTGGGGCGGTAGCGCACATTGGCGCGCCGTGCCTGGAAATCAAGACAGTTAGAGCACGAGCTTACCTCAAGCCATTCGCCACAGCCGGGCGCCCATACTTCAATATCATATGATTTGCTGGAAGCGAAGCCCAGTTCCGCCGTGCACAGCATAGTGACGCGGTAGGGGAGTCCCAGCTTCTGGCACACCGTTTCAGCGTTTTGCACCATCTTCTCAAGCTCGTCATTGGACTTTTCCTGCTCGGTGAACTTGTACATCTCCACCTTGTCAAACTGGTGTCCGCGTTTGATGCCGCGCGTGTCCTTGCCGGCGGACATCTTCTCCCTTCTGAAGCAGGCGGTGTAGGCGACATAGTACAGGGGCAGCATCCCCGGGGCGAGGATTTCATCGCGGTGGAGATTGGTGATGGGCACTTCTGCCGTGGGGATGAACCAGTAGTCCTCTTCCGCGTCGTGGTAGAGGTTATCAGCAAACTTGGGCAGGTTGCCTGAGCCATAAAGGCATTCGCGCTTGACCATGTAAGGCAGATAGACTTCCTTAAAGCCATGCTCCTTCGTGTGCAGGTCAAGCATGAAGGTGATGAGAGCGCGCTGTAGCTTTGCCCCGAGACCATTCAACACGTAGAAGCGGCTTCCGGAAAGTTTTATGCCCCGCTCAAAGTCAATAATGCCCAGCTTTTCACCCAGCTCCCAGTGCGGCGCCGGCTTAAAGTCAAACTTCTTCGGCTCCCCCCAAGTCCGCACCACCACATTGTCTTCCTCTCCTTTTCCTACCGGCACAGAGGGCTGGGGGATATTGGGCATCTGGAGGAGGAAATCTTTGAGCTTTTCATCAATAGACTTCACCTCCTCTTCCAGCGCCCTGATTTTATCACGCAGGTCACGTCCCCTCTCTATGACAGCATCATCCACCTTTTTCTCTCTGGCGGTCACCTTGCGGGCGCGCATCAGTTCCTCAAGCTCAGTAATTTTCTGCCGACGCTGTGCATCCAGCGTGAGGATTTCATCAAGGGGAGCGGTGGTGTGGCGCTTCTCCAGGGCTTCTCTGACCACCTGAGCATTATCGCGGATGAATTTAAGGTCAAGCATAGGTTGTCCTTACCGCGGTTTCTCCTTAAGCTGTGGGAATAAAATCACTTCCCTGATTGATTGCTGGTTGGTCAGAAGCATCACTACCCGGTCAATGCCCACGCCCAGCCCGCCGGTGGGGGGCATGCCGTATTCCAGCGCCAGCAAAAAGTCCTCATCCACCGGCTCCGTTTCCTCATCGCCTGCCTGGCGCTCCTTCTGTTGCTGCTGGAAGCGGCGGCGCTGTTCTTCCGGGTCATTGAGCTCGGTGAAGGCATTGGCAATCTCCATCCCGCCGGCAAAGGCTTCAAAGCGCTCCACTACTCTTTCCTCGCCGGGCTTGTTCTTGGCGAGGGGAGACATTGACACCGGGTAATCAATCAAGAAGGTGGGCTGGATGAGGTTCGGCTCAACAAAGGTGGCAAGAAGCTCATCAACCAGCTTTGCCCAGTTTTTCTTCGGGTCAACCTCCATCCCCAGGCTCTTCATCTTAGCTCTGAGAGAATCAGCATCAGGAAACCTGACGAAGTCAATGCCGCTGAATCTGGTGACGGCATCACGCAGGTTCATCCTCTGCCAGGGCGGCGTGAAGTCAATGGTCTTGCCGTCATATTCCACCTTCATGGTGCCCAGCACTTTCTGGCAGACGCCGGACACCAGCGTCTCAACTGTCTTCATGACGTCATTATAGTCAGCATAGGCTTCATAAGCCTCCAGCATGGTGAACTCCGGGTTGTGGCGGGTGGAGATGCCTTCATTGCGGAAACAGCGCCCCAGCTCATACACCTTGTCAAAACCGCCGACAATGAGCCGCTTGAGGTAAAGTTCCAGTGCAATGCGCATGTAGAGGTCAAGGTCAAGGCTATTGTGGTGAGTGATGAAAGGCTTTGCCGCCGCACCTCCGGCTGACGGCTGTAGCACCGGCGTTTCTACCTCGGTAAAACCCCACTGGTTCAGGAAATCGCGCATGGCGGTGATGATCTTGCTACGGGTCTGAAAGATAGCTTTAATCTCAGGGTTGCTGATTAAATCAAGATAGCGCTGACGATAGCGCATCTCAACATCAGTGAGCCCGTGCCATTTCTCCGGGAGCGGCTGGAGTGATTTGGTGAGCAGGGTAAATGTTTCAATACGGACAGTGGGCTCGCCTGTTTTCGTCCGGAGCAGGCTGCCGCTGGCGCCGATGATGTCACCGATGTCCAGGTCTTTGAACACCTGCTGGGTTTTGTCATCATACTGGTCAGTGTTCTGGAAGAAAAGCTGGATTTTGCCCGAGCCATCGCGTATATCAGCAAAAGTGCTCTTGCCCATGCGCCTGATGGACATTAGCCTGCCGGCGATGCTCACCTTATCTTCTTGCGCTGTGCCGGCTTCCTTTTGCTTGAGGAGCTCCACCGCCTGCTGGGCGGTATGGGTGCGGTGATAGTAATTGGGATAGGGATTGACTCCCAGAGAGCGGAGTTTTTCCAGTTTCTGCTGGCGCTGAGAGGTAATACGGTCGTGCCTGCTTGTCATAACTATGTTACCTGATAGTTAAACGACTGAGGTCCGTACCCCAGTCGCATCATTATTATAAAGTATCACAGGCACAGAGTAAAGTTTTACGCAGGTCAGGGGGCGGTCTTCCTGATTTCCTCTCTGAGCGCTTCCAGCCATGTGGCTGACTTCACCCCACGTTCAAGAATGTGCCTGATATATCCGCCCAGCGCACGCTCCAGCTCATCAGATAGCTCCGCGTCTATTTTCAGGCGTTCAATGGCGGGTAAGTCACCGGACTGGATGAACTTTAGCACTTTCTGAGCATTGACCGATAGCGGGAAAAGGTGTGCCTGACCCGGACTGCAGAAAGGACACACAATGCCACCTAGACTGAAGCAAAATACATGAGCAACCGGGTCAAGGGCGCGGTGACAGGACACGCACTCTCTGAGCTCAGGGCGGTAGCCCGTCTCCTCAAGGAGGTGGACTTCAAAGTAGCGGAGCACCAGCTCTTGGTTGCCCGGCTGGGTCAGCCGCTTTAGCGTGGCGAGGAGAAGCTGAAAAAGGGGATAGTTTTCCATTTCATCTGCGGTGAACTGGTTGACCAGTTCAGCAACATAAAGAGCGCATGAGGTGAGCCAGAGGTCACTCTTCAAAGGCAGAAAGCTGTCAATAGTCTGACTGCCGGTGATGGTGTCCAGGGTCCGACCCCGCACCAGAGAGACAGTGCTGTAGGTGAGCATCTCCAGATGCCCCGAAAGCTTGCTACGGGGTCGGCGTACTCCTTTGGCGACTGCCTGAACCTTGCCCAGATGGGGAGTGAAGAGGGTGAGGATTCTGTCCGCTTCGCCCAGTTTGGTTTTCTTGATGATGATGGCTTCTGTTTGATAGGTGCGCGGCTGAGGCATCGCTATTGCCTCCTTGCCACAATGTAACGCAAAACGTGGGTGTGCGGACCTTCGCCGTGGTTTTCCCGGTCTTGTATCATGCCTGATTCCAGCACACTAAAAGCTTTGAAATGCTCCCGCAAATCATCTTCCGTGAAGTAATGCGCCGGTCTGCCCGGGCGGCTCTCAAAGGTGTTCTTTTCCACCTCTTTGCCTTTGCCGAAGTTCTCCTCTTTCTCTGAGAACACGGTGCAGTAAAAAAGCCCGTTGTCCTTCAGTTTGCGCGCGCACTCTTCAAGGAACCGCTTTCTGTCCCTCTCTAAAAACAGGTGCAGGGTATTGAAACAATATACGGCGTCAAATATCCCAAAATTAAGGGGCATGTCCAGCGCGGAGCGACAATAAAATATAGTCTGAGGGTCAAACTTTTTAGCCATTCCGCAGGCGACCTCTGAAATTTCCACTCCGGTCACCTTGAAGCCCGCCGACGAGAAAAAACTGGTGTTCCGGCCGTACCCCGCCCCCGGCACGAGGATAGTCTTTACATTGTCCTTGCGGAAGAAGGTCAAGGCATGCTCAACAGTGGTGCTGGGAGAAGTGCCCCAGACATATCCCTCTTTGCGGAAGCGGTCATCCCAGTATGAGCGCATACAAAGTCAACTAAAACACCTGCCTGCCCTCAATGGCGCGGGTAAGGGTGACATCATCAGCATACTCCAGCTCAGTGCCGAAGGGAAGCCCGCGGGCGAGGCGGGTAACTTTTATGCCCAGTGGCGTAATCTGCCGGCTCAGGTAGAGAGCGGTCTGCTCACCCTCAAGGGTAGCATTTGTGGCTAGGATGACCTCCGTTACCCGGCTATTTTGCAGGCGGCTCATCAGTTCTCGTATGCGGATATTGGCCGCACCCACGCCATCGGTGGGGGAGATGGCGCCGTGGAGGACGTGGTAAAGCCCTTTGTAGATGCCGGTATGCTCCATTGCCAGCACATCCTGCGGCTGTTCCACGATGCAGATGGTGGCACGGTCACGCTGGTCATTGCGGCAGATGGCGCAGGGGTCACTTTCCGTCACGTTGAAGCAGACGGAGCACAGCACTGTCTTTTGCTTGAGGGACAGGAGCGCGTCAGTAAGCTGTTTTATCTGTTCATCAGGGGCGCGCAGGAGGTAGTATGCCAGCCTCTGAGCGCTCTTGGGACCGATGCCGGGCAATCTATTGAGCTCCTGTATCAGCCGGTTGATCGCTTCTGTGGCGGGAATCAGCTTATCACCCACAATCATGTCTCCTTAAGTGAGCCCCGGTATTTTCAGACCACCGGTGATACTGCTCAGGTGCTTGGCGGCGGCTTCCTGTGACTTTGCCAGAGCCTCGCTGACGGCAGTGAGGACGAGGTCTTCAAGCATGGCAATATCTCCGGCATTGACCGCTTCCGGGGCAATCTTGACTGAAATGATTTTCTGCTGACCGTTCATGGATACTTTTACCGCCCCTCCTCCCGAGCTTCCCTCCACAGTGATGGTGCTTAGCTCCTCCTGGGCTTTCGCCAGGCGAGCCTGAAGTTGCTGAGCCTGTTGCATGAAGAACCGGTTCATTTTTCCTCCACGTCAATAATCTGCGCGCCAATCCTGAGCGCTTCTTCCACAAGGTGGTTGTCCTCAGGTTCATAGACGCACCGCACGTGACAGGTGCGCTTCAGGTAACAGCTGATAATCTTCTCCGCAATCTGCTGGTTCTCCGGCTTCTCCATATTTTCCTTGTGAAGCGGATATTTAAATGACAGCACCAGCACGTTTTCCTCCAGCGTCTTGGGGCGGGCGCTGCGGAGGAGGGCGGCGGCGGGGGTACGGCTCATCTCCGGCGGGGCTTCTCTAAGGCACTGTCGCCAGTTCTGCTGGAGGTGCGCCAGGTCTGAGCCGGATATGGCAGGCGCGGGCGCCTCTTTTGCCTCAGGTTTCTTCTCAACTGGCGGCTTTACTATTGGTGCCTCAGTCTTGGTTGCCGAGGCTTTGACCTGAGGCTGAGCGATAGCCGGAGCTACCGGAGTTGTCTTTGCTTGCGGTCGCGGCTCCGGCGCGTCCCTGACAGCAGGTTTCTCTTCTGTAGCAAAGAGTGTGGCATCAATAAAAGCCAGCTCCAGCGGCAGTGTGGAGTAATTATCCAGGCTGAGCTCCATTTGAGCAAAGAGCTTGATAGCTTTCAGAATAGCCGGCAAAGAGATTTTCGCCGCCAGTAATTTGAGCTCATTTAAATCTTCTGCGGTGAGGTCAAAGGCTTCCTGCGAGCCGGTTTTAATCAGGAGTAGCCACCGCAGGTAGTCAATCAGCTCCCGGCTGAACTGGCGCAGGTCAAGTCCATCACTGTTGACGCTGTTAATCGTGCTCACGCCGGCGGACACATCGCGGTTGATGAGGTGCTTGACCAGCTCCTTCACTCTGCTGTCTCCGGTGATGCCCAGGATATGCTGGACCTGCGCGAGCTTGATTTCCATTCCGTAGTAGGTAACCATTTGCTCCAGCAGGTTCTCCGCATCGCGCAGACTGCCAGTGGAAGCCCTGGCGATGAGCTTGAGCGCCTCCGTCTCAATGGAGATGCCCTCCGTCTGACAAACTTGTGTTAGCCGTTTCACAATGTCTGCCTGAGAGATACGCCTGAAGTCAAAGCGCTGACAGCGGGACATGATGGTGGGCAGGACTTTATGTACCTCAGTCGTGGCGAGGACAAAGATGGCATGGGGAGGTGGCTCTTCAAGGGTCTTAAGCAGGGCATTGGAAGCCTCTTTGGTGAGCATGTGAACTTCATCTATGATATAGACTTTGCGGCGTGCCTGAGCGGGGGCATAGTTCACTTTTTCGCGGAGGTCACGGATTTCATCTATGCCGCGGTTGCTCGCCGCGTCCACTTCAATGACATCAAAGGCTCTGCCCTCAGTGATTGCCAGGCACATGGCACAGGTATTGCATGGCTCACCTTTGCCCTGATTGGTCAGGCAGTTAACCGCCTTTGCCAGAATGCGCCCGGTGCTCGTTTTGCCGGTGCCGCGCGGTCCGCAGAAGAGATAGGCGTGGGAAATGCGTCCGGCGCTCAGAGCATTGCGCAGGGTCTGCGTTACCTGTTCCTGCCCGATGACATCTGCCAGAAGCTGGGGGCGCCACTTGCGATAAAAGACCTGAGAGGACATCTCAATAGATTATAGCGTATATGGCTGGTCAGTGTTAAGCGTTTTTAAGTCTGGAGGGAAATTTTTCTACCATAAAAATCCCCCTCTCCGCAGGCGAAGAGGGGGACATCATGTTCTTAGCTGATGCGTTTCTTAGAGCAGGGAGGGTATGTCTCTGCCCACATCCTGGACGGCTTTGAGCTTGCTTTCCGTTTCATCCTGACGCCTCTTGAATTCAGGGATAAGGGCGGTGGACTTCAGGTAGTAGTCTCTCACTTTCTCCACATCGCTGAGCTCAGACAGGAGGACAGTCACATCAAGAGCACCCCGTTCTCTGGGGTAATCACCATTCCTGATGATAGCCTCCGGGGCGATATCTCTCATGTAATCACCCAGAGCCTTTGCCAGGTCCATGTTCATCTCTTTTGCTGGTGCGGAGAGGAGGTATAGGGCACGCCGGGCATCAATTGGATTGCACTTCAGAGAAAGCTCGCTGATGGCTTCATCCATTGCCTGGATACCCTTCATCGTCTCGCCGCGTTTCTCCTGGAAATCCTGTGCTCTGAGCCTGGGCAGTTTGAAAAGGGACGTCTCTGACCTGCCCCAGCCAATCACTGTCCAGCCCACTACTGTCTGGATGATATCGCCGGCATCAAGGACCTTGGAAGCCACGTACTTGGGTTTTTTCTCTTCACCGGCGCAGAGCAGATTGTAGAATGGCTCCACAATCATATTGTTAATCTTGGCGAGGTTGTTTCTGATTGAAGCATCCTTGCGCACGTAGCGCTGGTTATCAATGAGAAAGACCGCGTCAGCCACAGAGTAGATAGACTTGAGACAGGTCGCCACATTGTAAATGGTCCTGTCCTCCGTGCTTTCCTCATGCTCAAATGGCAAGACAATGCAGGCATAGACCGGTTTATCTATGTAGCGCTCTTTGATGTGCTGGGTCATGACGGAAATTGACCCGGAACCGGTGCCGCCCGCGGCACTGGCAATGAACATGAAGGCGTCAGTTTCAAAGAAGTGCTTGGTGGTGCGGATGGCATCAATTACTTTATCTGCATCTTCTTTGGCAATCTCTGCCGCCAGTTCATTGACCTTGCCTACGCCGTGTCCGCCAGTCTTACGGCTACCAATGAGAATGCGGTGCTTATAGCTTTTAGGAATGTGCACCAGACCGCTGAGGTCAGCGGCATCGGTATTGACGGCAAAAGCGCCGGTGATAATCTCAATCTTACGCTGACTGCGAGCTTTATGGTTAAGAGCGGCAAATTCATCGGCAATCCTGCCGCCGCATTGCCCGAAGCCTACCACTAATAGTTTCATCTTTCACCTCGCCATAATCGCTGTTGGTGCTATTTTAAGCATAACTCGGCGTGTATGTCAATTGGCTATATAGTCAAAAAGGATTATTGAAAATCATCTCGCCCTGTATTAGAATGAAACCACAAAGGTGCGGAATCATGAGTCAGGATAGAAAAGCAGAACTTTTGGGTGAGTCCGAAAGTAACATCGGGGCTTTTGAAAAGGCGGTAGCCAGAGCGGAGAAGCTGAGCCGCGCCGCACGGGAAGCTGCCGAGGCATCAATCAGGACCTCCAAGGAAGCCCTGGCTCGTGCTGAGGCCATCAGCAGAGAGGCAAAAGAGGCGGCAGAGGCGGCAAGAGAAGCATCTCAGGAGGCGATTGCACGGGCGGAAGCTGTCAGCAAAGAGGCTAAAGAAGCCGCGGAAAGTTCCATTAAAGCCGCCCAGGAAGCTATCCGCATTGCAGAGGAGGCAGCCAGAGCCCCCACTTACAGCACCAGAGAAATCGCCAGAGAGTTCCAGGAAGCCATTGCCAGAACCGAGGCTATCAGCAAGGAAGCCAAAGAAGCGGCAGAGGCATCTCTGATTGCATCCCGAGAAGGTCTTGAGCGCGTCAATAAAATGAGCGCTGACACCAAGGCAATTGCTCAAACCTCAATGCAGGCATCTCAAGAGGCGGTTGCACGGGCGGAAGCTGTCAGCAAAGAGGCTAAAGAAGCTACCGAGATGGCAATCAAAACCGCCAGAGATTCAGCAAACCGCGCTGACCGGATAAATAAAGAAACTAAAGAAACTGTGGACTCAATGGTACGCGCCGTGCAGGAAACCATAAGCAAAACAGAGAGAGCCAGCAAGCTGATAAAAGATATAGCGGATAATGCTATCAAGATGGCGCAGGAATCTGCCGCCAAAGTGGACAGTGTCAGCAGACACGCTTCTGAGACCGCTCAGACCGCAAAACAGCTGGCGCTGGAAGCGGTCAATAAAGTGAATCAATTGATGAGAGAAATGAAAGAGGCGGTAGCGGTTTCCAATACTACCTACCGTGCGGCGCTCACTGAGGCTGAAGCCATGAGCAGAGAAGCCAGGACGCTGGCTGATGCGTCCGCAAGGACGGCACGTGAAGCGGCGGAATCCGCCGGACAGACTGCTAAAGGGGCGATAGCACAGATAGAAGCATCAAACCAGGAAGTGAAAAGCCTGATTGAAGAGCTGACTACTATCATGAAAGACAGCGTGAACCGCGCCGAGATGCTCAGCCAGGAAGCAAAAGGCACGGCGGCGATTGCTTCAAGAACTGCGCAGGAAGCCATGGAGCGGGCGGAGGCTGTCAGCAAAGAGGCAAAAGCAGCGGCAGAAGCCGCCGTAAAATCAGCTAAAGAGGCAATAGAAGCGGCAATTAAAAGTGCGCAGGAAGGAATTGAAGCGTCAGTAAAAGCGTCTGAAGAAGCGGCGGCGCGTGCTGAGATATTGAGCCGGGAAATACGGGAAAAAGCAGACGCCACTCTCATCGCGGTGCAAAAGGCAATCGCAAATGCCACGAAGACAGCAGAAGAAGCCACTCAAGCTATGGCTAAAGCCTCACAGGAAGCGCTCTCTCTTGCTGAGGACATAAGCATAAAGAGCAAAGAAACAGCCGAAACTTCCATTGCGGCAGTGCGTGAAGCGGCAAAGCTAGCAACAAGGTCAGCGAAAGAATCAGCAGAAGCATCCACCCGTGCCTATGAAGATGCTATTAGCCGCGTGGAAGCCATTGCTAAAGCCGCTAAAGATGCGGCAGAAGGCGCCGCAAAAGCTGCTAGGGAATCAGCACAGTCCGCCATTGCTGAGGCGTTAGAAGCCATTGAGTCATCAAACAGAGTGGCAAAAGCGGCCGCAGAAGCTGCTATCAAAGCATTTGAAGAGGCAATTAACCGCGCTGAGGCAACCGGGAGAATCGCCCGGGAATCTGCAGAAGCATCACTCCGCGCCTTTGAACAGGCGATAGGCAGAGCAGGAAGCACTGTCAAACCTCCGGAGAGGAGCTATGAACCAGAAGAATCTGCGTCTGCTGTCTCTCCTCTGGATGAAGAGCTTAGCAAAAGAGATATGCCCGCTCAGAAGGAAAAAGGGAGACCTTCAGCAGAATCTAGGGATAAAAGTGCTCTTGAAGCCCGTCTGGACTTCCTGGCGCGGATGTATGAAAAAAAGAAGGCGGAACAGGCTAAGGAAGAAATAGAGGATACTGAAGAGGCAGAAGAATAATTTAATTACTAGCGTGCAAAAAATAATAACTATAAAGTAGGAGGTTTTTAATGGCAAGCCCACGCGAACGAGCCAAAAAAATTACCGAAGGTGCCGAAGAGGCAGTGAGGAAAATGGAGGCAATCAAGGAACAGACCGCGGAGAGTGAAGAGGGAGAGGTTGAAGAGCAAGCGGTCAAACCATTAGATGAAGTCATGGGGCAGGCAGAGCAAGCCTACATGGCTTACATGGAAGCCCAGCGGCAGGTAGCTAATGCTTATCATGAGAATGAAAAGCTCATTGCCAGGGCTTACCGGCGTGCCGAAGAGACTGCCAATGCCGGCGCTGACTCAGCCATAAAGCAGGCGTTGAAAGAGAGAGACGAGAAAATCGCCAGGGCGCTGAAAGAGCGCGATGAAGCCATAGCTCGTGCTGAAGAAGCATTCCGCCGTGTGAAAGAAGAGGCAGAAAAAGCCTGCGAGGCTGCAGTTGAGAGCGCCAGAAAGAAGCGGGAAGACGCGCTCAAACAGGCGTGGCAAATCAGAGAGGAGACTCTGGAGCAAGCCTGGAGCATTTACTCTAAGCTGTCAAGGTAGCAGAATATCGTACGCCGCTTAAGTGCTGTGCAGGGCGCTAAACAGGCCATTTGGCATGGCAGATGATTTCGCGTGGGCTAGAGGAGCGAGGGTATATCCTTTAAGGTGACCTCAATGTCCCGGTATTTACTTTCGGCGCCTTCCTGTCTCCGCTTAAGTGCCAGGATAAGGCTCAGCGCACGGCTGAAATAATTCCTAATTTTTTCCACATCGCTCAGCTCAGAAAGGATGACGGTAACATCCAGCGCTCCTTTTTCTCTCGGGTAGTCACCACTTCTGATGATAGCTTCTGGCGCCAGGCTTTTCAGATACATGCCCAGCTCTTTGATGAGCTCCACATTCATTTCCTTCGGTGGCGCAGAGACCAAGTAAAGAGCTCTTTTGCAGTCCACCGGGTTACAGCGCAGAGAAAGTCCGCTGATAGCTTCATCCATTGCCTGGGTGCCTTTCTGAGCTTCCGTGGCTTTATTCCTGAAGTCATGCCCTCTGCCAATGAGTTTCTTGACTAAGGAAATCTGGGACCTGCCGTGTCCGATGGTCGTCCACCCGGTTACCGTCTGAATGATATCTCCAGCGTCAAGAATCTTAGCGCCGATATACTTTGATTTCTTCTCTTCCCCGGCGCATAGGAGGTCATAAAACGGCTCAACAATGAGGCTATTGATTCGGCTCAGGTTACTGCGCAATGGCGCGTCTTTACTGATATAGCGCTGGTTATCCACGAGAAACACGGCGTCAGCCACCAGATAGCAAGATTTAAGACAGGTGGCGACGTTATAAATGGTCCGTTCCTCCGTGCTTTCCTCATGCTCAAATGGCAGAACGATAAGGTTATAGACTGGTTTGTCAATATAGCGTTCCTTTATCCGCTGTGTCATCACAGACACTGAACCGGAACCTGTTCCTCCCGCCGCTCCAGCAATGAGAAGGAAAGCATCTGCTTCCGTGAAACGCTTGCTGTTGCGTATCGTCTCAATGACCTTGTCTGAGTCTTCCCGCGCAATTTCCGCCGCGAGCTCGTTGATTTTGCCCACGCCATGACCACCAGTCTTGCGCCCGCCAATGAGGATACGATGCTGATAGTCCGGCTTGATGCGGGAAAGACCGCTGAGGTCCGCCACATCAGTGTTGACGGCAAAAACGCCGGTAACAATGTCAATGCCGCGCTTAATATGCGCTTTCCAGTTCAACCGCGCAAACTCATCAGCGATTCTGCCGCCACACTGTCCAAAACCGATTACGATTAACTTCATATCTTATCTTATTTGCTGTAAAAAGGCTTCTCCTTAGAGTCCTTTTGCGGCGATGAAAGCCGCAAGGTCAGCTACCCGGCAGCTATAGCCCCACTCATTATCATACCAGGCAATGACCTTCACCATAGTGCCGTCTATGACCATGGTGCTGAGGGCATCAACGATAGCGCTATGGGAATTGCCCCGGAAATCAGAGCTGACCAGAGGTTCTGTGCAATACTCAACGATGCCGGCGAGCGGTCCGCTGGCGGCAGACTTAAATGCCTGGTTCACTTCTTCCACCGTCACATTCCTGCTGACATCAGCCACGAAATCAACGACTGACACAGTGATTACCGGCACGCGGAAGGCAATGCCATGGAGCTTACCCTTAAGCTCAGGGATGACTTGGCTGACCGCCGTCGCCGCGCCGGTAGTGGTGGGAATGATATTGGCTGCCGCCGCCCTGGCGCGCCGCAGGTCCTTATGAAAAAGGTCCTGTATTCTCTGGTCATTGGTATAGGCATGGATGGTGGTCATCAGCCCCCGTTTCAGCCCAAAGTTCTGATGAAGCACTTTGACCAGTGGCGCAATGCCGTTGGTGGTGCAGGAGGCATTGGAAACCACCCTGTGCCTGGCAGGGTCATACTTGTTCTCATTCACGCCAAGCACGATGGTGATATCTTCATTCTTTGCCGGAGCGGAGATAATCACTTTCTTCGCTCCCCCCTTAAGATGGGCAGAAGCTTTGGTAGCATCGGTAAAGAGACCGGTGGACTCAATGACGATGTCAATACCATGGTCTTGCCACGGAATATTCCCCGGGTCCCGCTCAGCAAAGCTCTTTATCTTCTTTCCATCAACGGTGAGAACTCCTTCTCCTGCCTCAACTGTGCCGGGATAAGCGCCGTAGGTGCTGTCCCATTTCAATAGGTGGGCGTTTGTGGCGGTATCAGTGAGGTCGTTGATTGCCGCCACCTCAAGCTTGCCCTTGTGATACTGGTTTATTGTCCGGAAGGTTAACCTTCCGATGCGTCCAAACCCATTTATGCCTATCCTGGTGACCATGGCTATCTCCTTGTTTTTCTCATATTATAACAATGTTTGCATTCAATAGATAGTGAGACATCATTTTACCGTTTGAGATTGTAAAATGCCTCCCAGCCGGCATAAACCGCCTTTTTGCCAAGCTCCTCCTCAATCCTCAGCAAGCGGTTATATTTAGCCGTGCGCTCGGAGCGGCAAGGTGCGCCGGCCTTTATCAGTCCAGCATTGAGGCCCACCGAAAGGTCGGCGATAGTGGTATCTTCAGTCTCACCTGAGCGGTGGCTGACGATGGTAGTCCAGCCTGCTTGCTGTGCCATCCTGACGGCGGAAATCGTCTCAGTCAGCGTGCCAATCTGATTGAGCTTGATGAGAATTGAGTTTGACGCATTGAGCTTAATACCCTGGCTGAGGCGCTTTACGTTCGTGGTGTAGAGGTCATCGCCCACTATTTGCACTTTCTTCCCCAGCTTGCTGGTGAGGTGCCGCCACCCGTCCCAGTCATCCTCCGCCAAGCCATCTTCAATGCTGATGAGGGGATAGAGCGATGCCCATTTGACATAATAATCAACCATTTCATCCGAAGTGAGCTTAACACCTTCTCTGGCGAGAACATATTTTCCGTCCTGATAGAACTCGTTGGCGGCAGGGTCAAGAGCGATGAAACAGTCTTTTCCTGGTTTATAGCCAGCTTTCTCTATCGCCATGAGGACGGCTTCTATCGCATCCTTATTTGAGGGGAGGGAGGGTGCAAACCCACCTTCATCACCGACATTGGTATCCAGTCCCCTCCCTTTGAGGACTTTTTTGAGGGCATGATAGACTTCTACGCCCATCTGGATTGCCTGTTTGAAGCTGGTGGCGTGGACAGGGAGCACCATGAACTCCTGAAAATCGGTGGAGTTTGCCGCATGTTTGCCCCCGTTGAGAATATTAAGCATGGGCACGGGAAGGAGCGATGCCTTGCCGCCACCTAGGTACTTATAGAGCGGTTTTGCCGCTGATTGGGCCGCGGCATGAGCCACCGCCAGTGAAACGCCCAGGATGGCATTGGCGCCCAGTTTGGACTTATTCTCCGTGCCGTCCAGTTCAATCAGTTTCTGGTCCAGCGCCGATTGGTCATCCGCCTTCATTCCAGCGATGGCTGGAGCGATAACTCTGTTAACGTTCTCCACTGCCTTCAGGACGCCCAGACCGTTAAACCGCCTAGCATCTTTATCACGCAGTTCCAGCGCCTCGTATTTGCCGGTGCTGGCTCCTGATGGGACAGCGGCTATGCCATGAGCGCCCCCAGAAAGCTCGGCTTTTACTTCAATGGTCGGGTTGCCTCGTGAGTCCAGTATCTCCCTAGCTTTTACGTTTTTGATGTCTGTCACTTATATCTCCTGCTACTCTGTGATAAGGCTCAGCGCTTTTCTAACCGCTTCCGCGGGCGTTTTTGCTGGAATAACTGAAGTATCAGGCTGGTTATCACGTGAAAGCGTCCAGGTATTCAAGCCGATGACCGGAATGCAATTACGCAGGGCGTGAGCTATTTCAGACAGCGTGCCATAACCCCCACCGATGGCGATAACCACCTGCGCCGATTTTACCACAATCACATTTCTCGCCTCGCCGAGGTTGGTGACGATGGGAATCTGGACAAAAGGATTGGCTGAACCCCGGTTGTCTCCGGGCAGGATGCCGATGGTCATGCCACCCTGCGAAGACGCTCCCCGGCATGCCGCCTCCATGATTCCCCCCAGCCCGCCACACACCAGCGTCACGCCATGGCGTGCTATCTCACGCCCCACCTCTTCCGCCATCATGGCTTCCTGAGGTGAGCATTCGCCTCCGCCTATGACTGCGATAAACTTTCTCTTTTCCATTAATAAGTAAACGTAAAAATTATATCATCTCAGGCAAGGTCATGGCAAAGGCTAATTGAATTTGTTCATGGCAGTAGTCAGTCCTTCTGATATGAGACAGAGCACTGCTTCACTGGCTCTGGCTATGACTTCCGTCATAATCTTTTTTTCTTCAGGCGTGAAATCAGTGAGCACATAGTCCCTGATTTTCCTTTCTTCTGACACAGGGATTTTATCTTCAAGCGGTCTCCCGATGCCGATTCTGATGCGGACAAAATCTCTGGTGCCCAGGCTGGTAATGATAGAGTTTACGCCTTTGTGTCCGCCGGAGGTGCTGCCTTTGCGGATGCGGATTTTACCCAGCGGCAGGTCAAGGTCATCATGGATGACGATGAGGTCATCCGGGCTTATCCCGTATCTCTTAATGAGGAGCGCTACTGACTCTCCGCTGAGGTTCATAAATGTTCCCGGCTTGGCTAAGATTACTTCTTCACCAGCAATTTTGCCAGTGCCTACTCTTGCCTTGCTTTGCTTCCGGTCAAGTATGATGTTATAAGCTCTGGCAATATGGTTCACGCACATGAACCCCGCATTGTGGCGATTTTTGGCGTAGCCGCGCCCGGGGTTGCCCAGTCCAATGATTAATTTCATGTGCCAGACTTCTCCAGCATCTGAAGAAACTCTTCTTCAGTGAGCAACTTCGTACCCAGTTCCTCTGCCTTTGCCAGCTTTGAGCCCGGGTCAGCGCCAACGACGAGATAGGTTGTCTTCTTCGTGACATTGCTGCCGGTAGCACCGCCAAGAGCTCTAATCTTTTCTTCGGCTTCCGTGCGGGAGAATGATTTCAGTGTCCCGGTGAGAACAAACTCCATTCCTGACAGGGGCAGTTTTTCTGGCCTGGCGGCTTTCTCCTCCGTCTTGACGCCAGCCTCTTTTAATTTCCGGATAATCGCCAGATTGCTTTCCTGCCGGAAAAAGGCGGTGATGCTCTCCGCTATCTTCGGTCCAATGCCCGGGATGGTCATCAGGTCTTCAACAGTCGCCTGAGCAAGCTCGTCAATGCTGTGGAACTTCCTGGCGAGGAGCTCAGCTGTCTCCTCGCCCACATGGCGTATACCCAGGGCATAGATAAGCCTTGCCAGCGGCCGTTCCTTGCTATTTTGTATCGCCCTGACGATGTTTGCTGCGCTTTTTTCTCCCATCCTCTCCAGCTTCGCTATCTGTTCTTCGGTAAGGGAATACAGGTCTGCCACATCTTTTATCAAGCCTTTCTCAAGAAACAGGGCGATGATGTTTTCTCCCACTCCGCGTATATCCATTGCTCCGCGGGAGACAAAGAGCTCTATCCTTTGCTGTGCCTGTGCCGGGCAGGCGGCATTGGAGCAATAGTACATCACTTCACCCTGAGGTCTAATCACCTCTGAGCCGCACACCGGGCAGGCAGGGCGGCCCTTTTCCTTATCATACACCTTTTCCAGCAGGTTGAATTCCTTTTCTTTGCCGGTGCGCTTGCTTGTCACCGGGCCCACCACCTCCGGGATAACTTCACCCGCGCGCTGAATGATAACAGTGTCCCCGATACGGATGTCCTTGCGCCTGATATCCTCTTCATTGTGTAGAGCAGCCTGCTTGATGGTCACACCTCCCACCTGCACTGGCTCCAGGATGGCGTACGGGTTCAAGGTGCCTGTCCTGCCCACGCTGATGCCGATGTCAAGAAGACGGGTGGTGCCCTGAGTGGCGGGGAACTTGTAAGAAATTGCCCACCGGGGCTCCCGTCCCACCACTCCCAGGCGCCTCTGTAATTCAAACTGGTTTATTTTCACCACGATGCCATCTGCTTCATAAGCCAGGCTTTCTCTCTTTTCCGTCCATTCCCGGTAGTATGCCTCAACCTCCTCAACCGTGTTAACAAGCCTATTGTGAGGGTTCACCTTGAAACCGAGCGATTTCAGGTATTCCATCGTCTCCCAGTGAGTATCAGGCATGACTTTGCCCTCTGCCCAGCCCAGACCATAGACATAGATGTCAAGCGGACGTCTGGCAGTGATGCGCGGGTCAAGCTGGCGCACAGAGCCGGCGGCGGCATTGCGGGGATTGGCAAAAAGGGGCAGACCTTCCGCTTTCCTTTCTTCGTTCAGCTTGCGGAAACCTGCCTTGGGCAGGTAAACTTCCCCCCGCACTTCAAATCGGGGCGGTGCCTCTTTTGCCACTGATAGGGGAATACTACGGATAGTCTTCAGGTTCTGCGTGATATTTTCGCCGCGGAAGCCGTCGCCACGGGTAGCTCCAGTAGTGAACTGGCCGTTAACATAAGTGAGGGCAACGGCAAGTCCATCAATCTTATGCTCACAGGTAAGGTTGAAACTTTCGCCGTTTATCAGTTTAGATGTGCGGGTATACCATGCTTTTAGCTCATCGTAGGAAAAGGCATTTGCCAGTGAAAGCAGAGGCTGAGGATGCTCTACCACTCCAAAAGCCTCCAGCGGCGCCGCTCCCACACGCTGTGTGGGCGAATCCGGGGTGAGAAACTGGGGATATTTTGTCTCCAGCTCAATGAGCTGGCGCATCAGAGCATCATACTCCGCGTCACTGATTTCCGGGCTGTCCAGGACATAGTAGCGGTAATTATGGTGATTTATCTGTCTTCTCAGTTCTGCAATCTTCTGCTGGACTTCTTCAAGCTCTGCCATGGTACCTTACCCTGCCATCATCAGAAAAGCTTGGTCTGTTCAATCTTCCGGGAAGCGCCGGGAACAAGATTATGCACCAGTTGTCTGGTATCCAGATAGGGTGAGGCACCCTTCATGATATCCAGATTGACGAAGGTCTCAATCCTCAGAATGCTCGGAATGGCTGATATCTCCTTCTCTATCAGACGGGAAAGCTCTTCCGGCGATTGCGTCAGGACAATTGCCATGAGGTCATAGCGCCCGGTGACAAAGCCAAGATAGCAGATATGCGGATTCTGCGACAGTTTTTCTGCCACTTTTCTGAGTTCCTCCAGCTTGACCTGTATTCCCAGGATGCTGACAAAGCCGCAGCCGAGCTGCCGCATATCAGGCACTGCCAGTACCCTGATGATTTTCTGGTCAGTCAGCCGTTTTAACCTCTTTCGCACCGTACCTTCAACCACACCCAGCTTACGGGCAAGCTCCACATAGCTCTCTCTGCCGTTAATCTGCAGTTCTTCAATAATTCGCTTATCCAGTTCATCGTACATCGTCTATAACTCCGCTAGTTTTCTATCTTTAATTTTAACAGAAGGCGGGTTAACAAATCCAGTGCCCTTTTTACGTTTTCAGGACGATTTTCCCACAAAAGATGAATGATATGCCCTGTCTTTACCGCTCAGCAACGGAAATGACAACCACTCCAAATACGAATTACGCAAAGACGACAGCGGCTTTTCTTGACAGGTATAAGGTGCCGTGATAACGTGAAAGCGGAAACAAAGCATTATTTTTGGAGGCACCGTGGTGAATACATCATTTTCCCCGGGTACCCTGTTACTGAAGAAAAAAGATGTCGCATCTCTGCTCACCATGGCTGACGCGTTGCAGGCGGTGGAAAAAGCTTTCGTTCTGAAAGCTGAAGGCAAGACCATCATGCCAGCGAAAATCTATCTTGACCTGCCGCAGTATCACGGGGATTTCCGCGCCATGCCTGCCTATGTAGACGGCGGCGCGGGCATGAAGTGGGTGAGCGTCTTTCCGGAGAATACTCAGAAATACGGACTGCCCAGTGTAATGGGAATCATCATTTACTGTGACCCTCACAACAGTTACCCTCTTGCCATTATGGACGGAACGTATCTCACCACGATAAGAACCGGTGCCGCAGGCGGCGTGGCGGTGAAACACCTGGCGCGGAAGAACTCTTCCACTGTTGGCATGGTGGGCGCCGGCAGACAGGCGCGGAGCCAGCTCAGTGCCATCAAGCACGTTCTGCCTTCACTTAAAGAAGTTAAAGTCTACGACCAGCATGCTGATGGTGCTGGGAAATTTGCTGAAGAGATGAGAGATGAGCTTGGCATCAGCATCTGCGTGGTGAAAAGCGTGGCAGAGGCGGCTGATGCGGACATCATTGTCACCACCACATTTGCCACTGAGCCGGTAGTGCTGAAGAAACACGTCAAGCCGGGCACCCATATCAATGCCATCGGGGCTGACGCTCCGGGGAAACAGGAGCTTGAAGATAGTCTGGTTGCCAGCGCCAGAATCATTGTTGATGACATTGAGCAGGCTTCACACTCTGGTGAAATCAATGTCCCCCTGAGCAAGGGCACGATAAAACAGTCTGACATCTATTGCACTCTGGGGGAAGTTGCCGCAGGCATGAAGAAAGGTCGCCAGAGCGAAAGCGAAATCACCCTCTTTGATTCCACGGGGCTGGCGATTCAGGATATCATCTGCGCCAGACTGGTCTATGAAAAAGCTAAGAGCAGAGCCGGCGGTTTGACCTCCTTTGACTTCTTTTATTAGAATAGGGGGACATTCGGAGATAAATCATGAAGCGTTCTGAAGCAGAAAAGATGGTGGAGATTGCCAAGGAGTACATGTGGCCCACCTTTGCCCGTGACTCTTCATACTGGGGGCGCCCGCTGTCAATCATTGAATCTGCGGAGGGTCGCCATGTGGTTGACATCTTTGGGAACCGCCTGATTGAGTCCAATGGCTGTGGCGGAGCGGCGCCTCTGGGATTTAACGTGCCTGAACTCATGGACGCCGTGATTGCCCAGATGAAGAAAATCAATACCACCACCCCGCAGTTTTTTTCTCCCTGTGTGCCAGTACCGATGCTCGCCAAAAGAATTGCTGAAATTGGTCCGGAAGGAATGAAATATACCATCTTCAGCAGTAATGGCACGGATGCCAATGAAGCCGCTCTCAAAATTGCTCGCCAGTACTGGAAGATTGTGGGCAAAAGCACCAAATACAAGACGCTTCACCGTTTCCCGGGTGATTACCACGGCACCAGTCTGGGCACGGCGAGCGCCAGTGGACATCCGTTCCGCCGGAAAGCATTTGAGCCTCTGCCGGGAGGCTTCGTGGCTTTCCCGGCACCCAATTGCTATCGCTGTCACTGGGAGCTGACTTATCCGCAGTGCAAGCTACGCTGTGCCGAAGAGCTTAAACGAGTGATTGAGTTTGAAGACCCCTCCACCATTGCGCTGTTCATCACGGAGATAACCAATACCGGCTGGGGCAATGTGCTTTCACCTCCTGGTTACGCTAAAAGAGTCCGGGAAATATGTGACCAGTATGAAATCCTGATGAGTGTGGATGAAGTCATCACGGGCTTCGGCAAGACCGGCTGGTGGTTTGAGTGCCAGAAAGAAGGCATCGTGCCGGACATGATAGCTATGGGCAAAGGCATTGCCTGGGGCTGTGGGCCTCTTGCCGGCACTCACGTCAAAAATGAGATTTACGAGGTTTTCACTGGCAAAGACGCGCTTGAGCACGGCTACACCTTCGGCAGTATGGGCTACCTGGCAGCCGCCGGGCTGGCAGGCATTGAGTACGTGGAGAAGCATAAATTGCTGGACAGAGTTAAGGAAATTGGCAGAGTGATGGCAAAGGAGCTCACGGCGATTAAAGACCAGTCTAAGGTGGTGGGTGATGTCCGCGTCAATGGAGTTCTGGGCGCTGTTGAGTTCGTCAAGAACAGGAAGACCAAAGAAGTTTTCACCGACCGCGCCGCCGTCGCCGCTACAGTGCGTCAGGCTGGTTTTGAGAACGGTGTCTTTCTGGGATGCTCCACCTGGTACGGAGACCTCATCAACCTGATGTTGCCCTACACCATCACTGATGACGAGCTTGCCCAGGTCTTCAAAGCAATCAAGGCAGCAGTATTTGCCGTGGAGAAAGAGCACCTTTAAACATCCCGCGGCATGAGGGGGTTGGGGGAGCCCCAAAGCTCCCCCTTCTTTATTCTTCTTCTCTGAGTTTTCTTACCCAGAGCCGCGGCGAGCATGAGGTGACCCGCCTCAGCGCTTCCAGCTTGTCCCTGATTTCTTTTGCCAGACCATCATCGCTGAGTAACTGCTTCAGCTTCCCCTGGTCAAAGCTCAATACCCTGTCCCAGAGACCGAGTGGTTCCAGCACTGCCCTCACTTCTTCTTCATCAAAACCCGCCGTCTCCACCAGCTTATAAGTAAGGGCATGTTCTCTGCCATAGACCCTGTTAAGCTCCTCTTCCTGGCAAAGCGCAACAATCTTCTCTTTAAGCTCTTCAAGTTCCATCTGCAAAGTCTTGATTTGCTGTTGCAGAGACACGTACTGCTCAACAGCATCTTCCACCGCTGTGCCGCAGAGGATTTCTTTCTGGGCAGGCGCCGTCAGCGCCGGGTCATACTTGTGGCGATAGTATGGGCAGTGCTCCGGGAAATCACACGGGCAGAAAGGTCCCTCCTTAGCCGGGAAATGCTGGCGGGCGATTTGTTCTGCGATTTCCACAACTAGCCGTTTTGCTTCTTTGACCTCTTTTTCACCGCGCGGCGAGCAACTGCAAGGGGTATTAGACCTCAGGTGATAGAGGGTCAGTTTTTCCACCGGCAGTTGCCAGGTCTGTTCCGCGGCAATCTGATAGAGTGTGAGCTGGAGGTTATCACGCAAAGCTTCGTTGGTGAAAAGTTCCTGAGTAGTCTTATAGTCCACAATGGCAAGTCCGCCGCTCTCAAGCTTGTCCACGCGGTCTATGATGCCCCTGAGCTTCACTCCTTCAATGTCAATATAGAATTGGCGCTCCACGGCGATGGGCATTCTGAAATCTGCAGTGTGAATCTCCCAGAACCTGGTGAGGATGGTTTTCCCATACTCTTTATAATTGGCTTCTTCCTCAGCAGATTGATAGCCGGCGCTTTTCCAGTTCTGGTCATAAAACTGCAGCAACTTTTCCAGCGATGGCGGCGGGGGCACCCTGACTTTAAAGAAAAATTCAGCGCAGAGATGGAGCGTCTCCCCGAAGCTGAAATACCATTTTTCCGCCGGCTCAAGCCCATCAATATACTGCAGTTTATAGCACAGCGGGCAGGACTGATAGAGACTAATCTGAGAGTAGCTGAGCGGTCTGATGGCATGCCTCCATTATTTCAATTATAAAGCGGTAGCGCGGTCTTGTCCATGTGCCACTTGCTATTTCTGGTTGGATTAAATAGCATAGAGAATAGAGAGTACAAAGTGGAGAACATCTCGGTCCTGGTGGCTTTCGGCGGCGGGTTGCTATCTTTCCTTTCGCCGTGTGTGCTTCCCCTTGTTCCGGTTTATCTGGCAAGCATCGCCGGGGCGGACGTCTTAACCGGTGCCGGCAGGATGCGCGTACCGCTGTTCCTCCACTCCTTGAGCTTTGTCATCGGCTTTTCACTGGTCTTCGTGGCACTGGGCGCCATCGCCGGACTGACCGGCTTCGCCATAAATCCCAGCACGGTTTTTCTCAATAGACTGTCCGGAAGCCTGCTCATCGCCTTTGGCGCTTTCATGCTCGCCGCCTTGAAACTACCGTGGCTGAACTACGAAAAACGCCTGAACGCTCCGGTCACCAGTAAGACCGGCTACCTGCGCTCATTTTTCATCGGCGCGGTCTTTTCTATGGCGTGGACCGCCTGCGTGGGACCAGTGCTGGGAGGGATTCTAGCCATCGCTCTTAACACCGCCACCGCCTGGCGGGGCGCTTACCTGCTTGCTTTCTACTCTCTGGGGCTGGGGTTGCCCTTCTTGCTATTAGGTGTGGCGTTTGATTTTATGCTTCCGCTTTTGAAGCGCATCCAGCGCTACTCAAGACTGATAACGGTGGCAAGCGGTATCTTGCTGATTATCATAGGGGTCCTTACCCTGACAAACAATATCCGCTGGTTCTCAACTTTGTGAGTGGAAATGGAGGTCAGTCATGGCAAGGCTAATGAGAGTGCTTCTGCCGGTTTCTCTGGCGGTGATGCTGGCTTCCGGGTTGCTGGTAACCGCCTGTTCCGGTCCGTCTGCGGAACCAGCTCCGCAGGTTGGCAAAATGGCACCTGACTTTCAGCTGGCAAAGTTAGACGGGCAAAGGATTACTCTGAGCGCTCTCCGCGGTAAGCCCGTCCTGCTGAATTTCTGGGCGAGCTGGTGTGGTCCCTGCCGATTTGAAATGAAGTTCATTCAGGAGATTTACGAAGATAAAGCCCTGGCGGAAAAAGGGCTGGTCATCCTGGCGGTTGATATCGGGGAGGGCGAGGCGGCGGTGAAGGACTTTGTGACCAAGAATGGCTTAACCTTCACCGTGCTACTGGATAGCAGTGAGGATACGGCGCACCGCTATAACATCCGCGGTATACCGGCTACTTTTCTTATTGACGCAAACGGCGTCATTCAGGACATCAAGGTGGGCGCCTTTGCCAGCAAAGCTGACGTCCTGGACCACCTGACAAAAATCATCAGGTAACTATTTGTCCTCTGCTTTGGTCGCTTTCTTGTAAGCGGCAGAGCTTCTTTCACCCGGAACATCGGTCTGGACGCACTCTTTATCAGCGATTTTCAGCACTTCGTCCAGCAGGGCAATCCCCTCATCTACCTGCGCCTCGGTAATGATGAGCGGCGGCGCAATGATAAGTGTGTCATACCAGTCCTGCATGAAAAGACCTATTTTCAGCGCTTCTGCCAGGAGCCTATCCGTCATCAGCGGTTTGAAGAATTTGTCCGCCTTGACATTGAAACGCTCTTTTGTCTTGCGGTTCTTTACAATTTCCAGCCCCCAGAAATGACCAATACCGCGGGCATCCCCGATACAGATATGCCTGTCCTGTAGCTCATAGAGCCGTTTTTCAAGGTGTTTGCTTACTCTGGCGGGCAGTCCGCTGTCAACCACTTTCTTCAGCTCGCTCACTGCTGGCGCCACTGCGGAGAGGCAGAGCGGGTGGAAGGCATAGGTATGACCGTGCATGAGTGGCTGTTCCTCAAAGTGGGCGGCAATCTTCTGTGTCGTGGCGGTGATACCCACCGGCGTGTAGGCGCAGGTGCAGCCTTTGGCGGTGGTCATGATGTCAGGGACAACGCCCCAGTTCTGCACGGCGAAAGCCGGACCGGTGCGGTACCAGCCGCTCATCACCTCATCGCAGACGAGGAGGACATCGTTTTCATCACAGATTTTTCTCAAGCGGGGGAAGTATTCCGGAGGCGGTACGATGCGGCCGTTTGTGCCGACCACCGGCTCCACAATCACGGCGGCGACATTGCCCTCCTCTTTAATCATATAGTCAACATATTCAGCACACTGGATTCCGCAGGTGCCATACTTTAACCCGAACGGACAGCGGTAGCAATAGGCATCAGGAGCATAGAGTATGCCGCCTATGGTCAGACGGTAGCGCTCTGCAAAAACGCGCCGCGGGTCACCAGTAAAAGATATGCCCGCAACCGTAGCGCCGTGGTAAGAATGGTAGCGGGAGATGACCTTATAGCTGGGAGACTTATACTGGCGTATAATCGTGAGGGCAGCTTCATTTGCTTCAGTGCCGGAGGTGGAGAAGAAGAATTTGCTTAGCTGAGACGGCATAACAGTAAGTAGCGCTTCAGTGGCGCTCTGCAGGGCATCCTGGGCAAAGACCGGTCCAATATAGGGCAACTGTTGCGCCTGCTTCACAATGGCGTCAATAATCACCTTGTTTTTATGCCCGATATTGGAGCACATGAGCTGGGAAGAGAAATCAATATAGCGCTTGCCAGTATCGTCAAAGAAGTAGACACCCTCCGCATCTTTAATATAAATTGGCTTCTTCCAGCCTTTCTGCGCCCGCCATGTGCCATACGTGTGCTCAGCCAATGTTTTCATTTTTTCTTCGGTTGCCATTTTATCTCCTTTAGCCCCTTGCGACGTTATAACGATTATATGCCAACGAGTTCGTCTTAATCAAATTGACTGAAAAGCGTCAGACGCCAGACCATTACTTGATATTTCAGTGCAAATTAATTAGCATAGAGGTGTAAGAAGCATATGAATGACATTCTCAATGAAGCTTACGGCATCGTTCAGTGCAAGGAATGTCCCTGGTACAAGACCTGCGTCATGCCGATGCGGTTCAGCGCTGAGGACATACGGCGCCAGCTTGAATCAGCGCCCGGTATGACCCCAAGCCAGCCGGCTGACCTGGGCTGGCAGAACCTGCTGTCCAGCATGGCAACTGCGGCGCAAAACTCTCTCCTTGAAGGCTGTCCCATTTTCATTGAGCGTCTGCGCAGTAGCCCTAAGCTTGCCCAGCGCCTGAAAGAAATCATGCAGAACTGGAGCCGGGAAAGCGAGCCCCAGAAGTAAGGAGGAATGATGGCGCTACGTGTAGCGTTAGGTGCCGACCATGGTGGCTATCCGCTGAAAGCTGACCTCCTTCCCTGGCTCAAAAGCCAGGGCTATGAAGTCTTTGATTTGGGTGCGTCTCAGTATGACGCTAAAGATGACTATCCTGATTTTGCGGAGGCGGTGGCAAAGGCAGTGGCTGGGGGTAAAGCTGAGCGTGGCATCATCATTTGCGGTAGTGGTGTAGGCGCCTGTATCGCGGCAAACAAAGTCCCCGGCGCGCGCGCTTGCCCCTGTCATGACACCTATTCAGCACACCAGGGAGTGGAGCATGATGACATGAATATCCTCTGCCTCGGGGCGCGCGTCATAGGCATAGAGCTGGCAAAAGAAGTCGTAGCCGCCTTCCTCAAAGCTCGTTTCTCAAATGAAGAACGGCACAAGCGCCGCCTGCAGAAAGTCCTGGCGATAGAAACCAGGTTTCTGAAAACCGAGTAACATGTTCACAGGAGCCCGAAATGAGCTTGCCGGGCATTGCTGACATCTTAGCCGACCTCCAGAAACGGGACATCATCAAGCGCATCTGGCAGAAAGACCATACCGTCTGGAGTCCAGACCCCAGTGAAATCGCCAATCGTCTTGGCTGGCTCACCGTCGCTGACCAGATGAAGCGCGAGGTGACGGCGCTCACCTCTTTTGCTGATGAGATACGCTCCACCGGCTTCACACATGTGGTGCTCCTGGGAATGGGCGGTGCCAGCCTCGGCGCCGAGGTGCTGAGGCAGACCTTCGGTCGTGTGAAAGGCTACCCGGAGCTTATCGTCCTTGACTCAACTGTGCCTGACCGGATTATCTCCGTAACAAGGCAAATAGACCTGCTGAAAACGCTGTTCATTGTCGCCTCCAAGTCAGGCGGCACCATTGAAACGCTGTCGCTGTATAAACATTTCAGAAATCTCGTTGAGCAGACCGCCGGAAAAAATGGTGCTGGCTTGCATTTCATCGTTATCACTGACGCCGGCTCATCGCTGGAAAAGCTGGCAAAGGAGGCGCATTTCAGGCGCGCTTTTTTGAATCCGGCAGACATAGGCGGGCGCTATTCTGTGCTATCATACTTTGGGCTTGTGCCGGCGGCGCTGGCTGGGATTGACATAACAGAATTGCTCAGCCGTGCCAGCGCCATGAGTCAGGCATGTCATTCTCCGCTACCGGGCAATCCCGGCGGTCATCTGGGTGCTCTCATCGGCGGCGCCGCTCTCAAAGGGCAGGACAAACTCACCCTTATCACGTCGCCGGCACTTGATAGTTTTGGGCTATGGCTGGAGCAACTCATCGCCGAGAGCACGGGCAAAGAGGGGAGGGGAATCATACCCGTCATTGGTGAACCGCTGGTTGATGCGGCGTACTACGGCGATGACCGAACCTTCGTCTACCTGCGCCTCAAAAACGACAGGAATGATGCTACTGACAAACTGTCTGCGCAACTGAAAATTTCTGGCAGGGAAGTAACCATGCTGGATTTGACTGACCGCTTTGACCTCGGCGCCGAGTTCTTCCGCTGGGAGTTCGCCACGGCGGTTGCCGGGGCGCTCCTGGGCATCAACCCTTTTGACCAACCTGATGTCCAGGCAACTAAAGATGTCACTATGCGCATGCTTCAGGAGTATCATTCTTCCGGCAAACTACCCGCGGCGCCAGCCGCAGACAGCTTAAAAGAGCTTTTACAGCAGGCAAAGACCGGCAGATACTTTGCCATCATGACTTACCTGAATCAGACACCTGATATTGACAGAGCTATTGCTGATTTGAGGAAGAAGCTGGTGGAGAAATACCGTATCGCCACCACGCTGGGCTACGGACCGCGCTTCCTGCACTCCACCGGACAGCTCCATAAAGGCGGGCCGAACGGCGGGCTTTTCTTACAACTTACTGCTGATGTTAAACAGGACGTGCCTATCCCCGGCGACCATTACACCTTCAGGGTTCTGGCAGAGGCACAGGCTTCTGGTGACTTTCAAACACTTAAATTACGGGGAAGAACCGTCATCAGGGTACATCTGGGCGCAGACCCTGTGACGGCAATTAAACGGCTGAGCGAAAGTATATGAGGAGCTATTCCCGCCCTTCACTGACAAGGGACTGGAGCCTGCGGAAGCTCGCCGCAGGGTCAGGCTGGAGAAAGATAGCGCTCCCCACGCAGATGAAGTCAACCCCTGACTGAGCCACCTGAAGCAAATTGTCTTCCTTGACGCCACCGTCAATGCCGACTTTTTTGCCAGGCTGTAACCGGCGGAATTCCTTCACCTTGTCAAGTACCTCCGGCAGGAACCTGCTGCCGTAATACCCCGGATGGACGCTCATGAAGAGCACGCTGTCAATTGCTCTGGCAAAGGGCATGATAGCTGAAACGGGTGTCTCAGGGTTCACCGCTATGCCGGCTCTCAGTCCGAGTTTCTGCACCTTTTCTACTATCTTAAGCGGCTGGGAAGTGGCTTCATAATGGAAGAATATCTCTTTTGCGCCTGCCTCTCTGAAACCCGGCAGATAGTCCTGTGGATTTTGCACCATCAGGTGTGCTTCCCAGTCTATTGCGGGATGCACCCGGGCAATCTCCCGCCAGGAGACGCTCCGTGACGGCACAAACGCGCCGTCCATGACGTCAATCTGCACGTAATCGGTGAAAGTCTCCGTCTGCCGCACCATCTTCTCCAGAGCATGCGGGTCATCCGTGAGGATAGCAGGCACGATTTTAACAGACCTTTTCATGTGGCTATCTCAGCTTCTTTTGAAATATCACCTTGTCATCACCGTCGGCATAGAAGTCAGCAATTTGGCAAGCCGCGTTATATCCCTTACTACTATAGAAACGCCTTGTTTTTTCATATGACGGCAGGGATGAGGTTTCAATGATGATTAGGCGTCCGTTTGCTTTATGGATGTTTTCCTCAGCGGCTTTCATGAGAGCACTGCCGACTCCGCGCTTCTGTTTCATACGGCTGACCGCCACCCAGTAAATATCCCAGGTCCCTTCTGTGAGCGGTGTAGGACCGTAGCAGATGTAACCGCTAATCTCGCCACCGTCCTCCGCCACGAGGATATGGTAGCCGGATTTCACTGACTGCTCCAGGTAGATATCAATGAGCTCTTCAGCTACCTCAATATCTGCCGGCGCAAATTCAGGTGTGGTGTGCAGGATAGACAGAACTGATGGCTTATCCCCTTGGCACATGGGGCGGATGGTGACATTCATGTTTTACTTTTTCCTGAGCCAGTGACACTATTTTCTCAATGAACTGGGTGTAGGTCATGCCAGCGGCGGCTGCCTGACGCGCGGCACCGGTTCCCGGTGCTATGTCTGGATTGGGATTGAACTCAAGGACGTTTATTTCGCCTTCCTTGCTCAGACGCATATCAACCCGGGCATAGCCGTGACATTGGAACGCGCGATAGGTAGCCAGCGCCACATCTGTAATCTTTTTGCGTTGTGGTTCGGAAATCTTAGCCGGGCAAACCGCCTCAGTCCCCTCAAAGTAAGTGGTCCCCGGTTCCCATTTGGCGGCATAGGTGAGAATTCTTGGCATCTCCGGAGGCAGAGAATACACTATTTCTGATATCGGCAGGACGGTGAGACTTGAATTTCCTATCACAGTAGCGTTGAACTCCCGCCCGTCAATAAACTCTTCAGCGAGAGAAAATCCACCGAACACTGTGCTTATCTCAGCTACCTGTCTTGCCAGTTCGGCAGTGTCTCTAACCAGGCTCATCTCAGTAATGCCATGACTGCCGTCTTCTTTTAATGGCTTGACAATACAGGGGAAGTTAAGATGGAACTCTGGGATGGTATCCGCTGTCAGCACCTGATATGGCGGCGTCTTGATGCCCGCCGCTGTGAGCAGTTCCTTCGTTTTTGCCTTGTCCAGTGCCAGGCTCAGAACGTGAGCCGGACAGCCGGTATAGGGTATTCCAATTTCAGTGGCAATCTCCGGCACAATCGCTTCAGTTTCCGGATAGCCGGAAAACCCTTCAAAAAGGTTGAAAATCAAGTCAGCCTCAAGGCTTCGGAGCAATTCCTGAGCCTGAGTTACGGGGAGCACCAGAGGAACTCTGAACACTCTGTAACCGAGTTGGAGCAGGGATTTGCTAACCTCCGCGGCGACTTCTAGAATGGAAAATACTGCTTTTGTCTCGCCCACGATATCATAACGGCTGGGAACAGGTTCATTATAGACCAGGGCTACCCGCGGGGGCATGACGCATATCTCCCCAGAGCGGCATCAAGCACAGCGCTGATAAGCCTATTATACGTCCAGCCGAGCCTCTGCGCCATAATGACTAGGTCACTATAATCGCCCAGGCCAGGCAGTGGATTGATTTCTAGGAAGTAAGCGTTTCCCTGAGCATTAATCCTGAAGTCCATGCGGGCAAAATCACGGCATCCCAGTGCTTTGAAAGCACTCAGGCTGGACCACCTTATTTTCTCCAGCACCTCCCGGTCAAGTTTAGCCGGGCATTCATACTCCACGGTATTCCGCCAGTCCCGCTTCACCTCAAGCGAATAGACGAAATGGCGGTACTTTTTTCTGGGAAGAATACGCATCATGCCTAGCACTTCCGGCGGATTATTGCCGATGATGCCCACCGTGACCTCATCGCCGGCGATAAACTCCTCTATCATTGCCGGCTGATGGTAGTCCTCAAGCATCTTTGCCAGCAAATCCGCCGCTTCTCCGGCATTACGTGCCACCGAGGTGAGACGGACGCCTTTGCTGGAGCCTTCCCACGCCGGTTTGACAATCGCCGGGTACGGAAAGGCTTTCAATGGCATGTTTTTGAGTTCTTTGGCATCGGCAATGACCAGCTCCTGAGGAACATGAACGCCAGCCAGCGCGACGATTTTCTTTGTCAGCGGTTTATCCAGGCAGACCGCAAGGCACTGAGGGTCAGAGCCGGAATAAGGGATATTCAGCATCTCCAGGACGGAGGGCACCTGCGCCTCACGACTGCGATAGCTCCCTCTGCCCTCAGCGATGTTAAAGACAAAGTCAGTCTTTTCACGGAGGATATTCTCCAGGAACTCTTTCCCGCCGCCCAGCCGCACCACGGAATGACCGGCAGCGGAGATAGCGGCGGACAAGAGTTCCACGGTCTTGGCGTAATCGTATTCCTCTAGCGCATCTTCAGGACCGGAAGGGTCAAGCGGCACCGCTTCCTTCAAGTCATAGGTGAGCCCTATCCGCATCTCGTTTACCTATTAGCGCGTCTGGTAGTCCTTTTCAGAGAAAAGCGATGGTGTAGGAATAGCAATCGCCTTATTCTGCGGGCGGTGGTTCTTCACTCGCACCGGCACTGGCTCTGCCTTGCTTTCTCCGGCGGAAGACATGAGCGTCTCATCCTTGAAAAGGCTGGCAAGAGGCATAGCTGACTGCTTCATGCGGCGTCCGTTCCTTAACCCGTTAGTGCCCCTGGGGTTGCGGTAATGAAAGACGCGGTTCTGGTAATTCCTCAGCAGGAAGCCGTCTTCAGTCTCAGACAGTAGGTAGTTCGGCTGAAGTGATATTTTGCCTCCGCCGTGTGACAGGTCAACTGCAAAGGTAGGCACCGCCAGCCCTGACGTATGCCCGCGCAGACCCTCAATGATTTTGATGCCGGTCTCAATAGGCGTGCGCAGGTGTTCCGTGCCCTGCACCTCATCACACTGGAAGAGGTAGTAAGGACGCACCTTTATCTTGAGAAGCCCGTGGCAGAGCTTCATCTGCTTTTCAACGGTATCATTGATGCCGCGCATGAGCACACACTGGTTGTTCACCGGCACGCCGGCTCTCAGCAGGCGGTCGCAAGCTGCCGCAGATTCCGGCGTAATCTCGCGGTGAGTGTTAAAGTGTGTGTTGAGCCAGATGGGACCGTATCTGGAAAGCATGGCGCACAGCTCGGCATCAATACGCTGGGGCAGCACCACAGGATACCGCGTGCCGATACGGATGATTTCTAAATGCTCAATCTGCCTCAGCTTGGAGATGATTTCTTCCAGCCGGCGGGTGGAAAGGGTGAGCGGGTCGCCGCCGGAGATAACGATGTCTCTCACCTGCTTGTTCTGGCGCAGGTACGCCAGCATGGCTTCAATCTCTTCCGGAGTGCGCACCCAGCCGCCTTTCCGCCATTCGCGCTTGCGTGTACAGTGCCGGCAGAGCATGGGACAGATATCAGTCAGCACCATGAGCGCCCTGTCCGGATAACGGTGCACCAGTCCCGGCACCACAGAGTCACGCCTTTCCTCCAGCGGGTCTTCCATACCCAAGATGCCCATGGTTATTTCCAGAACTGACGGGACAGCTTGCTTCCGAATGGGGTCATTCGGGTCATCCAAGTTAATGAGAGAAAGATAGTACGGCGTGATGGCAAGAGGATACTTGGCAGTAACGAGCTTAAGTTCAGCCTGTTCCTTGAGCGAAAGAGGAATATAACGAGCGAGTTCTTCTACCGAAGTGATTCTATTTTTGAACTGCCACCTCCAGTCATTCCAATCACTGTCCGGGACATGCCCGAAGAGCTTGCTTCTGGTGGTGGCGGTAGTACCCGGGGGTTCGTCGTCTAATTCAGTTGTTTTTGCACTTTCACCTGAAATGTTCAAGTCGCCTTGACTGGGAGGTTCGTCCTCCAGAGTCTGGTTTTTCATCTCAGTAATCACCTTATAACACATCCTCCTAATGAGTTAATGGTTACTATAAAAAATAACATCAATGATAGCTAATGTCAAGGGGAAACAGGCACCTTACTAAAAAATTTCCAGACAGTGCCCGGATTTAACCTGATGGCAAAAATTGTTAACCTCCCCATAGGCTATCGGGAGAATCATGCTTGGGGTAGACCGGTTTCCCGCGGTATGCCACATCAAGTTTCTGACGCCATGAAGGGATGTAGTGGTGTGCATGAAAAAGCCGGCGCCAGGACAGCCACGAAAAGGCATGCACTGACGGCGCCGAAGCCTGCCGCGGAAGAGCCCTGCGGTTGATGCGGCGGCCAAGCAGGACTTCAGTCAGGCATGTTTCCGGGATGCGGCGCATCTCATGCACATGGCGCGTAAGGAAATATGACACGAGGCTACGCGCCAGACCTGAGATGAGGAAAAGCGTGAGCAGTTTATAACCAAAGAGAGGTGGCAGGCGTGAAGCCAGCAGGCCTCCCAGAGCCGCGCCCAGGCAAATGGCCACTCCATTCAATGCGTTGCAGATGGAGATGTACTGCGTTCTTTTCTCCGGCGAGGCGGCGTCATAAAGGAAGTTTGCGCTGGCAAGATTGAACCCGGACCAGGCAAATCCGGCAACCGCCTGGACAAAGATGATAAAGTAAAAATTGTGGCTGACCAGCCAGAGAAGAGGTACCAGCGGCACGAGCACGGAAGTAATGTGCAAAATCTTGATATTGCCAGCTCTGTCAGCACGCACGCCCCAGAAGCTCATGAAGATAACATTGGAAAGAGAGCAGGCAGATATAAGAATCACATATGACATGTAGTCAAACTTAAGGTCTCTCAGCATGAAGACGGTGAAAAAAGGCGCCGCGATATAGGTGGCAAAGTCCATGAGAGAATCGTAGATGATGAACCTGCCCACGTTCGTTTTGCTCAGGTTCAGCAGGAGCCCGGAGAGACTGTATTCACCGGTCTTAGGAGAAGACATGGGGGGCTCATACATGCGGGAAAGGAAATACCAGGATGCCAGCCGGAAAAGAAAAGCCCCACCGAAGATGATAGCAAATCCCAAGAAGATATTTTCTGTCATCCGGGAAAGAATTGCGCCGCCAAGGAAGAAAAAGACCAGCGTGAGCAATCCTCCGATTTTCCCTCTGAAACCAAAGAATCGTCCCCGTTTCTCTTCCGGCACCAGGTCAGCCATCATACTGCCCCAGGCAGGATTCCCTAGCGTGCCGGCAATGGTGCTGATAGTGAACAATGCGATAAGCCACCAGACCTTTTGCCCCGGAAAGAGATAAGGAATTAAGAGTATGGGTAGCCACATGATGGCATGGAGGAAAACAGCTGGCAGAAAAAACTTTTTGCGGCTGCCTATTTTTTCTACAAGGCGTGGCACGGCAAGCTGTGACAGGGCGGAAGTCAGGTTGGGGAGGCTGGTCAATAGACCTATCTGTGCCGTGGTGGCTTTTAAGGCAAGGGCAAACGGCACAATATAGTCCTGCGTCAGCCCCAGCATTGCCGAGAAGGCGGCACCGTCAAATATGCTATATCTTAAGCTCTTACGGACTTTTTCAGTCCGCAAGCGGCGACTGGACAAGGTAAACCTTCTTAAAACAGAAGGATTGCCTGTGACACAAGCAAATCCTTCTGGGTACGTTGCGTTATGGTTGTTATTATTCTTTACCATTCCGAGCGATTTGTCAAGCAGACTTCATGAATAAAAAGACAGTATAGTACTATGGTATAGTTTTGTTATTTACCTTTACCCGAGTAGCTCAGCACCCCGTTCTACCAGTCAGGCATCCACGCAGTGAATCAAAAGCCCAGAGCTGTCCTCCTTTTTTGCCGGTTTCTTCCAGAACACCGCCTATTTGCTTTTATTCTGACTTTCCCAGCAAGACATATTCTTGAGTCGGCAGGAAAATGTATAGAAGAGGTCCAACAACCAATTCAGCGGCAAAAACCGCCTGTTTCCAACCACTTGCTTCTTGTAAGTAAGGACTTGCTTTTTCTTTTAGGGTATGTTAAGGTAAATACAAACCAGTTCCTGAATCATTAATGCTGTAACATAACTCGTGAAATATTATTCATATCTGTTCAAATTGCGCGTGGCATTTACCGGTTTGCAAGAAGCTTCAAGATGATTTTTAGAGGAGGGCACAGCTATGACGGGATGGACTTTTATCACCAATCATGCCGCCGTATTGAGCGTCATCGCCAAGAATGCGCGCATCACGGCAAGGGAGCTGGCTGAGATTGTGGGCATCACCGAGAGAGCTGTCCGCAAGATAATTGCTGACCTTGAAGCTGAAGAGTTTATCAAAAAGAAAAAAGATGGCAGAAGAGTGTGTTACAGCATCAATCCAGATAAGGGGCTGCGCCATCAGGCCCATAGGGAAAAAAAGATTGGAGAGCTACTGTCCATCCTGAAATAGCACTTCATCCAATCGGAAAAAATAAGAGCCTGTATTACCATTTCAACGTGGCACACGGGCTCTTGTTATTTGCTTGAGCTTTTATATCATCCCATAAAACTGCGGTTTGGTCTTCATTTCGTTGATGAAATCGGTGATGAGCATCTCCAGGCTGGTAAACTCCGGTTTCCAGCCCCACTCTTCCCTCGCCCGGCTGTCATCTATATCCACCACCGTCCGGGTGTCATAGTAGACCATCACGGCCGGGTCCGGCTTATAGCTGATTTTAGCGTCAGGTACTACTTTTTTCACCGCCATCTCAAGCTCTTTCGCCGTAGGGGTGGGCTTGATATTGCCCAGGTTATAGCATACTGTTTTAATGTTCTCCTTGGGTGCGTAGTAGAGCATAATGGTGGCGCGCACCGCTTCCTTATAGTAGGAGAAGGGTGCTTTGACGTCCTCTCTCACCCAGCACTCAAATGGCTTGCCCATAACCGGGTATTCAATCATCCACGGCAGATAGACCGGAATAGCCCGCGTCTTTATGCCGGGTCGCAAAATTTGTGGGTAGCGGATGCACCTGAAATCAAGCCCAAACTTGCGCCGGTAAAACCTGCCCAGAAGCTCCCCGTAGAGCTTATTGGCGCCGTAGATGGTGACCGGGCGCTGGATGGTCTCATCATCCACGGTGCCTTTCGTGCCCAGCCCGAAGGTGGTATCCGAGCTGGCAAAGACCACTTTCTCCACCCCAAAAAGTCGCGCCGCCTCAAGGACATACATTGTCCCTGCCACGCTCACCTGAAACGCCGCCCAGGGGTTATTTTCTGACGGGATGCTGAGCATTGAGCCATGGTGGAAAATGCCTTTGACCTTGTTATCCCGGACCACATTGAGCACTTCATTCCAGACCTTCAGGTCACCCTGGACGATTTTTACCTTGTCTTTAATATCGGCAACTGGCTCACTACGGGGAGCAATGTCAAAAAGGACAACATCCTCACCTCTTGCCACAAGCTCATGGGCTAATCCCACACCAATGCCGCCTGTGCC
>DAOTYE010000029.1:0-45822 GCA_034434915.1 Dehalococcoidales bacterium
CAACATGATGGCCCACGCATAACCGTTCCTCTTGCGTCTGGAACGTGTCAGGCTAAGGCTCGACATTCTTGACACGTGCCCGGTCAAAGGAGACGGTCACGATGGTCACAAGGTCAGTCAAATGACGGTCAAAATAAGAGAAACCTATCGGCGAAGGCTGTTTTCGCTGCCGAAGAGCTGTTTTCCAGCCTCATTTGACCGGGGGTCACCGGTGGTATAGCGCGATGAGGAATGACGCTGGAAATATCTGACCGAGATGCAATTTGACCGGGAGGTTGACCATGAGAGAGCTTCCATATCAAACAAGGATGACCGTGTTAGACCTTTACCTGCAGGGACTCTCTGCTGACAGGGTGGCCGAGCAGTCCGGCGTCTCCAAAGGTGCAGTCATCAGCACCATCAAGGATGCCAGAGAAGGGAAATATCCTCCTCTCGAGCTAAAGAACATGGTGGATGAGCTGCACCAGATGGCAGTGAGATTGAGAAAGGAAGGACTGGATATCGCTCAGACAGGTCTGGGTTTCAGTTTTATGCGCAGGCTCTATGACATGGGTGTTGAGCCGTAGCGGATGGAGGAGTGGCTTGAGTTCTGCGAAAAGATAAGCGTGACAATTCGAATAGAGAACCTATGGCGATTTTTTCTCACATATGAGCAGTTTATGGCAACCGTTCGGAAGCTGAAAGAGAAGCTACTAAAACGGGACAATTGAGCCAAAGAGCGAAGGGGACATCCCGAGCCTGATATATAGCTTGGCTCTAAAGTCAGCCAAAACTTCCCTCCAGTCTTGACATAGGCGAAGGTATCACGCTTAGAGACGGGTTTGTCTTTTTATTTTCAACAACTGAGCCGAGGCGCGGGCTAATAGTCTACCACCTCTTCTCGACACCCACTCTGATACCCATTGGTCAGAGGCTCACGTTCAAACCCAAGCCCAGAAGTTGGCGTTAATTTGGCGTTAAACTAAAAAAGACTCGCTGTCACCAGTTGGTACTTTAGCTTCAAAACGGGTTCTGACCAACTAACACAAAGGTTCTAATTTGAACGTAAAGCGACCTTTTGGGACACCTCACCTACAATTACGAAACCGCTGCTCTACCCCTGAGCTACGCTGGCGCGAACACCTTAAATTATACACCATGATGGCGCACAGCCACAATAACGAGAATGTCATTCCAGCCTTCGCTGGAATCCAAGAGGATGGGGTATGGACGCCGGTCTGCACCAGAATGACAGGGGAGAGAGGAATTCTTTGAGATTGCCGCGTCAGTCCGCTCTCCCATCAATGACAGAGGGAGAGAAATTGCCATCCTTCACAGGTGAATCTTTCAACCGAAGGACCATTGTGACGGTCAATCAAAAACTTTGTTGCAGAAAGATTGGGCTTACGCTACTATGTATCTAAACACCGCTATCGCAGAAAACGGAAGAACATCATGCAAGTTCACAGCGATTGGTACGGCAAGATTGCGGGCTACGTAAACCTGGCGAAGAACGCCCCTAAGGGAAAAGAAACCAAAAAGTACAAGCTCAGCCTTCTCTTGGGAGTGGCGGAGAGGCTAGATGAGTTCCATGCCACCTGCGGGCAGTGCCAGCTTTACCAGCAGGAGATGAACTCGCTTGCCAATAATTTGGGCAATCTCATTCAGCTTGATAACAAAGACCAGCGCAAAGCCTATCTGCAATCGCTCAATAGCATGGTGAAGCACCTCCAGAAACAGCATAAGCTGGTAACCGAAGGTTACTACACCGGCATCGGGCTTGCGATTGGCGCCGGCATTGGTGTGGCGCTGAGTCCGCTGTCAGATAAAATTGGCTCAGGCTTACCAATAGGGGTAGGTATCGGCATGGCAATCGGCGCCGCCTTAGAGGCAAAAGCGCGCAAAGAAGGCAGAATGATTTACACCAGAGAAAAAGCCAGAAGCGCAAAGGAATTCAATCTTTCTCCCAGGACAATCCGGTTTTTCTTAGTTGTTGGTATTGCCGCGGCAGTCGCCGGACTGCTGGCTTTATTCCTCATCCAGAGAACCGCGCCCTAGCGCTGGCTGATACATCCCGGCAAGAGCTCTATTCTTGACGTCTGCACGTCCGCGATGCTACCATGCTTGTGAAGAAAGTGAGGAGTAACGGCGTGATTAGAGATTTACTTTTTGAGCTGGTGCAAATTCCCGGTCCATCCGGCTTTGAGGGCAGGGTCGCCAGGCGGCTGGTGGCACTGCTTAAAGACCATGTGGATGAAGTTTCCATAGACAAAATCGGCAACGTGGTGGCGCTGAAGCGGGGCACAGAGGGCAAACATTCCCTCGCCATCGCCGCCCACATGGACCAGCTCAGCATGGCGGTCATCAAGGTGGACGATTTTGTCTGGTTTGACCGCGTGGGCTACCTGGACTTCCAGAGCCTTTACAGCCAGCCGGTGCTCATCCTGGGCAGGGAAAAGGACGTGCCGGGCGTGGTCTGCGCCACGAGCGCCCATTTCCATGCCGGGGAAAAACAGCCACTCTGGATTGACGTGGGCGACCGGCAGAAATACGTCAGCCCCGGCGACCCCATCATCTTTGACCACCCGCCGCGCTGGCTTGATGATGAGAAGACCATCCTCGCCAGCCCTTCTATTGACGACCGCATTGGCTGTGCGGCGATGGTGGAAGCCGCCCGCAGTTTGAAGAAGCGCCCCCGCCACAATATCTATTTCATCGGCTCGGTGCAGGAGGAGATTGGCAGTTTCGGCATCCGCTATTTCCTGCGCGACCATGCCCCGGACTGGCTCATCGCGGTGGACACCTGCTTTGCCCAGGACGCGGTAACCGATATCAAGAAACTCCTTCCCCTGCGCCAGGGGCTGGGCATTCTCCGCTTCACCTTCACCCGCCCGGATGTGTGCTACCCCAGCGTGGTCAATTACTCCAGCGACAAACTAAACGACCGCCTGATTGCAGCCGGGAAGACGCTGGGCATCCCCGTTCCTTTATGCGCCGTCACCGGCAGTTTCAATGACGCCTGCATCTCCAACGAAGTGCGCCCCGAGACAGAAGCGACCTATCTGCTCATGGCGCGGCGCTACAGCCATTCGCCACATGAGATTGTGGACATCAATAGCGGGGAAAATGCGGCAAAAGTCCTCCTCCAGGCTATTGCGGACTCGGATAAGTGGCAGGATTAAGCCATCCACACCTCCAGACAAAGCGCTTTCCACTTCAAGATGATAATTTGCGGGAAAAGGTGTAAAATAGTCAGTGATATTTGGCAGAAAAGGGGGAAACAGGCCGTGACTCATGAGGTCCACAGGGTAGTAAAGCAAGAAGGCAAATACCGCATTGTCATCGCTGATTCCGCTACATCAATTGATGAGAAAAACGAGTTTGACGTGGTGGTGGATGCTTCCCACTGCGGCATCAATGTGGGTGAATATGCCATGAAAGGCAAAGTCAAAGGCATGATTGGCAATGATGCCGGCAAAGGACTGGAAGATGCCGGAGTTGCCGGGCTATTTTACCTTGATAACTACAGGATTCCTGCGGCGGCGGTGGACTGCATGACCGCGGAAATCGGCGTCGGTCCCACCACTTATGAAACCGGCGTCATCTCTACCGTCAATAAGACGGCGCAAAAGCTGGGCATCAAGCCGGGGATGACCGCCAAACAGGCCGCGGACATCATGTTCCAGGCGGCGGTCAAGAATAAAGCTTAGCGGTCATCACAGATTATAACAACGAGCAAAAAGAGAGGAGCCAGTAATGGGTGGAACTCAGATTGTCATGAAGCAGGAGGGCAAATACAGAATCATTGTTACCGATACAGCGGGCACTTATAACCCGGAGAATAAGAATGACGTCGTCGTTGATGGCTCACACTTCGGGGTTAACTCAGCCCAGATGGCGGTTGACGCCGGGGTGAAAGGCAGAATTGGCAACGATGCCGGCAAAGGGTTACATGATGCCGGAATCGCTGGCTTGAAAATCATGGAAAAGGCAGGCATTCCCGGCGCCGCGGTCTCTTCCATGTCAGCTAAGATTGGCGTGGGCATGTCCACCTGGGAGACGGGCAGGGTCTCTGCCGTTAACGACCAGGCAAAAAAAATCGGCGTCAAGCCGGGCATGTCAACAAAAGAAGCCGCAGAGATTATGTTCCAAGCGGCGGTGAAACAGAACAAGTAACCTGTAAGACAGGTAGCTGCCCTGAATAAAGCTGAGCCTGCAGGGAACAGACTGCCTGCCTCTGTTTGTGTCCCTTCCCAATGAAAAAGCAATAAGAAAATCGGGGGTGAAATACGATGGTTGAAATACCCAGGGAAAAACTGCTGGATATGTACCGCACCATGGTGCGCATCCGCCGCTTTGAGGAGAGGACAGCCAAGGAGTTTGCCGCAGGCAAAATCCCGGGCAGTGTCCACCTCTACATCGGCGAGGAGGCGGTGGGCACAGGCGTCATATCTCACCTGAGAAAAGATGACTATATCTTCAGCACGCACCGCGGTCACGGACATCTCATTGCCAAGGGAGGAAAGACTGACCGGGCGATGGCAGAGCTATTTGCCAAAAAGACCGGCTACTGCCTGGGCAAAGGCGGCTCCATGCACATCGCGGATACGGACATAGGCATGCTGGGAGCGGCGGGCATTGTCGGCTCGGGCATAACCCTAGCCAATGGCGCGGCGCTATCTTCCGTTCTCCGGAAGACTGACCAGGTAACGGTATGCTTCTTCGGCGATGGTGCCAGCAACCGCGGTTCTTTCCATGAGGGCATCAATCTCGCGGCGGTCTGGTGCCTGCCGGTCATCTTCGTGTGTGAAAATAACCTGTGGGCAGTCTCCGTGCCCACCAGCTGTTCGCTGAAAATCCGCGACATCGCGGACAGGGCTGTGGGATACGGCATCCCGGGCGTGGTCGTTGACGGCATGGACGTACTCGCCGTGTATGAGGTCGCCGGGGAAGCTGTGGCAAGAGCAAGGAGCGGCGGCGGACCCACTCTGATAGAAGCCAAGACCTACCGCTACCGCGGGCACTTTGAGGGGGACTCAGGCATCTACCGTCCCAAAGAAGAGGTTGAAGCATGGCTCAAGAGAGACCCCATCAAACTCTATCAGGAAAAACTGCTGGAAATGAAAGTCATCACGCCGGAAATGGCAAAACAGATTGATGAAGAGGCTCTGGCGGAAATGGATGCCGCGGTGAAGTTCGCGGAGGAAAGCCCACCGCCGGGACCAGAAGAAGTACTGAATGGTGTCTACGCCTAAGAGGAGAGAGGAAGATATGAAAGAGCTTAATTTTCGCCAGGCGATTGGTGAGGCGTTACTGGAAGAAATGGAACGCGACCCGAACGTATTCATCATCGGTGAGGACGTGGGCAAAATGGGCGGTCTCATGGGCGAGCTCGGCGATGCCTATTCCAGGTTCGGCGCTGAGAGAGTGCGGGACACGCCCCTTTCCGAAGATGCCATTCTGGGTTGTGCCATCGGCGCCGCCATCACCGGCATGAGACCGGTAGCCCAGCTCAGATTTGTGGACTTCATGGGCGTGTGCTGGGATAATATCTTGAACCAGGCAAGCAAGATGCGCTACATGTTTGGTGGGAAAATCAGCGTGCCTGTAGTCATGACTGCTTTGAGTGGCGCCGGACGCAGGTCTGCGGCACAGCACTCCCAGAGCCTTGAAGGCATGATGTCCAATATCCCGGGGCTGAAAATCGTCCTACCTTCCACCGCCTATGACGCCAAGGGTCTGATGAAGTCCGCCATCAGAGATGGTAACCCTGTAGTTTACTTTGAGCATAAACTGCTCATGTGGACCGGTCCCAAGAGCCAGGTGCCGGAAGGAGAATACCTCGTCCCCATCGGCAAGGCAGACATCAAGCGAGAAGGCAAAGATGTCACGGTGGTGGCAACCGCCTTCAATGTGCACCGAGCGCTTAAAGTGGCGGACAAGCTCCAGCAGGAAAAAGGCATCAGCATTGAGATTGTGGACCCCAGGACCATCAAACCGCTGGATAAAGAGGCCATTCTGAACTCGGTGAAAAAGACCGGCAGGCTGGTATGCTACATTGAGGAGTGTGACACCGGCGGTTTCGCCCAGCAGGTAGCGGCAATTGTTGCCGATGAGGCTTTTGACTACCTTGACGCTCCCATCAAGCGAGTCACCGCCCCGGACACTCCTGTCCCCTACGGGCAATACCTTGAAGACCACTGGATTCCCATGGAACCCAAGCTCATCAAAGCGATTGAAGAAATAACCGCTTAGCTTGGCGCTAAGGAGGTGCGGCGTGGCACGCATCAGTTCACAGGACGCGGAAAAACAGGGACTTATGGAAGCCGTCAGGCTGATGGCTCTCAGCGCGCGGACAGCACCCAAGACACGGGGACTTGATTCAGTCAAGACCCTTATTCTTGACGGTGATGACCTAGAGGCGCTGGCGCAAACGATGGAAGAGTACAGCAAGAAAGAGCCGGAGCGCCTGATGTTTTTCAAACGTAATGCTGATGACGTGCGCAAGTCTGCCGCCGTGCTCCTGATTGGCGTTACCGGAGAACCCAAGCGCCCTGAATCACCGCTGAACTGCGGCGCTTGCGGCAAGAACTGCGCCTGGATGCTGAAGGCGGAAAAGAAGGATGCCGGCACCGGGCGCGGTCCCATGTGCCTGATGCAAGCCATTGACCTGGGGATTGCCCTCGGCTCAGCGGTGAAGACAGCGAGTGACCTTAATATTGACAACCGTATAATGTATTCCATCGGTGCCGCGGCACGGATGATGAAGCTTATGGAAGCTGACCTTATCATCGGCATCCCATTTTCAGTTACCGGAAAAGACCCCTATTTCACCGGGAGGTAAAACGTTCTGGAGCGCGCCATGCCCAGATTTAAGGTCTTTGTCACCAGACGGATTGACCAGCAATCTCTGGACTTCATCAGCAAGCACGCCCGGGTGGACATCTGGGAAAAAGAGGACACCCCACCCCGCGCTGAGTTCAAACGCCGTATTGCTGATGTGGATGGGATTCTGCTCTGGGGAGCAGATGAGATTGATGGCGAGCTGATGGACGCCGCGCCCAAGCTCAAAGTCATCGCCAATATCGCTATGGGCTACAATAACATAGATGTGGAAGCGGCGACAGCGCGTGGCATCCGCGTGAGCAATACCCCTGATGTGGTCACGGACAGCACTGCTGACCTCACTTTAGGGCTCTTGATTGCCATCGCCCGCAGGATATATGAGATGGCAAACCTGGTGAAACAGCCCGGCGGGTGGAAGATGTGGGGCCCAATGGAGATGCTGGGCGTGGAGGTGAGCGGCAAGACGCTGGGCATCGTGGGCATGGGCAGAATCGGGGCGGCAGTTGCCAGGCGAGCCCGTGGCTTTGACATGCGCATCATCTATCACAACCGCCACCGCCGTCCTGACGATACTGAACTCGGCGCGGAGTATGTGAAAGACCTCCCCACCCTGCTACACAGGTCTGACTTCGTCAGCATCAATGTCCCGCTGAATAAAGAGACCAGACATCTCATTGGCGCTAAAGAGCTCGCCATGATGAAACCCACGGCAATACTGGTGAACACATCACGCGGGGCGGTAATTGACCAGAAGGCGCTCTATGAAGCGCTCAAAAACAAGCGCATCCATGCCGCGGCGCTGGATGTCACTGAGGTAGAGCCTATTCCCCATGACGACCCGCTCCTGAAGCTGGACAATGTGCTCATCGTGCCGCACATCGGCACGCAGACCATGGAGACGGGAGCCAGGATGAGCATGCTCGCCGCAGAAAACCTCATTTGTGCGCTCACCGATAAGCCGATGCCGAGCTGTGTCAACCGCCAACTGCTGGAAAAAAAGGTTAGCTAGATGAGCAGTGTGGGGATTATCGCCAACCCTGCCGCAGGGAAGGATGTCCGGCGCGTGGTGTCTTACACCAACTTCACCAGCAACGTCATCAAGTCTAACCAGATCAGGGCGATTATCTCCGGCATTGATTCCACAGGTGTTGAAGAAATCTTGATTATGCCGGATTATGACTTCCTCGGGCAGAGGGCGCTCATGGGAATCAGCGGGACAGAAATTAAAGCAAAAGTATCAATGCTTGATATGCCATTAGAGTTTAACGGCAAGGACTCCACCCTCGCCGCCAAACTGATGGAGAAGGCGGGGGTCGGCTGTATCGTCACGCTGGGAGGAGATGGCACCAACCGGGACGTGGCAAAGGGCACACGCAACGTGCCTATTGTGCCGGTGTCCTCCGGCACCAATAATGTTTTCCCGGTGCTCATTGACCCGGCATCCGCCGGCATTGCGGCGGGGATTATCGCTTTGAACTTCCTGAAGGACGGCAAAACCATCAGAAACCACAAGCGCCTGGTCATCATTAAAAACGGACAAGAGGTTGACATGGCTCTGGTGGATGCGGTAGTTTTAGACAGGCAATTCGTTGGCTCACGTGCCTTCTGGGACCTGGCGGAGGTGAAGCAGGCAGTGTGCACCCGCGCCGAGCCGCACAACCTGGGGATGACCCGCGTGGGTGGAAATTTGCACCCCATCGGGACGGATGAAGAGCGCGGTATTTATGTCAAGCTGGGAGAGGGAAACGTGAAAGTGAAAGCATCAGTCCTTCCCGGCTTAATCAGTGAAGTCTCACTGGCAGAACTGAAAATCCTGAAAATCGGCGAGTCTGTGAAGGTGGAACATAAGCCATCGGTGATTGCTCTTGACGGGGAACGGGAGCTCCTGGTCAAATCTTCTGATGATGCCCTAATCAGACTGCAGAAGGATGGACCGCCGGTGGTCAATATTGCGGAAACACTGCGTGAGGCAGTTAAAAAAGGCTTTTTCAAAAACTAGCTTGAGGAGGAAAGTATGGCAGTCAATGTTCCGGTACCACGTATAGGCATGGCAGTGGCTGATGCCACCATCATTGAGTGGAAAGTAAAAGAAGGTGATAAGGTTGAAAAGGGTCAGGTTATCGCCGTGGTGGAGACAGAGAAGGTAAGGTCTGATGTGGAGTCACCGGATGCGGGTCTTATCCACATCATAGCCGCAGAAGGCACCACGGCGCCGGTAGGCGCTCTCCTTGCCCAGCTAGCGGCAACAAAGGAGGAGCTGGTGGCATTACAGAAAGGCGGCGCACCAGCACCAATGCCAGCCACCGCGTCCACAGCGGCAACCGGGGCAGAGGCACCGGCACCAAAGGCAGAACCCGCGCCAGCTAAAGCGTCAGCACCGGCAGGTGGTGAGGAGCGCATTAAAATCACGCCGGTGGCGCGCAAGATGGCAGAGGAACACGCCATTGATATTACCAGGGTGACCGGCACCGGACCCGGCGGCAGAATCACCCGCGAGGATATTGAGAAGGCGATTGCGGCAAAAGCCGCCGCACCCAAAGCAGTGCCGACAGCCGCACCAGCACCCGCCCCAGCCGCCGCGGTCTCAATCGCCGGCAGAAAGGTCAAAGAAACAAAGCCTCTGAGTGGCATGAGAAAATCAATCGCCGACCATATGGTGCGCAGTCTCGCCACCGCCGCCCAGCTGACCAGAATGGGCGAGATTGACATGACTGAGTTGGTCAAGATGCGCAAAACCCTGGTTGAGCAGGAGAGCATGCTGGGCACCAGAATCACCTATACTGACATCCTCGTCCTGGCGCTGGCGAAAGCCCTCAAGATTTACCCCAATGTCAACGCCAGCATCATTGATAATGAAATCAAAATCTGGGAGGACATCAATATCGGTGTGGCAGTGGCTCTGGACGATGGGCTGATTGTCCCGGTGGTGAAGAACGCTGACAAGAAGTCGCTCACGGAAATCAGCAAGTCGGTTAAACAACTTGTGGAGAAGGCGCGCGCCAATAAACTGACTGCAGATGAAATCACCGGCGGCACTTTCACCGTAAGCAATGTGGGTGCGCTCGGCGGCGGCTACAGCTTTGAGACGCCCATCATCAACCAGCCGGAGTCAGCCATCATCCTGACCGGTGCAATAGTTGACCGGGCGGTGGTCAAAGACGGACAGATTTGCGTCAGACCCATCATGACTTACAGCTTCACCTACGACCATCGGGTGATTGATGGCGCCGTGGCGGCGCGGTTCATGGCTGATGTCATCAAGCTCCTTGAGAACCCCGGACTGCTCCTAGCGTAACGGAGGCTAATCGTGGAAGAAAGAGAACTGGTCATCATCGGCGGGGGACCGGCGGGATATGTCGCCGCCATCAGAGCGGCTCAGCTCGGCGGGAAGGTAACCGTCATTGAGGAAGACGCTCTGGGCGGGACGTGCCTCAATCGTGGCTGTATCCCTTCCAAAGCATTGCTCCATACGGTGGAGCTTTATCATGCCATCAAGTCTGCCGGACAGTACGGCATAATGGTAGGCGAACCTTCCATTGACTTGGCTAAAATGCAGGCGTACAAAAATAAAGTCATCGCCACTCTGGTGGGAGGTGTAGGCGGTCTGCTCAGTGGGAATAAAGTGGAGGTTATCAGAGGCAAAGCCAGGCTCAATGCCTCCAGACAAGTAGAGGTTGCCACCAGAGAAGGACAGAAGCTGACCATCCAGGCTAAGAAAATCATCATCGCCACCGGCGCCAAGCCCATTAAACTGCCCATACCTGGCGCAGACAGCCCGAAAGGCGTCATCGGCGCGGAGACCATCCTCAATATCACTTCTGTTCCCAGGAGCCTGCTGATGATTGGCGGGGGTGTGGTGGGCCTGGAGATGACCACCGTCTTAGCCCGGCTGGGCTGTAAGGTGACTGTGGTGGAAATGCTACCCCACATCCTCCCGGCGGAAGATTCAGAGCTTGCCGCCGTCCTGCACAAGGCGCTACAGGATGAGGGTGTCCAGATTTACGCCAATGCCAGAGTAACCAGGATTGAAGATACGTCAGCCGGCAAATTGGCAATTGTCATGGCGAGCGACGGCGAAAAGAAGATTGAAGCGGAACAGGTGGCGATTGCCGTGGGATATAGACCCAATACGGAAGGTCTGGGTCTTGAGGAAGCCGGCATCATCCTGAACAGGGGCAGAATCCAGGTGAACGAACACATGGAGACAAATGTGCCGGGCATCTATGCCGCTGGCGATTGCGTGGGCAGAATCATGCTCGCCTATGTGGCGATGGCGGAAGGCGAAATTGCCGCGGAGAACGCAGTCGGCAAACAGTCAACGATGAGCTATGCCGCTGTGCCGCGCTGTGTCTATACCCAGCCGGAGCTGGGCGCCGTGGGTATCACAGAAGATGAAGCGAGAGCCAAGAACCTGCAAATCAAGATAGGCAAGTTCCCCTTCGTGGCTAACGGCATGGCGACCATCCTCGGCGAGCGGCGCGGGCTGGTGAAATTCATCGTGGATGCGCAGTACAATGCCATCCTCGGGGTGCACATCATCGGTCCCCATGCCACCGAGCTTATTGCTGAGGCGACATTAGCCATGAAGATGGACTTCACGCCGCAGGAAATCATCGCCACCATCCACTCGCACCCCAGCCTCTCCGAGGCAGTGCGCGAGGCGGCGCTGGACGTCTCCGGCGAGACGATACACTTTATATCCAGGAAAAAGTGAGGGAGATTTGAAATCCCCTACGTCCTCTTTTTCAGAAGAGAGTTTGAGAGAGGGGTTCCATCCCCTCTCTTTTTATTCCCCTTCCCTGCACTGATTTCAAAGGGAAGGGGTCAGGGGATTGGTCACAAAAATGAGGCGTCCCAGTCATCCTTCACCTGTAAGTCAAACCCCTTCCTCCCCGAGCTTCTTCTTCACTCCGTTCCCCAGCATGACATCCTTCCAGTCTTGAATCCTCTCAAAGTAACCAATTTTCCCTCCCTTCCCCAAATTTGCTATGATTAAAGCTGGTAATAGCTTATGAAATGCACGGTGCAATGGCTAGGGCTGATTGACTATCAGCCCGCCTATGAAATCCAGAAAAGGCTCCTGGAGGAGCGGCTGGCAGGCAGGATTAATGACGTCCTGCTTTTGCTGGAGCACACGCCCGTCATCACCCTCGGCAAGTCCGGTAAGCTGGAAAACGTCCTCGTTTCACGAGAGGAGCTTGCCGCGCGCGGCGTTTCCCTCGTCTTCATTGACCGCGGCGGAGACGCCACCTATCACGGTCCGGGACAACTCGTCGGCTATCCCATCATGGACCTGAGGCAGAGGGAGAAAGATGCCCACCGCTACCTGCGCCACCTTGAGGAAGTCCTCATCCGCACCCTGAGCGACTACGGCATCAAGGCAGAGCGGGACAGGAGCCATGCCGGCGTCTGGTTTGATAACCATGAGATTGCCGCCATCGGGCTGAGCCTGAAGAAGTGGATAACCATGCACGGCTTTGCCCTCAATGTGAACACCAACATGGAACATTTCTCCCTCATCAATCCCTGCGGCTTCAAGAACCGTAAAGCCATTTCCATGAGGGAGATTCTCGGTCACGAGCTGTCAATGGAGGCTGTGAAAGAGCGGTTGCTGGCTCACTTTGCCGACGTTTTTGACGTTCAATTGGAAACTGAAGAAGTGACTTTAAGCGATGGTAAAAGGAAGACTGCCACCCTGGTTTAATCAGAAAATCGCTGACCCCGCCGTCATGCTCCCCATGAAGGAGCTACTGGACGGGCTTTCCCTCCACACCGTCTGTGAGAATGCCCTCTGCCCGAACATCGGCGGGTGCTTCACGCGAGGCACTGCCACCTTCCTCATCCTGGGCAATGTCTGCACACGGAACTGCACTTTCTGCGCGGTGAGCAAGGGTTTGCCCCTTCCTGTTGACGCCGCTGAGCCTCAGCATCTCCTTGAAGCCGTGGAGAAGCTCAACCTGCGCTATGTAGTCATCACTTCGGTAACGCGGGATGACCTATCAGACGGCGGTGCTTCTCAGTTCGCAGAGACAATCAGGCTCATCCACGCAAAGAGACCGGGAACTCTGGTTGAAGTGCTTATCCCTGATTTCCACGGCTCCCGTGATGCTTTGAAAACGGTAATTGATGCCTGCCCTGATGTCCTCAACCACAATGTTGAGACCGTACCCCGCCTTTATCCGGAGGTAAGACCACAGGCAGACTACCATCGCTCTATTGAACTGCTGGCGATGGCGAAGCGGCTAAACCCGCAGATTGTCACCAAGTCAGGCTTGATGCTCGGGCTGGGAGAAGCGAAAGGTGAAGTCATCACAGTGATGCAAGACCTCAGAAAAGCCGCCTGCGACCTCCTCACCATCGGACAGTATCTTCAGCCCTCTCCGTCTCACCACCCGGTCGTCCGCTTTATTCCGCCTGAAGAGTTTGGGGAGTATGAGGGACTGGGCAGGGAAATGGGATTCAGTGCCGTTGCCTCAGCGCCGCTGGTGAGAAGCTCATTCAAAGCGGCAGAACTCTACAAACAGGCAAAAGCACACTGAACCTCACAGGTGTCCTTCTTTCAGAATAGATAAATTCCAGGAATTTTTCCTTTATCAGGTGTATCCTTCCTGTCAGTAGAAAACATGAAGATAAATAAAGGTTCAGAGCGTATTGACAACCGCTATTCGTTATGATATCATTAAGTTTTAGTTTCTCAGCCAAAACGATTGCGTATTCCCGATTAGAGAGTTAGGGAATACTCAGCGGAATGCTGGGTTTATGGATGAGCAGAAGCTCATCCATTAAAATTGTGATACAGGAGAACAGGGTTGCCGACAATTAATCAGTTAATACGTAAAGGACGCAAAAAGTTAACGAAGCGGATAAAGGCTCCGGCACTGCGCTATACCTTCAATACGCTCAGAAATCGCCAAAATGAAGGGAAGGGCGCTCCGCAGAAACGCGGCGTCTGCACTCAGGTGAGAACAATGACGCCCAAAAAGCCGAACTCCGGTCTGCGCAAAATAGCCAGAGTGCGCCTCTCCAATGGCATTGAGGTCACCGCATATATTCCGGGAGAGGGACATGAACTGCAGGAGCACTCAGTGGTCTTAATCCGCGGCGGCAGGGTAAAAGACCTGCCTGGCGTCCGTTATCATATCATCCGCGGCACCCTGGATACTACCGGGGTCGCTAACCGCAAGCAGGGTCGCAGCAAATATGGAGCAAAAGCTGGCAAAGGTGGCAAGGCAGAAGAAGCGCCTGCATCTGCTCCTGCGGCACCCCCCGCCTCAGCATAGGAGTGAGCCATGGCAAGACGAGCTGTCAATGTTAAGAGAGAAGTCATGCCTGACGCCAAGTACAATAGCGTCATCGTGGCTAAACTGATTAACAAGATAATGAAGTGCGGCAAGAAGCAGACCGCAGAGCGCATCACCTATGACGCACTGGAAATTTTGAGCAAGCAGGTAAATAAAGATGCGGTTACCGCTCTGGAACAGGCAATAAAGAATGCCACTCCCCTGCTGGAAGTCAAACCCCGCCGCGTGGGCGGCGCCACTTACCAGGTGCCGGTGGAGGTCCCGCCTGAGCGCGGCCTTTTCCTGGCACTGCAATGGCTCCTTGACTCAGCCCGTGCCAGAAAAGGTAAACCGATGAGAGAGAGGCTGGCGGCAGAGTTGGCGGATGCCTTCCAGGGTCAGGGCACCACCATCAAGAAAAAGGAAGATACGCATAAAATGGCAGAGGCAAACCGAGCTTTTGCCCACTATAGATGGTAAGAGGTTTTTCCAATCGTTACGTCTTTTAAAGCTAAAAATCTAATATCAAAGGAAAAGGTCGTGCCGAGAAGCTATCCCTTAGAGCGAGTGAGAAACATCGGCATCATTGCTCATATTGATGCCGGGAAGACCACGACCACTGAGCGCATCCTCTACTACACCGGACGCACGTACAAGATTGGCAATGTAGATGAGGGCACCACGGTCATGGACTTCATGCAACAGGAGCGGGAGCGGGGCATCACCATCAAAGCCGCCGCCACCACCGCCTATTGGCGCGACCACCGCATCAACATCATTGACACACCGGGACACGTGGACTTCACTGCTGAGGTTGAGCGCAGTCTGCGCGTCCTTGATGGCGGCGTGGTTATTTTTGATGGCGTCGCCGGGGTGGAAGCACAATCTGAGACCGTCTGGCGCCAGGCGCACCGCTATGGCGTCCCCCGCATCTGCTACATCAACAAGATGGACAGAGTGGGTGCCAACTTCAAGCGGACCGTCTCCATGATTGAAAAGCGGCTCAGCGCCCGCGCCCTGCCGGTACAACTGCCGCTCGGCAGTGAAGAGAGCTTCTCAGGCGTGATTGACCTTATCAGCATGAAAGCCTGGCAATTTGACGGCAATCCGGATTCAGAACCAAAAGAAATCCCTATTCCTGAGTCTGAAAAAGCAGATGCCAGCGAATTCCGCCACCTCCTCATTGAACGGCTGGCTGATGCTGATGACACCATGATGGAAGCCTATCTTGAAGGAAAAGAAATCACCCCCGAACTGATTAAACAGTCGCTCAGGCGGGTAACCCTGGCTAACAAGGGGGTGCCTATTATCTGCGGCAGTTCTTTTAGAAACAAAGGCATTGAATTTCTGCTTGATGCCGTGCTGGACTATCTCCCCTCCCCCCTTGATATGCCGCCGGTGCATGCAATTGATATTAAAACGGGAGCAGATGTCACCTGCCCTGTTGATGATGAGGCACCTTTTGCCGCGCTGGCGTTCAAAGTAGTCTCAGACCCGTTTGTGGGCAGGTTGGTCTATTTCCGTATTTATTCCGGCAGGATTGAGGTGGGAGACCAGGTGCTCAATACCACCAGAGGCAAAAGAGAGCGCATCGGGCGGCTTCTCCTGATGCATGCCAACCACCGTGAAGAGATTACCTATGCCGATACCGGGTCAATTGTCGCCACCCTGGGACTTAAGAACACCTTTACTGGAGATACCCTGTGTGATGCCACCCAGCCGGTACTGCTTGAATCCATCCGTTTCCCTGAGCCGGTGGTCTCCATCGCCATTGAGCCCAAGACACGGGCAGACCAGGATAAGCTTGGTGAAGCCCTCCAGAAGCTGACAGAGGAAGACCCCACCTTTAAAGTAAGCTATAACCAAGAGACGGGACAGACTGTCATTTCAGGCATGGGCGAGCTTCACCTTGACGTCATTGTCAGCCGCCTGACCACGGAGCATGGCGTCATGGCAAAAGTGGGACAGCCGCAGGTAGCCTACAAAGAGACAATCACCCTCCCGGCGCGGGCTGAAGGCAGGTTTGTCCGCCAGAGCGGTGGACACGGCCAGTATGGGCATGTCCTCATTGAGTTTGAACCCCTGCCCCGCGGCAGTGGCTTCAAGTTTGAAGAGAAGCTGAAAGGTGCCACCATACCCAGGTCGTTTGTCCCTGCTATTGAAGCCGGCGTGAGAGAAGCCATGGAAACCGGCGTTATTGCCGGCTATCCCGTGGTTGACATTAAGGCAGTGCTCTATGACGGAAGCTACCATGAGGTTGACTCGTCTGAGCTGGCTTTCAAGACTGCCGCCTCTCTCGCCCTGCGCCAGGGGCTGGAAAAGGGCAAGCCGGTCCTGCTGGAACCAATTATGAAGATGGAAGTGGTCACGCCGGAACAGTTCCTCGGTGATGTCATCGGCGATATTAACGCCCGCAGAGGGCACATCACCGTGATAGATACCCAGGGTGAAATGTATGCCATTCACGCCCTGGTACCGCTGGCGGAGACTTTCGGCTATGCCACCAGCCTCCGCTCAATCACCCAGGGCAGGGCTACTTATACCATGGAATTCTCCAAGTATCAGGAGGTCCCGGCAGAAATCACAGCGCAAATTACAGAAAGAATAGTGGGAAAGAGACATGGCTAAACAGAAAATTCGCATCAAGCTCAAGGGTTTTGACCATAGGCTCGTTGACCAGTCTGCGGCTCAGATTGTGGATGCGGTAGAGCGCACCGGGGCAGTGGTGGCGGGACCAATCCCTCTACCCACCCGTATTCAGAAATTCAGCGTTATCCGCTCCCCTTTCATTGATAAGGACTCTCAGGAACAATTTGAAATCAGGACCCACAAGCGCATTATTGACATTATAGAGACTACCTCAAAGACGATTGAAGCTCTCACCAAGCTCAATCTGCCTTCCGGGGTGGAAATTGATATTAAGCTTTAAGGATTAAGATATGGTTCAGGGTATTATCGGCAAAAAGCTGGGCATGACCCAGGTCTATGGAGAAGGTGGCAAGGTCACCGCGGTAACCGCCATTGAAGCGGGACCGTGCGTCGTCGCCCAGGTGAAAACGGCAGAGAAAGACGGCTATAATGCCATTCAGCTTGCCTTCGGACCGGCTAAGAAGCTCAACGCGGCGGAGAAAGGTCACCTTAAGAATCTGGGACAGTTCAAGCACCTCAGAGAGGTGCGCACTGATGAGAAAGAGACCTACCAGGTGGGACAGAAGATAGATGTCAGCCTGTTCAAGCCGGGTGACAGGGTCAATATCACCGGCACTTCACGCGGCCGCGGGTTCGCCGGCGTGGTCAAGCGCTACCATTTCAAAGGTGGACCCAAGACCCACGGTCAATCTGACCGCCTGCGCGCGCCGGGGTCAGTTGGTCCGGACCGCCCTGCCCGCGTTATCCCGGGATACCGCATGGCGGGGCACATGGGCAACCACAGAGTCACCGTGCGTAATCTTGAAGTTATCCAGGCGGACCCCGCTCGCAACCTGCTCTTAGTGAAAGGAGCGGTGCCCGGTGGAGAAGACAGCTTAGTCATTGTGAAAAAAACGGGAAAAGGGAAATAAGCCATGCAGATTCCAGTATATGACCTTGCTGGTAAAGTAGTGGAGAATATTGAAGTGAATGACCAGGTCTTCGCCGTGCCCTTCAATGAGGGCGTGGTGCACCAGGTAATGGTCGCCCAGCGAGCTAACGCCCGCCACGGCAACGCGTCAACAAAAACGCGCGGCGAGGTTGACGGTAGCAGTAAAAAGCTCTACCGGCAGAAGCACACCGGCTACGCGCGCATGGGCAGCAAGCGCTCACCACTGCGCCGCAAGGGTGGCGTGGTCGGCGGTCCCAAGCCCAAGGACTGGAGCATGGACCTGCCCAAGAAGATGCGCCAGCTTGCCATCCGCTGTGTCCTTTCCGCAAAAGCGAGTGATGGTGAACTGAAAGTGCTTAAAGAGCTCAAGCTGGATGAGCCTAAAACAAAACAGATGGTGCAAATTTTGAGTGCGCTGGGCGTGGCTACTTCAGCGCTGGTGATTGATACCCAGCCCGGGGACAATGTGATTAAATCAGCACGGAACCTGAAGGGAATCAAGACCATGCCCGCCAGCTTGCTCAATGTGGTTGACCTTCTCTCCCACAAAACGCTCTTGATGACGGTGGACGCCGTCCGCAAGGCAGAGGAGCTGTGGGGGGAGAAACACGCGTCAGAGGTGAAACATGCAGCCTAATGATATTCTGCGCCGCCCCCTTATCACGGAAAAGAATACCATCCTCCAGGCACAGAACAAGTATGCCTTTGAGGTAGCCAGGAAAGCCAATAAACCTCAGATTAAAGAGGCGGTGGAGAAGGCGTTCAAAGTGACGGTGAAGGAAGTCAACGTGATTACTGTGCCGGGCAAAACTAGAAGAGCAGGGAGACGCCTGATTCAGACCTCTCCAATGAAAAAAGCGGTGGTCACCCTGAAACAGGGTGATAAGATACAATTATTTGAAGGCGTGTAGTGCGTAAAGGAAGAACACATGGCAGTTAAGATTTACAAACCCACTTCTCCCGGCAGACGGGGCATGACCGGCTACACTTTTGAGGAAATCACCAGAGATGAGCCGGAGAAGTCCCTGGTATTGCCGCTGAAAAAGAAGGCGGGGCGCAGTCATGGCAAAATCACCGTCCGCCACCGCGGCGGCGGAGCGAAGCGTAAACTGCGCATCATTGATTTCCGCAGGGACAAAATTAATGTTCCGGGCAGAGTGGCGGCAATAGAATATGACCCTAACCGTACCGCCCGTATCGCCCTCATCTACTACGCTGACGGCGAGAAGCGCTATATTTTAGCGCCGCAGGAACTCAAAGTCGGTGACACGGTAATGTCTGGTGAAAAAGCAGAACCTAAGCCGGGGAATGCGCTACCCATGAAGCTCATCCCCACCGGCACGTTCATCCATAATATTGAACTGACCATCGGCAGAGGCGGACAGATTGTGCGCAGTGCTGGCACCTCCGCCCAGCTTATGGTCAGAGAAGGAGATTATGTTCTGGTCAGGCTGCCCTCCGGTGAGATGCGCCGCATTCACGGGGACTGCATGGCGACCATCGGGCAGGTGGGCAACATTGAGCACCAGAACATCAGCATCGGGAAGGCAGGAAGGAAACGTCTCATGGGATGGCGTCCTGACGTCAGAGGCGGCGCCATGTCTCCGCGCGACCATCCACATGGCGGCGGCAGAGACAAGTGTCCTATCGGCTTCCCGAACCCGAAGACACCTTGGGGCAAGGTGGCTTATGGCCTGAAGACCCGCAAACCCAAGGCTTCAGACAAACTGATTGTCAAGCGGAGAGGAAAGTAAAAGGGGTAACCTATGTCAAGGTCAATTAAAAAAGGACCGTTTATTGACGTTAAACTGCAGAAAAAAGTGGAGGCAGTGATTAAGTCTGGCGAGAAGACGGTCATCAAGACCTGGTCGCGCGCTTCCACCATTCTGCCACAGATGGTAGGTTTAACCATCGGCGTGCATGACGGCAGGAAACACGTCCCCATCTTTATCACGGAGAACATGGTGGGGCACAGGCTGGGTGAGTTCGCCCCCACCCGCATCTTCAGAGGGCATTCATCCAGAGTGGAGAAGGCGCCTACAGCGGCGGCGGGACCATCACCATCAGCCGGAGCACCGTCTGCACCACCGAAAAAAGAAGGTGCCTAACAGGTAGGATACTATGCAAGTGAAAGCTGTAGCTAAAGATACCGGGATATCAGCCCAGAAATTGCGCCTGATTGCCAACATGGTACGGGGCAAGAAGGTGGAGGAGGCTTTGAACATCCTCAAATTCACCCCTACCCCCAATGCCATCGCAATCGCCAAGGTCATCAAATCAGCGGCGTCAAACGCAGAGAATAATTACCAGCTGGCGCCATCAGATTTGAGAATCACGCGCATTCTGGTGGACAAGGGACCTCATCTGAAGAGATTCCGGGCGAAAGCCCGTGGACAGGCTGGTCCCATATTGAAGGGGTCAAGCCATATTACAGTAATCGTTGCCGACCAGGAGGGATAATTGGGACGCAAGGTTCATCCAATAGGGTTCAGACTCGGCTTTATTCAGGACTGGCAAGCCAAGTGGTACGCTGAAAGGCCGCATTATGCTGAAGCTCTGCATGAGGACATCAAAATCAGGCAGGCTATCCGGTCTGCGTATGCTGACGCTGCGGTCTCGCGCATTGATATTGAGCGGCAGGCAAAAGAGGTGACCGTTGCCATTCACACTGCCAGACCGGGCATCGTCATCGGACGCGGTGGGCAGAGAGTGGAAGAACTCAATAGCCATCTGGAAAAGATGTTCGGCAAGAAAGTAAGACTCAATATCCAGGAAATCAGACAGCCGGAGCTGGATGCCTTCCTCGTGGCGCGGACGGTTGCTGAGCAGATTGAGCGGCGCATTGCCTACCGCCGGGCTATGAAACAGGCGCTCTTCCGCACCATGCAGGCTGGCGCAAAGGGCGTAAAAGTCCACTGCTCAGGCAGGCTGGGCGATGCTGAAATCGCCCGCCGTCAGACCATGAGCCAGGGAAGGGTGCCTCTGGCAACCATGCGCGCTGATATTGATTATGCCGTCACTGAAGCACATACCCAGATGGGACGCATCGGCATCAAGGTCTGGATATATAAAGGTGAAATCCTGCCAGAAGCCAAGATACCGGAAATGGCTGTCCCGTCAGAAGCCGCAGTGAGCAAAGCCGCGGAAACTGTTCCCAGCACGCCATCGCCGGTAGCGGAAAAGCTGGCGGAACTGGTAAAAGCAGAGGGCGCCAAAGAGGCACAACTGATTAAGGAGGCGCTTATGCCTGCGGCGGAAGAGACATCCGCCAAACCGGCGCCCCGCAGGGCAAAAACAACCGCCGCGGCTGAACCTGAGGAAAAGCCAGAGCAAGCGGTTAAAGAAGAGAAGGCTGAAGCAAAGAAAAAACCAGCCAGACCGAGGGCGAAGAAAGCTGAAGCCGTGCCTGCGGTAGCAGAAGAGAAACCAGCCCAGCCAGAGGCAAAAGCCAGTGAGGCTAAACCTGAGGCTGTTGAGGAAAAGCCGCTTGAGCCTAAGGCAAAGAAAAAGGCAAAGGCAGAAGCCGAAGCTCCATTAGCCGAGGAGCAACCAGCCAAGCCAGCCCGCAAGAGCAAAAAGTCAACAGAGTCTAAAGAGGACAAGTAACCATGTTACAACCTAAGCGTGTTAAATACCGAAAAGCGCACCGCGGACGCTGTGTAGGAAAAGCCCAGTCAGGCAATGTCATTAGCTTTGGCGATTTTGGCATGCAGGCGCTGGAGTCAGCGTGGCTTACCGCCGCCCAGATTGAAGCGGCGCGCCGTGCCATCACTCGCTACATCCGCCGCGGCGGCAAAGTGTGGATACGCGTTTTCCCGGACAAACCGGTAACCAAGAAGCCGGCGGAAACCCGCATGGGCGGTGGGAAAGGGTCACCAGACCACTGGGTCTGCCCAACCAAGACGGGCAGAATCCTCTTTGAGATGGCAGGAGTGACAGAGAAGACCGCCAAAGAGGCAATGCGCCTGGCGTCTTACAAATTGCCTATCCGCACCAAGTTCGTAGCAAAGGAGACCACCATCGCCGCTGGTGCTGGCTCTGAAAAGCAGGAGGAAAGCTCGCGGTGAAGATTGATGAATTAAGAGCCTTAAAACCAGAGGATTTGACCAAACAGCTGGATGAAGCCCGCCAGGAACTCCTTAACCTGCGCTTCCGCCTGGAGACCAGACAGCTGGTAAATCACCGTGAGATTGTCAGGGTGAAAAAGAACATCGCCCGGCTCCAGACGATATTGAAAGAAAAAGAGCTGGGAATAAGGTAAGCTTATGGAAAAGAAACAGAAGACCAGAATCGGGCGCGTCATCAGTCATAAGATGGATAAGACCGCCATCGTAGCGGTGGATACCATGAAGCTCTTCCCACTCTACCGCAAGGCGCTGAAGAGGACAAAAAAGGTAAAAGCCCATGACGCAAAGAATCAGGCTAAACCGGGTGACATAGTGCGCCTGGTGGAGACCCGCCCCCTCTCTAAAGAGAAGCGCTGGCGCATTGCAGAGATAGTTACCAAGGGCGAGGTAGCTGAAGTCAAACCAGAGGAAATAACATAGTACGTAGGGTATAAGATAATGATTCAGATTTATACCAGACTAAAGGTAGCTGATAACACCGGTGCCAGGGAAATCATGTGCTTCACCGTGCTGGGCGGGAGTATGCGCCGCTATGCCACCATTGGTGACGTAATAGTTGCCGCGGTGAAAAAGGCTATACCTAACGGGCAGGTGAAGAAGGGAGAGGTAGTGAGGGCGGTTATTGTGCGCATTGCCAAGCCGTTCCGTCGCCCGGATGGCTCATACATCAGGTTTGATGAGAACGCGGCAGTCATCCTGACAGACAAAAACAATCCCAAAGGCACCCGCATCTTCGGTCCGGTGGCGCGGGAACTGCGTGAGAAGAACTTCACCAAGATTATTTCGCTGGCACCAGAGGTATTGTGAGAGCAAGCTATGAAAATCAGGAAAAATGATACAGTACTGGTGATTGCCGGTAAAGAGAAGGGTAAAAAGGGGAAGGTGCGTTTTGCCTACCCCAAGGATAACCGCATCATTGTGGAAGGGGTCAACTTCATTAAAAAGCACTCACGGGCAAGGGGTCAGGTGAGGCAGGCGGGCATCATTGAGCTGGAGGCACCCTTACCCGTCTCAAATGTGATGCTTATCTGCAGTAAATGCAATAAGCCTGCCCGTATCGGATACCGCTTCCTGGAAGATGGCAGAAAGGTGAGAATCTGCCGCGTGTGTAAAGAGGTAATTGATTAACCATGTCTAGATTGCAGGATAAATACCGTAAAGAGGTCATCCCGGCACTGGTAAAGCGCTTCAAATATAAGAACGTGATGCAGGCGCCCAAGCTGACCAAGGTGGTGCTCAATATCGGTCTGGGGGAAGCTATCACCAACGCCAAGGCGATTGAAGCGGCGGAAAATGACCTCGCCACCATCACCGGCCAGCACCCGGTCATTACTCGCTCGCGGAAATCAATCTCCGTATGGCGGCTGAGAGAGGGTATGCCCATCGGCATCAAGGTCACCCTGCGCGGCGAACGCATGTACCAGTTCCTGGATAAGCTTATGAATGCGGTACTGCCCCGCGTCCGCGAATTTCAGGGAGTCCCGCCAAACTCCTTTGATGGGAGAGGTAATTACAGCTTGGGGTTGAAGGAGCAAACTTTCTTCCCCGAAATTGAATATGAAAAGATTGATAAAATCAGAGGGTTAGAAATATCAATCGCCACCACGGCGAAGAGCGATGAGGAAGGCAAAGCTTTACTTGAGCTTATGGGTATGCCCTTCGCCAAGGAGTAACGGAGTTTAGGAAACGATGGCAAAAGTATCAGAGATTGTCAAATCCCAGCGACCAGCCAAGTACCGGGTCCAGCAGCACAACCGGTGCAAGCTTTGCGGGCGCCCCCGGGCTTACATGCGCAAATTCGGCGTCTGCCGCATTTGCTTCCGCAGACTTGCCCTCAGTGGACAACTGCCCGGCGTTAGGAAGTCCAGCTGGTAAAATAGAGAGAGCCGAGGAACTAGTATGGTTGTAATTGACCCAATTGCTGATATGCTCAATAGAATACGGAATGCCACCATGGCGCGGCATGCCACCACACTCGTGCCGGCGTCAAAGATGAAGATTGGCATTGCTAAAATCCTGAAGGAAGAAGGCTTCATCAAGGACTTTGAAATACTCAAAGACAAGCCTTCCCGTATGATAAAAGTCCACCTGAAATATGAGAACAATACGCCGTTCATTATGGGCATGAAGAGGGTCAGTAAACCCGGTCTCAGGGTGTACGTACAGAAGCAGGAAATCCCGCGAGTGTACGGTGGCGCCGGCGTGGCCATCCTTTCCACGTCTAAAGGCTTAAAAACGGGCAAACAGGCGTGGCGCATGGGCATCGGCGGGGAACTTTTATGTTATATCTGGTAAACCATCTTTGGAGTAGTTAAGATGTCAAGAATTGGAAAACTGCCAATACCGCTACCACCAAACGTGAAGGCGATTGTGAACGGGAATACGGTTACCATCACCGGTCCCAAAGGAGAGCTTACCCGCACCTTTGACGCGGCGATGGCGGTGACCATCAAGGATAACCAGCTCATCGTGACTCGTCCCAGTGACAGCAAGGAGCACCGCTCCCTGCACGGGTTAACCCGGGCTCTCCTTGCCAACATGGTGGAAGGGGTCAGCAAGGGGTTTGAAAAAAGCCTGGAAATAGTGGGCGTGGGCTACCGTGCGGAGAAAGCCGGGGATAAGCTGGTGATGCGCCTGGGACTTTCCCATCCGGTGGAAGTGGTCCCGCCAAAAGGGCTCACCTTCACCCTGGAGGGAGCTAACCGTATCAAAGTGATTGGCGCGGACAAGGAAGCAGTGGGTCTGATGGCGGCGAAACTGAGAGCCACCCGCCCCCCTGACGCCTATAAGGGCAAAGGCATCCGCTATGTGGGTGAATATGTCCGCCTTAAACCCGGTAAAGCTGGAAAAGTGGTAGGAAAGAAATAGCCATGAAGAAGAGCAATAGTCGTGAAGCACGCTTAAGAAGGCACATCCGCGTTAGAGAGAAAATCAAGGGCACCCCTGACCGACCGCGCCTGTGCGTTTTCCGCAGTCTGAACCATATTTACGCGCAGGTAATAGATGACACTAAAGGACAGACTCTAGCCGCGGCGTCAACCCTTGATGCCGATGTTAAAGCACAGCTGGACGGCAAGAAAAAATCTGAACAGGCGGGCGTGGTGGGAGAGGCACTGGCAAAAAAAGCCCTGGAAAAAGGCGTTACTACTGTGGTCTTTGACCGTGGCGGCTATCAATATCATGGCAGGGTGAAAGCCCTGGCGGAAGCCGCCCGTAAAGGTGGACTAAAATTTTAAGAGAGACAGGCTTTATGGAAGAAGTACGCAGTAAGATTGACCCGACTGAACTAACGCTCACTGATAAGCTCATCTACATCAACCGTGTCGCCAAGGTGATGAAAGGTGGTAAACGTCTGAGATTCAGCGCTCTGGTGACCACCGGAGACGGCGCGGGGCATGTGGGGCTGGGATTGGGCAAAGCAAACGAGGTGCCAATAGCCATCAGCAAAGCCGGGCTTGTCGCCCGCAAGAGCCTGATTAAGGTACCCCTTGTCGGGACGACTATCCCCCACCAGATTGTCGCCAAATATGGCGCGGCGCGGGTCATGCTTAAGCCAGCAGCGCCGGGCACCGGTGTTATCGCCGGAAGCAGTGTGCGTGCGGTGCTTGAAGCCGCCGGCATTAAAGACATCCTTACCAAATCCCTGGGCACTAAGAACCATATCAATGTCGCCAAGGCGACATTGCTTGCCCTGAGCCTGCTGGTTGACCCCAAAGCCATGGTTGACCGGCGTAAGGGCGTCAAAACAGCGCAAACAGAGGAGACTGTAACCAGTGGCTAAACTGCGGATTACCTGGATAAAAAGTGAAATCGGCCACCCCGCGGACCAGCGGAGGGCGCTTGATGCCCTCGGGCTACACAAGCTTAATCATAGCGTGGTGAAAGAAGACTCCGCATCCCTCCGCGGCATGGTCAAGAAAGTAAGACACCTGGTGAAGGTGGAGGTAGTAAAGTGATAAGACAGGATACCCTTTCTCCGCCACCCGGCTCCAGAAAGGAAAGGAAAAGGGTGGGGCGGGGAATTGGCAGCGGTCACGGCGTTTTTTCCACGCGTGGCTCAAAAGGACAGAAGGTGCGCTCCGGCGGCACGAAAGTCCGCCCCGGCTTTGAGGGAGGCCAACTGCCCTTAGTTAAGAGACTGCCGGAAAAACGCGGCTTTTTCAATATCTTCCGGACTGAATACACCCCGGTCAACCTGGAAAAGCTCAATGTTTTCAGGTCTGGAAGCCAGGTCACGCCAGAGAAAATGGCTGAAGCTGGATTGGTCAAGTCACTCAAACAGCCAATTAAAATTCTGGCAGGTGGCGAGCTGAAACATAAGCTCACCGTCAAAGCACACAAGTTCTCAGCGACCGCCAAAGCCAAGATAGAAGCGGCCGGCGGTAAAGCTGAGGAGGTTGAGTATGCGTCCCCGTCAGAGTAAGCCCAGACTGCTTCAGGCAATGATTGATGCCTTCAGCCTGCCTGACCTGAGACGGCGCATCCTGTTCACTCTGGGCATCCTGGTCATCTTCCGCTTTGTTGCCCATGTGCCTCTTCCCGGCGTTGACCTTGATGCTCTGCGGGACCTCTTTGAACGGAACGCCCTGCTCGGTATGCTTGACCTGTTCAGCGGCGGCGCCATGAGGCGTCTGAGCGTGGCGGCGATGGGCGTTTACCCTTACATAACCTCGTCCATTATTATGATGTTGCTGGTGCCAGTCATCCCCCGTCTTCAGGAAATTTCCCGTGAGGGCGAAGGCGGCAGAAATAAAATCAATCTGATTACGCACTGGCTGACCGTGCCATTGGCGGGCATTCAGGGCTACGGCGAGCTGGTCTACCTCCAGCGTGAGGGGGTGGTGAGCAGTTTCGCTCCCCTGCCTATGATTGCCATGGTCCTCTCCCTCATCGCCGGCACCATCTTTCTGGTCTGGCTGGGAGAGCTGATAACGGAAATCGGCATTGGCAATGGCATCTCCATTATCATCTTCGGCGGCATCGTTGCCCGCCTGCCGGAGCTTGTGGGACAGGGCTTTCTGGCGCGGGAGAACTTCACCGGACTGGTGGTCTATATCCTCATCGTCATCGCCACGGTTGCCGTCATCATCATCTTCACTGAGGCGCACCGCCGTATACCGGTGCAGTATGCCCGCAGTGTTTTCAAAGGCGGGCGCATGTACCGCCAGGCTGGCTCCACCCATATCCCGCTGAGGGTAAACAGCGCCGGCATGATACCGCTCATCTTCGCCATGTCAATCGTCCTTTTCCCGGGCATTGTTGCCAGCTACTTTTCCAACCCCGCTGAGCCGAATTTTGCTGACAGCATCATGAAGCTGTTTAACCCCAATACCGAACTACCGCTGGGCTTTTTCTACTGGGGACTTTATTTCCTGATGTCTGTCGCCTTCACTTTCTTCTATACCAGCGTCATTTTCCAGCAGCAGGATTTGCCCGGCGTGTTGCAGAAACAGGGTGGCTTTATCCCGGGCATCCGTCCCGGCAAGGCGACCTCTCAGTATTTGAACGGGGTCATCAACCGCATCACCTGGGGCGGCGCGCTGTTCCTCGCTTTCGTTGCCGTGATGCCCTTCCTCGCCAAGCTGATTACCGGCATTCAGGTGATTCAACTCTCCAGTCTGGGACTGCTTATCATGGTCGGCGTTATTCTGGACACGATGAAACAGCTAGAAGCACAGCTCGTCATGAGACGTTATGAGGGCTTCATTAAGTAGGGAATAAGGAGGTGTACGTTATACTTCTGGGGGCTCCCGGAGCTGGCAAAGGGACACAGGCAGCCATTCTGGCACAGGAAACAGGACTAGTCCATGTGGCATCCGGTGACCTGTTCCGCCAGGCTCTGGAGAAAGGCACAGAGCTGGGACTTAAGGCTAAATCTTACATGGAAAAGGGAGCGCTCGTTCCAGATGAAATCACCACCCAGATGGTGCTGGACAGAATTGCCGCCCCGGATTGCCAGAAGGGAGCAATTCTGGATGGTTTCCCGCGCACACTGGGACAGGCAAAAGCGCTGGACCAAACCCTGAAACAGCAGAAGAAAGCCATAGATAAGGTAGTCTATATAAAAGTGTCTGAAGACGAGCTTCTGAAAAGGCTGAGCGGGCGCTGGATTTGTCGCAATTGCCAGGCGGTTTATCATATAATAAGTTCGCCCCCAAAAGTAAAGGGTAAATGTGACCGGTGCGGCGGTGAGCTTTACCAGCGCCCGGATGATACGGTAGAGACGGTTAAGAAGCGGCTTGAGGTTTACTTTGCGCAGACTGCACCGCTTATTGATTATTATGAAAAGCAGGGCAAATTGCGGGAAATTAACGGGGAAGGAAACGCTAGCGAGGTGACGCGTAGAATCGTGTCCGCCCTCAAAAACTAGAAACAGATGGGCATTATTATCAAAACTGACGCAGAAATTGCCATCATGCGTCAGGCAGGCAGGATTACTGCGGAGGTACTGGAAATACTGGTAAAGGCAATCAGACCCGGCATGGAGACTAAGGAACTGGATATCATAGCGGAAAGAGAGACGAGAAAACGCGGGGCGGTGCCCTCTTTCAAAGGCTACCGCGGCTATCCGGCGAGCGTCTGCGTGTCCGTGAATGATGAAATCGTCCACGGCATCCCGGGGAGGCGCGTGCTCCGTGAGGGAGACATCGTTTCCCTTGACTTTGGCGTGATTTATAAAGGCTATCAGGGTGATGCCGCGGTGACCGCAGGTGCCGGCGATATTAGCCCGGAAGCTGAGCGCCTTATTGAAGCCACCAGAGGCGCCCTGGAGGCTGGCATTAATGCGGCACGGGCTGGAAACAGGCTGGGTGACATTTCCGCGGCAATACAGGCATATGCGGAAACGAAAGGCTACTCCGTGGTACGGGAATATACTGGTCATGGCATCGGGCGGGAGATGCATGAAGACCCGCTGGTGCCTAACTTCGGCGTGCCCGGCACTGGACCGGAGTTAAAAAAAGGAATGACGCTGGCATTGGAGCCAATGCTGAATATGGGTGATTGGCGCACTAAGACTGATGAAGACCGATGGACGGTGCGGACGGCTGATGGTAGTTTGTCCGCCCACTTTGAACACACCATCGCCATCACTGATGGCGCCGCGGAGGTGCTGACCAGGTAAACCTATGCCTAAAAAGGAGACTATTGAGGTTGAGGGGACAGTGAAAGAGGCTCTGCCCAATGCCATGTTCCGGGTGGAACTGCCCAATGGGCATATGGTACTTGCCCACGTATCAGGTAAAATCAGAATGCACTATATCAGAATCCTGCCCGGGGACAAGGTTCTTATTGAACTGTCTCCTTATGACCTCTCCAGGGGCAGAATTACTTATAGACTTAAGTAACGCGAGGACTCACTATGAAAGTAAAAGCTTCAGTTAAAACAAGGTGTGAGAAATGCAAAATCGTGAAACGACGTGGCGTCGTCCGGGTGATTTGTTCCAACCCCAAGCATAAGCAGAGGCAAGGCTAGCCGGGAGTGAGGAGGACATAAATGGCGCGTATCGCAGGAGTGGACATACCCAGAAATAAACAGGTATGGGTATCTTTACAGTACATTTACGGCATCGGTCCAGCCACCAGCAAGAAAGTATTAGCCCAGGCTAACATCAAGCCTGAAACCAAGGTAAGTGACCTTACTGAAGAAGAGGTCAACCGCATCCGCGATATCATAGATAAGCAGTACACGGTGGAGGGTGACCTTAAAAAGGAAGTCACTTTCAATATCAAACGGCTTATTGAAATCGGCAGTTACCGCGGTCTGAGGCATCGCCGCAGTTTGCCGGTGCGGGGACAGCGCACCAGGACCAACGCCCGCACCAGGCGTGGCGCACGCAAGACGGTTGCCGGCAGAGGTCAGAAGCGCGGTATCGCCAAGAAGTAGTGTTGCAAGGAGATAATACAAGATGGCGGAAAAAGAAAGAAAGAAAGTCAGAGGCAAGCGGAAAGAACGTAAGGCAATTGCCATAGGCAGAGCTTACATCCAATCCACGTTTAATAATACCATCGTCACGCTCACCGACTCTGAAGGGAACGTCCTTTCCTGGGGCAGCGCCGGGTCTGCCGGCTTCAAAGGCTCCCGCAAAGGCACTCCTTATGCTGCCCAGATGGCAGCCAGAGATGCGGTAAGAAAAGCACAGGCGTACGGTCTCAGGCAAGTTGACGTCTTTGTCCGGGGTCCGGGCAGTGGGCGTGAGGCGGCAATTCGTTCATTGCAGAGCTCAGGCCTTTACATCACCAGCATCAGAGATGTCACTCCCATCCCCCACAATGGATGCCGCCCGCCGAAAAAGAGACGTGTGTAAAGTGAGGAAAGATGGCTAGGTACATTGAAGCAGTATGCCGCATTTGCCGGCGCAATGATGATAAGCTCTTCTTGAAAGGCATCAAGTGCGTCACCAAATGCACCTTTGATAAGCGTCCCAAGGTGCCGGGACCGCATGCAGGCAGGCGGCGCCCCAAGCTCTCTGACCGCGGACTGCAATTGCGCGAAAAGCAGAAAGCCCGCTATACCTATGGACTCCTTGAGCGAAGCTTCCGCCGTTTCTTCAACATGGCAGAACAGCAAGGCGGCGTCACCGGTGACAACCTCATCGTCCTTCTTGAGAGAAGACTGGACAACGTGGTTTACCGGCTCGGCTTTGCTGAATCAAGGGCACAGGCCCGCCAGCTTGTGCGCCACGGACATTTTTTGCTTAACGACCACAAGACCAACGTGCCCTCCCGCCTGGTGAAAGAGGGGGACAAGATAAGCTGGCGCGAAGGGAGCAAGAAGACCGAGGTCTACAAGCAGGTTGTCCAGACTATTCAGTCCAAAACCATCCCGGGCTGGCTGACTCTGGACCGGGAAAACCTTATTGGACAGGTGGCTACTTTGCCTACCCCTGGCGACCTTGAAGTGAAATTTGACGCAAAGGCGATTGTTGAGTATTACTCGCGATAAAAGGAGGTAGAATCCTTTGTCCCATTTGGCGGTTCCAAGAATTGAGAGTGTTGAGAGTGCGGAGAACTACGAGCGGTTCAAGATTGAGCCGCTGGAAAAGGGTTTTGGCGTCACTTTAGGCAACTCCTTGCGTCGCGTACTGCTCAGCCATCTCCCCGGTGCCGCAGTGACCCGGGTGAAAATTGACGGCGTGCTCCATGAATTCACTACCATCCCCCACGCCAAAGAAGATGTCACTGAGTTCTTGCTCAACGTAAAGGCGCTACGCATTAAACCGCTCGCTAAGCGCCCCGGTAAGCTGGTGCTAGAAGCGCAGGGAGAGGGTAAAATCTGCGCCGCGGACATCAAGCCCACCACTGATTTTGAGATTGTTAATCCTGAGCAGTGCCTTCTCACACTGGACTCTGCTGACGCCAGGCTTTACATTGAGTTTGATGTGGAAATTGGTGAGGGATACCGCAATGCGGAGTCAGGAGAACATACTCCTGCCGGCACCATCCCCATTGACGCTATCTTCACGCCGGTGCAGAAGGTAAATTTCACCATTGAGCCCGTCATGGTAGGCAGAGAGGCCAATCAGGAACGTCTTTACCTTGAAGTCTGGACTGATGGGACCATGTCCCCTGCTGATGCGGTAAGCCAGGCAGCGGGCATACTTATTGAGCAGTTCACACCGTTCGCTGAGTTTGCTAAAGTCTCCCAGACAAGGGCAGAGGAGCAGGCTATCCGCCTCACTATCCCTGATGAGAAGTACAATATGCCTGTGGAACAGCTTGACCTTTCCGTAAGGACTATGAACTGCCTCAGACGCGGCGGCATTACCACGGTGGGTGAGCTCGTCAGCAAGAAACCAAAAGACCTGCTCAAACTGCGCAACTTCGGGCAGAAATCATTCCAGGAGATACAGGAGAAACTCAGCGTGCTGGGGCTCTCTCTGGCTCCGGAAGAGGAACCTAAAAAGGAAAGAAAACCCGGCAAAGATAAGGCTGAAACGGCTGAGTCGGAAGCTGAGGAAAATACAGAAGAATCAGAGTAAGCAAAATGAGACATAACATCGCAGGTAGAAAATTTGATAGACCATCAGGAGAGCGCCGGGCGCTTTACCGCAGTCTGGTGACGGAGCTCCTGAAACATGAGAAAATCATCACTACGGAACCAAAGGCAAAGGAAATCCGCGGCATGGCGGAGAAGATGATTACCCTGGGCAAAAAAGGCGGATTGCCGGCTTTCCGGCAGGCGCTCACCTTCATCTTTGAGGAAGACGTGGCGAAAAAGGTCTTCTCTGAACTTGCCACGCGGTACGCCAACCGTCCGGGCGGCTATACCCGCATCGTCAAAATTGGACCCAGGCGGGGTGATGGTGCGCCCATGGTGCAGATTTCGCTCGTGGAGTAGTCATTGAAAATCACGTGGTGAGAAAAGCCGTCAGCCTGATGGCAGGCAGGAAAATAGCGCTTGTTCTGGAATATGACGGCACAAACTATGCCGGATTTCAATGGCAGGCTAACTCACCAACGATTCAGGCAGAAATAGAAGAAGCTATTCTGAAACTAACAGGAGAAAGGAGGAGGGTACTATCGGCAAGCAGGACTGATGCTGGAGTCCACGCCAGGGGACAGGTGGTGAGCTTCCATACCAATTCTTCACTACCGCTCTCAAGCTTCGTGAAGGGTCTAAACTACTACCTTCCTGAAGACATCGCCGTGAAAGAGGCGTACCGGATAAAGGACTCTTTCAGCATCAGACGGGATGCGGTCAGCCGGGAGTATCACTACGCTATCATCAATAGCCCCACCCGCTCCCCGCTCAGACAGCGGTTTGCCCACCAGGTGAAACAGAGACTGAACCATAAGGCAATGCACCGGGCGTGTCAGGCGCTCATCGGAGAACATGACTTCACCTCATTTATCAGCCGCCTTGAGCCTTACGTGAAGAGCACAATCAAAAATGTTTATCAGGCAGAAGTCAGCAGAGAAGAAGACCTAGTCACTTTCCGGATAACCGCCAATTCATTTCTGCCGCACCAGGTACGAAACACGGTGGGACCGCTCATCAAAGTGGGGCTGGGCAAAATGACGGCGGAGGAATTTCAGAGCCTTGTGGAGGCGAAAAAAATCGGGCTCGCTGGACCCACTGCTCCAGCCTGCGGACTGTGCCTGATAAAGATAAGCTACCCGATTCCTCTGGAGGAGATATGCAAGTAAAGACCTACGCAACGAAAAGAAAAGATATCAAGCGAGAGCAGCACATCATTGATGCCGCGGGTAAAACCCTGGGCAGGCTGGCTTCACAGGTCGCCGGCATGCTCATGGGCAAGCACAAGCCGCTTTACAGCCCTAATGTGGATATCGGCGACAAGGTGATTGTCATCAATGCGGCTAAGGTGCAGGTTACCGGCAAAAAGGCAAAGGATAAGGTCTATTATCACCATTCCGGGTTTCATGGCGGTCTGAAGAGCATCACGTTTGAAGATATGATGAAAAAAGACCCCACCCTGGTCATCACCCATGCCGTTTATGGTATGTTACCTCATACCAGGCTCGGAAATGTGATGAGAACAAGGCTGAGGGTCTACGCTGGTGATACCTATCCCCACCAGCCTGAAAAGAAAGCGGAGAAACCCGAGCTGAAAGAGAAGAAGTAAGGAGGGGATGTTTACTTGGCAAAGCAGACGTATTTTCATGGTACAGGAAGAAGAAAGACCGCAGTAGCACAGGTAAAGCTGAACCCGGGAAATGGCACCATCATTATTGACGGCGACCCGCTGGAGCAACGCTTTCCAGCTACTGACCACCAGAAAACGATTCTTCAGCCGCTCATTGTTACTGAGAATATGGGCAAATATAATGTCATAGTGAAGACCGCCGGCGGCGGCGTCAGCGGGCAGAGCGGTGCCATATCACATGGCATTGCCCGGGCTCTGGTTCAGGTAAGTGAAAACTTCAAACCTGTCCTCCGCGAACATGGCTTGCTCACCCGCGACCCGCGCGTGAAGGAGCGTAAGAAAGCCGGCCTCAAGCGTGCCCGCAAAGCCCCGCAGTACACCAAGCGTTAAATCCACTGCAACCTGTTGCCACCTGCCCCCTCCCCACAAAAATGGAGAGGGGGTTTTCTTTTAGCGCGGCTTCTTATTCGGCGTAGACTCTTACCGTCTCGTCGTCTGTGTCCACGTTAATGTGGCTGTCACGCAGGGCGATTATCAGCTCCTCAATGTCCTCGTATTTCAGCCGGCGCAGGTCAAAGTCCATGCCTTTTTCCCTCATTGCCGCATTCACCTTTTCCGCCGCTTCCGCCGGCATAAGGGCGGTCAGTTTCATCCCTGCCTTAATCAACCCGAAAGGGACGCGGACATTAACGCGGCTGTGTTTGCGCTCTGATGAAGCGCCGGGCTTTGGCTCCACCACCACGTAGAGATAGCGCGGCGCAGATTTAGAAGCAGAGCTGTCTGCGCCGACACTATTGCCTCTGCCGGAGTCCACTAGGGAAAGCAGGCGTTGCGCCTCGTCAACTTTGATTTTGCCCTCCGCAAGCATCTCCAGGATTTTCCGCTGATTATCACTCATCTAAGTACCTCCATTTACTAAAAGAATTCACTAAAAGAATATGATGGCAAATTGTCTGCCATTATCCCGAACGTCAATTTTGAAACCGGGCAGTGAGCACACAATGCGCAAGAACGCCGGCACAGAGAGAAAGACCGGGCGCCACCAGCCCCAGCGCCAGGTGAAAAGAAGCGAAAGGAAGACGAAAGGCAAGACAATCAGGCATAGCGCCAGCAAAAACACCAGGAATACCGGTCCCAGGATGAAGAGGGGAAGCCACAGCCCGAACGAGTGGCGGCTATCCCGAAACCTTAATTTCAAAAGATAAGGCGGCCTTTTCATGATGATAACCTCTCAATCGCTTCCTGTGCGGTGATTTCACCACGTTCCAGCGCGGCAATGACTTCATCCTGCCGTGGCACTGCGGCAACTGTCTCCACCATCTGGAACTGCGCGGCGATGCGGCTCAGCCGATTTTTGACCGTGGGGTAGCTGATGCCGAAGGCGCGCTCCATCTCTTTAATGCTCCCATCAGCGCGGACGAACGCCATGATGAAGACCTGGTCTTCTGCCGGGAGGCGGGCGAGAGGCGGGAGCTCAAAAGCACCTTCAACTGCGATGCCGCTATCCACCAGCCGCACCCGCTCCACGATGACGGGAGCGCCGCCGGTGAGGCGGGTGAGCTCCTGCCAGTCTTTAGGTTTCATTTCATTCACCCCTTCTTTTTATTAATTAAATCAATTTAACTATTAATTTTTATAATATATTATATGCTTAAGATTGCATTTTGTCAATACCATCATTCAAAATATTTTTGGTTCGTTAAATTTTCTCAGCCTTAGAATCTGATTCGCAGGTATTGACAGAAGCGCTATAATAAGTATGAACTAACTATTTGCTCGGACGACAGTTATGTTTTGAGAATACGAAACAAGGAGGTGAGAGCATTAAGCACGGAGAGCACATTACAATAGTACAGTATTTCAGGCAAAGGAGAGGAAAATGAGCAAAAAGCTACTATTTATACTAACTGTGGTTCTATTGCTAATCTCCAGCAGTTTTATTGTAAGCTGTGCGCCAAAGCCAGCCCCAGCACCAGCTCCAGCGCCAGCTCCAGCGCCCACGCCTGCACCAGCACCCGCACCTGCTCCTGCCCCAGCACCCACGCCCTCCCCAACACCTGCCCAGCCCGCCGCGGCAATCACGCTCACCGGACAGGGGCACACTGCCGCCGCAAGCGAAATGTATAAATCGGTTGAAAGGTTCAGCGCGCGGGTGACCCTTGCCAGCGGGGGACGTCTGGTATTAAAACCTCAGCCCGCCGGCGGTATTGTCCCGGCAACTAAAGAGTTTGATGGCATTCATGGCGGTAGTCTTGACTACGCGCAGACCGCCTTCGCTTACTGGAAAGACAAATTCCCCGCCGCGGCTCTCTTCACTTTCACCGTAGCCGGTCTATCTCCAGTAGAGCAAATGCTCTACCACCTCCAGGGCGGCGGCAAAGAGCTTGCGCAAAAAATGGTTCAGGACTATAACGTCATCCTTGTCCCTGGCTGGATAGGCTCTGCAGAAATCTTCCTCAGCACGACGAAACCACTCAAGTCCGTGGCTGACATCAAGGGGCTGAAAATCCGCACTGCGGGTGATGATGGCGTCCTGTTCTCCAGGATGGGTGCCGCCGTGGTCTCCATGGCAAGCGGTGAGGTCTATGAAGCCATGAAGCGCGGCGTCATTGACTCATTCCAGCTCAGTTCTCCCGCCGTTGACTACTCCATGGCAATGCATGAGGTCGCCAAATACATCTATATCTCCCCGGTGCGCCAGCCGTCAGAGTACCATGCCTGGCTCTTCAACAAGAATGTCTGGAACAATAAGCTCACTAATGACCTCAGAGCCCTGATTGAAGATGAAGCTCTTGCCGAGGCGTGGCGTTACTATGCCCTCATCACCAAGATGGATACTGAAGCTCTGGAAAAATACAAAGCTTATGGCTGTGTGGTCGCACCGATTCCAAAAGACATTGAAGATGAGATGGTAAAGCAGGCGGAGACCTTCTATAAAGAGGAAGCCGCCAAGAACCCGCTCTTTAATGAAATCTATACTTCAATAACTACCTTCCAGAAGAAGATGAGAGAAGGGTTCCCCAGACTCTAATCACTGCGTCCCCCTCGGGAGCACCCCTCCCGAGGGGGATTGAGTATAATTCAAAGTCATGAAAAGGTTCGTAAGGTTCATTGACTCTACAAGCACGTGGAGCGGGAAAATCGTGCTCTGGTTGAGTGTTATCCTCGTCATCGTTATGACCTACGAGGTCTTCATGCGCTACGCTCTGAATTCACCTACCATGTGGGCGTATGAGACTTCAATCATGATTGGTGCCGCCATGTACGCCTTGTCCTGGGCTTATGTTCACCGCGAGCGGGCACACATCCGGGTGGACCTCATTTACTCCCGTCTCTCAGCACGGGGAAAAGCCATCATTGATACCGTATGCACTTTTATCCTGTTCTTTCCCCTTATCAGCCTCCTGGGCTACATGGCTTTCTCCTGGATGGCGCGCGCCTGGAAAATCAATGAAAAATCCGTGGAAACGTACTGGTATCCCCCCATCGCCCCACTGCGCACGGTGGTTTTCATCGGGCTGGTCCTCTTCGGACTTCAGGGACTGGTGCAGTTCATCCGCGACGTCTATCTGCTGGTAAGGAATAGAAGCTATGATTGAAATCAGCCCGGAAATCGCCACGTTCATCATGCTGGGCGGGGTAGTCATCGGGATTCTGATTGGCTATCCTCTTGCGCTTCCGATTGGCGCACTCGGTCTCATCATGGGAATTCTTGTCATCGGGCCAAAAGCAACGTTTGATTTGTATTATACCCGTGTCTTCAGTATTTTAACCAACTATATCCTATTGGCTGTCCCGCTCTTCGTCTTCATGGGTGCCATGCTGGAGCGCTCTGGCATTGCGGAAAGCCTGTATAACGCGTTATACCTGTGGCTCGGCGGTCTCAGGGGTGGGCTGGCGCTGGTGACCGTGCTGGTGGGCACCGTCATGGCAGCCTGCGTGGGCATTATCGCCGCCTCCGTCACCATGCTCGCCATGGTTGCTATACCATCCATGGTAAAACGCGGCTACAATAAGGGTTTAGCCTGTGGCGCAGTGTGTGCCGGCGGCACCTTGGGTATTCTAATCCCGCCTTCCATCATGCTTGTCGTCTATGGACCAATGTCCGGGCTTTCCGTGGGGAAACTCTTCATGGGGGCTTTCATGCCCGGCTTTCTGCTGTCCGCCCTCTACTGCGCATACATCCTGGTGCGCGCCGCCATTGAACCTGAAATCGGTCCGCCGGTGCCGATAGAAGAAAGGAAAATCCCGCTCTTAAAGAAGACAGCGATGCTCCTTACCTCGCTTATGCCGCCAGCGATTCTGGTCATGTCAGTGCTGGGTGTTATCTACCTGGGTGTTGCCGCGCCCACTGAAGCGGCTGGCGTGGGCGCCTTTGCCGCTACCCTGTTAGCGGTCATCTATCGCAAATTCAGCCTTAACGTGCTTATCTCTTCAGCCAGAGAGACCATGAAGCTCAGCGGCATGATATTTCTCATCTCATCGCTTAGCTTTGCTTTCGTGGGCATATTCATCAGGATTGGCGGCGGCAATGTGGTTTCAGAGTTGCTCCTCGCTATGCCGGGCGGGCACTGGGTAATCTTTGCGGTCATCATGTTCATGGTATTCCTGCTCGGCTTCTTCATAGACTGGCTGGGAATCGTCTTCATCATGGTGCCCATCATCACCCCAATCGGACAGACGCTGGGGTTTGACCCGCTCTGGTTCGGGCTGATGGTCTGTATCAATCTCCAGACCTCTTTCATGACGCCTCCCTTCGCCTATGCCATCTTTATCGTGAAAGGAGTGGCACCTGCAGAGCTGGGCATCACCATGGCGGATATTATCCGCGGCGTTATTCCCTTTGTCGTCTGCATTCTGGTAGCTATCGCGCTGTGCATCGCCTTCCCGCAGATTATTACCTGGCTACCCGGCAAAATGATAAGATAAGAAAGGAATAGACGGTACTAAGGAGGAATTAAAGAATGTCCATACTCATCACCGGCGGGACGGGGTTTATCGGGGTGGGACTGGCGCGCAGACTGCTGGAAAAAGGCGAAGACGTGGTGCTGTTTGACATTGCCATCGCCCACCAGCGCATCGCTGATATCAAAGATAAGGTCAAGGTGATACAGGGCGACCTCAAAGTCTGGAACGAAGTGCTCAATGCCGTGAAGGACAATAAAGTGCACGGCATCTTTCACCTGGGCTCTATGCTCAGCCTGCCATCAGAAGAGAATCCCTGGGCGGCGTTCCAGACCAATGTCTGCGGCACGTTCTATGTTTTTGAGGCGGCGCGACTTTTCGGGGTGGAGAAAGTGGTCTTCGCCAGCACTGCCGCCACCTATGGCTCCGGCACTGGTGAAGTTATCGGCGACGATACTCTCCAGCGCCCCATCACCATGTATGGCTCCTGCAAGCTCTACGGCGAGCTTCTGGGCAGGTTCTACCGCCGGAAGTTCGGGCTTGATTTCCGCTCCTTGCGCTACTGCGCCGTCATGGGTCCCGGGGTGAAGACCATCGCCGTCACCCAGTTCTACCCATGGATGGTGGAGAATGCGGCGCTGGGCAAGCCTTTTGAGTGCTTTGCCGCTGAGGATGCGGCGGTGCCAGTCACTTATTTCAAAGACGCCATCCGCGCTATTGAGATGCTCTACTATGCACCGAAAGAGAACATCAAGACAGTGGTCTATAACATCGCCGGCGTTTCCCCTGCACGCACCGCCAAAGAGCTGGAAATGTCAATCAGGAAATTCATCCCGGACGCCAAAATCACTTACAAGCCTGATAAAGTGACGATGGAGTTCTTCCGCAGTCAGACAATGAAAGCCTTTGATGATACTAACGCCCGCAAGGAGTGGGGCTGGAAGGCGGAGTACACTGACTTTGACAAGGTGGTGGAAGACTTCATCAAAGAAGTCAAGACGCGCCCCAAGTTTTACGGGCTGTCTTAACGGTCAACCCCGGCAGGCAAGGCGGGAGTGGACAGCTCACACTCCCGCTAAATTCTTGCAGAAGTCAATAAGCCTTGTCAGGCGCTCTGTGGAGTCTGTTTCCACATAAATCCTGAGCAGTGGCTCTGTGCCGGAAAAACGGATGAGGAGCCAGGTGTTGTCCTCAAGGATGAAACGGAAACCATCAGTCATGTCCACCCTTGCCACTTTCACGCCGTCAATGTTTTTTGGCTGGTGCTGGCGCACATTGTCCAGGATTGCCTGCCGCCGCTCGGCGGGGAACTTCACATCCACCCTTTGATAAAAATGCGGACCGACCTTTCTATAAAGATACTCAAGCAACTGCGAAGGTGTCTTTCCGGTCCGCACCATGAAGTCCAGAAAGTAAAGGTTGGCGAGGATGCCGTCCCGCTCCGCCACATGCCCGCGGAAGCCGTAGCCACCGCTCTCCTCCCCACCAATGATAGCGTTCTCTCTGAGCATAATTGGCGCCACGTATTTGAACCCGACCCCCGTTTCAAAGACGGGCACCTTGAAAATCTCACCCAGCCGGTAGAGCATGCTGGTGCTGGTTATGGTCTTGACGATTGCCCCCCGCTCTCCTCTCACCTCCAGCAGATAGAGGGCGAGCAGAGCAAAGACCTGAAGCTGGGTGAGGAAATTCCCCTTCTCGTCAATGACGCCCATGCGGTCGGCATCGCCATCGGTCGCCAGACCCACATCTGCCTTTTGCTGTTTCACCATAGCACTGAGCTTCCTAAGATTTTGGGCGATTGGCTCCGGCTGGATACCGGGGAAGAGAGGATTGCGCTCAGCATTCAGTTCGGTGATTCTGTTTGTGCCGCCGCTCAGGAGAGACTTCAAATAGCCTGCGCCGGCGCCGTACATGGAATCAATAATTATCCTGAGACCGGCTTTCTGCAGGCGAGGTATGTCAACGAGCTTAGCAATGTGCTCCAGATATACCGGGGTGAAATCTGTCATCTCAACCAGCTTTTGTGCGATTGCTTTCGTGAGCGGCAAGCGGTTGATTTTGCCCGTCGTCTGCGCCTCTGTGGTGAACTTCTCTATGGGTGTGATAACCTCACTTGGAGCGCTGGCGCCGTCCTGGGTTTTATACTTGAAACCGTTCCATTTCCCCGGGTTGTGGCTTGCCGTGATGATGATGGCACCGCCGGCTTTTTGAGCGATGACACCGTAGCTCACCACGGGAGTGGGCGCATTTTTTGTGCAGAGGTAGGCTTTAATGCCATTCCCGGCGGTGACTTCTGCGGCGGCGGCGGCGAAGTCCTCCGAGGCAAACCGAGTGTCATAGCCAATGAGAATGCCGCGCTCAGCCAGACCGGACTGCTTGAGATAGCCTGCTACGCCCTGGGCGCAGGCGCGGACATTATCAAAGGTAAAGTCTTCCGCAATGATTGCCCGCCAGCCATCCGTGCCGAATTTAATGGGGTTGTTCATAACCTCACCCCCCTTAATTCCCCTCTCCTGAGAGGAGAATAGATTTTTAAGAGGGGCTAACGCCCTCTTTGACTTTCCAGCATTGGGACATTTGCTGATTACTTCCCGAACGCTTCTTTCCTCAGGATGTCTGCCTTATCAGTCTTCTCCCAGGGGAGGTCAATATCCGTCCGCCCGAAGTGCCCGAAGGAAGCGGTCTGACGATAAATTGGTCTCCTCAGCTTAAGATGCTCAATGATTGCCTTAGGTCTGAGGTCAAAGTGCCTGTTAATCAACTGGACAATCTTGTCGCAGCTGATTTTCTCCGTGCCAAAGGCTTCTACGGAAACGGAGGTGGGATGCGCCACGCCGATGACATAGGCTACCTGCACTTCCAGCCTGTCTGCCAGCCCGGCGGCAACCATATTCTTGGCGATATAGCGTGCCATGTAAGCACCGGAGCGGTCAACCTTAGTGGGGTCCTTGCCGGAGAAAGAGCCTCCGCCATGCCTCGCCACCCCGCCATAGGTATCCACAAGGATTTTGCGCCCGGTGCAGCCGGTATCAGAGACCGGACCACCGACGACGAAGCGTCCGGTAGCGTTGACGAAGTATCTGGTGTCCTTGTCCAGATACTCCGCAGGTACCACCGGCTTGATGACAGACTCAATAATATCATCTGCTATTCTCTTTGAACTCAGCTTTCTGCCATTGAATCGGTCATCATGCTGAGCACCGATGACCACCGAACTTACCCGCCTGGGCACCCCATTCTCATAGATGACCGTCACCTGAGACTTGCCGTCCGGTCGCAGGTAAGGGATAATACCCTTTTTCCGGACTTCAGCGAGACGGCGTGTCAGCTTGTGGGAGAGGGAAATGGTCAGGGGCATGAGCTCTGGAGTCTCATTGCAGGCAAAGCCCACCATCATGCCCTGGTCGCCGGCGCCGAGCTCGTCCAGCGGGTCTTTTGAGCCCTTCTTGGCTTCCTGCGACTTGCTGACGCCCAGTGAGATGTCTGGCGATTGCTGGTTGATTGAGACGATGACGCCGCAGGTGCGGTATTCAAACCCATACTCCGGCTTCACGTAGCCGATGTCCCGGATGAGCTCCCGGGCGACCTTTGGAATTTCCACATAGGTCTTCGTGGTAATCTCGCCCATGACCATCAGCAGACCATTGGTCACCGCTACCTCGCAGGCAACGCGTGCCACGGGGTCATCTTGTATAATTGCGTCCAGAATGGCATCTGCTACCTGGTCGCATATCTTGTCCGGGTGTCCTTCACAAACAGATTCTGAAGTAAACATGTAGCAAGGCGAGGTAAAGAAATTGTTCATACTATTTCTCCCTTTCATTGCACTAAATTTTATCACAGACAGCATTAGTCTGCTTTCTCTACCTGGACCAAACAGCTATTGCAGGCGAAGGCGCCTCCCGCAGATGCTTCATCACGCGTCAGCACATTGACACAGCCGCCGGTGTCCACGCCTTTGCGGTCAGGCTGAAACCAGACACCGGCATCAATGCTGGCAACGCCCGGCATAATCAGCCCAGTCACTTTGGCTTTCACAATGAGCTGTCCTCTTTCATTATACACCCTCACCTTGTCCCCGTGATTGATGCCGCGTGACTTCGCGTCAGCAGGGTTCAGCCAGATATCATCATCCGCCATGGCTTTCAGGCGGGGAATATTGTACAGTGAGGAATTGACCCTCACCCTGGCGTGGGGACTGACCAGTTGCAAGGGGTATTTCTCCCTGAGCGGGTCAGTATGGCCTTCCCACGCCTCAATATATTTGGGAATGGGAGGTATCAGAGGATGGTTCATGCCGGCAATCTTCCGGCTGTATATCTCAATCTTACCGGAAGGGGTAGGGAAAGGATTATGCGCCGGGTCAGCGATTTGCTCCCTGAAAGCCACCCACGGCTGTTCCAGTTTAATGCGGTGAACACCATCACGCTTGAACGTATCATAGTCCGGGAGAGAGGGGGTGGCGGCGGCAAACTCTCTCAGCCACTCTTCATCAGTTTTGGTATTAAAATCAGGCATACCCAGGCGGGCGGCAAGCTCAGTGAAGATGGCTAAATCAGACTTTGTATTGGGCACCGGGTCTATGACCTTGTTCATGTAAATGAAGTAAGAGCCGCCGAGCCACGGCTGGGCGATGTCCTCCTGCTCCAGTACCGTGGTGACCGGCAGAATAATATCAGCGTAGCAAGCAGTGGGAGTGAGAAAACGCTCATGCGCCACAATGAAATCCGGCTTTTTCAGAGCCTCTACCCCCTTGTTGATATTCAATAGCTGGCTCATCATGTTACATCCCACAATATAGAGTAGTTTGAAATCAGCCGGATAGCCGCCGGACTTCCCTTTCAGGAGAGCATCAAAGACCCTGGTGATATTAATGGTGTGAAAATTATCTTCCGGCACCGGCAATGTTTTGCCCAGATAGCCCTGCGGGACACGCCCCGTCCCGCCAGCGGCATACCCCCCGGTGATGCCGATATTGCCCGTCATTGCCGCGAGGGTGCTTGCCGCACGATGGTACTGCTCCCCAAAGGCAGTCCTGCCCGGAGCCCAGCTGGCGTAGAGGATTGCTGGCTTGGTGGTGGCATACTCTCTGGCAAGTTGAGCGATTGTCACCGCGGGAACTCCAGTGATGGCTTCCGCCCAGGCAGGAGTTTTGGGTATGCCGTCCTCTTTGCCCAGCACATAGTCTCTAAACGGCTCAAAGCCAATGGTATAGGTCTCTATAAAGCGATGGTCATAGAGGTCTTCAGCAATCATCACGTATGCCATGGCGATGAGCATAGCGGTATCAGTGCCAGGCCTTATGGGTATCCACTGGTCTGCCAGAGCTTTTGCCGAGATGGTATATCTGGGGTCAACCGATATGAACCTGGTCCCCTTTTTCTTGGCTTCAGCGAGGTAATAGCCGGTCTCAGTCCCGAAGCGAGTAACGATGGGATTCCAGCCCCACATGATAATCAGTTTAGAGTGAAGAAAATTGTCCCGGCTGGCGCCATTATAGTCCGTGCCAAAGGTGGCTAGACCAGAAAACACCGCCGCCTCATTGGAAGCACTGCCCCACCAGGTGGTGCACCCACCAAACATGGAGAAAAAGCGGCGCGGGGCTTTCTTGGCGCCGTGCAGTGGGCTGACCGAGCCGAAATGGTCCATGAGAAAGATGGCGGCGGGACCATAGCGATCTTTTACTCGTTTCAGCTCTGTGGCAATTGTGTCCAGCGCTTCATCCCATGAGATTATCTTAAACTTACCGCTCCCCCGCTCACCCATCCGGCGCAGTGGCTGTTTCAGGCGGTCTTCCGCATAGACGACATCTTTTTGAGCCTGCCCTCTGGGGCAGGCTTTCAGCGGAGGCTTGTGAGCTTCATCTGTATCAATGCGGGTGATTCTGCCATTTTCAACATGCACTTTCAGCAGACAGCGTCCACCGCAATCGTAATAGCAACTGGTGGTGACTACTTTATGTTTGGAACTGCTCATGCCAGGTATAATCTGACCTCGCCACCCACAACCCTGGGTGCCTATGTCCCCTCTTCCCAGCTGGTAAGGTATTTCTTCTGCTCCGGAGTGAGCTTGTCAATGGCGATGCCCATGGCGTTTAGTTTGAGTCGCGCCACCTCTTGGTCAATGTCCTCAGGCACAGAATATACTGCCTGCTTCAGCTTACCACGGTTCTGAGCCAGGTACTCAAGACAAAGCGCCTGGTTGGCAAAGCTCATGTCCATGACGGAAGCCGGGTGTCCCTCCGCGGCGGCGAGGTTGATAAGCCTCCCCTCCCCCAGCAGGTAGATGCGCCGACCGTCCGCCAGCGTGTATTCATCAACGTAAGAGCGGATGCGGCGCTTGCCTTTCGCCAGCTTTTCCAGCGCCGGGATATTGATTTCCACATTGAAGTGCCCGCTGTTTGCCAGGATGGCGCCGTCTTTCATGACCCTGAAATGGGCTCGGTCAATGACGTTTTTATCGCCGGTGACGGTGATGAAAATATCGCCGATGGCGGCGGCTTCTTTCAGTGGCATGACGGAAAAGCCGTCCATGACCGCTTCCAGGGCGCGCACCGGCTCCACCTCAGCGATGATGACATGAGCGCCCATGCCTCTTGCCCGCAGGGCGATGCCGTGCCCGCACCAGCCGTAGCCGCAGACCACCACCTTCTTTCCCGCCCAGAGGACATTGGTGGCGCGGGTGATGCCGTCAAGGGTGCTCTGCCCAGTGCCATAGCGGTTGTCAAAGAGGAACTTGGTCTTGGCATCGTTCACGGCGATGATGGGATAGCTGAGCTTGCCGGCTTTTTCCATGCTACGCAGGCGGATGACGCCGGTGGTGGTCTCCTCAGTGCCACCGATGACGTTCTTGAGCAGGTCGCGGCGCCTGGTGTGCAGGGTGGTGACAAGGTCGGCACCGTCATCAACGGTGAGCTGAGGCTGATTGTCAAGGGCGGTATTGATATGCCTGTAGTAGGTCTTATCGTCTTCGCCTTTGATGGCGTTGGTGGGAATGCCGAAGTCAACCAGGGCGGCGGCGACATCGTCCTGGGTGCTGAGGGGATTGGAGGCGCAGAGCACCAGCTGAGCGCCGGCGTCTTTCAGGGCGAGGGCGAGATTGGCGGTCTCAGTGGTGACGTGAAGGCAGGCGGAGACACGCACACCTTTAAGAGGTTTCTCTTTGGCGAAGCGTTCACGGATGAGCCTGACCACGGGCATCTCGCGGGAAGCCCACTCAATCCTCTGCCTGCCCATCTCCGCCAGGGAGGGGTCTTTAATGTCATAGTTCTTACCAGCCATGAACTCTCTCCAGAACGAACTCACATGGTAATATGGCAATAATGATACACTGAAACAGGAGTCAGTTCAAGGCAGGGACTCGTTTTTTCGTTTTTTGGCGATTTTTTTATTTGCGGAAACGAGCTTCGTGACGGGGGTCAAATTGAGCGTGAGCCGTTACCGGTAAACGAGTGGGAAACGATGGGAAACGAGTGGCGGGGCACCAAAAATCCC
>DAOTYE010000030.1:0-33102 GCA_034434915.1 Dehalococcoidales bacterium
TAAGTTTCACCAGGTCGGTCCGCGCTCTGAGTGAGGAGAGGTTGTATTGGGCTTGAAATAGGTGCGGGTTATAGCCTGGCGCGCTGGTGGTAATGGTTACCTCGCCGGTGACATAGCCAGACTTATGCTGGTGCAGCTTCTCAACTCTTATATTGAGATATTCTTCCTTCCAGTGGAAGTTGTAGACTCCGGCTACCAAACTAACTTTCGGCACGCTCATCGATAACAAAACCCCTCGTTTTTTTTGCTTTAAGAGAACTTCTCTTCATTCCGGCGGGCTTCCGGGGAATCAGTTTTTGAGTATGCCGGAGGCCCAAGCGAAGCTGCTTTACCTCCTCCCAGATAGCTTTCAACCCGAGGCGGCGCCGCTCTTGTTCCGAGAGGCAGGCTAGCTTTTCTTCGATACTGGCTAGGCGGGCGTGTAACTCTCCCAATGTATATTCGAGAGGCTCACAGGGGCCGGGGTCAGGCAGTCCGTATTCACGGCAGTAATACCGGTGCCAGTCCCAAGAAATCGGGAAGTCAATCAGTGGCTCACTCCAGCCGCAGGCATGACACTCAATGTCTGGATACCCCGTCCCTATGCGGCTAGACCCGCACTGCGGACACCTGTAGGAGTCGGCTTGACTTCCATGCTCTGCTGGAGTATTATTTACAACAGTAGAGTGTGCCATCGGTCTCACCCTTTCTTCCGTGAAGCCCTGGATTCAGCCCCGGGGCTTCTTTTATCTATTAAGTGCCCCGGTTGCAGGGGGATTCTGAATTTCCATGCTGCGCCTCCTCATCAGCGCCCAACATTGCCAACAGCTTCAATCGCGGAATAATTACCTTTCTGGGACCTAGATGAATGCAGGGTATCGCCCCATTTTTGAGTCCCGAATACAGTACCGACCTAGAACAGCGGAGGATTCTCCGCGCCTCCTCGGGCGTCAGGACCAATACCCCGTTATTTTTTCCTCTCCCGTTCATCCTTATGCTCCTGCCTAGGTTTGGGGCGTACGACTATCTCTCCCAGCGTGAAGGTAACCTCAAGCTCTTCAGGGAAGTCATTGAGCCTCAACCACCACCCCGGTACCGTCATCGCCCGAGAGTATGGCCCGACCTTCCACGGCTTCAAAAATATTGTCCTTGCTGCTGTCTGCATGTTATTGCCCTCCTTGACTAGGTGTGCTATAATATGTGGCAAATATGAAATTAAGGTACGTTTATGTTCTCCAAAAACATCATATTGATTACGAGTATAAACCCGGCGCTCGGCCTTTGTCAAGTGTTTGCGTGGTAATTGGCTACGATAAATTCTTTTAAATTCATCAAAGGAGGTGCCAGATGAGGGATGGATATCGGTATGAAGTAAGAGCTGAAGCTATTACTATGCGCTATCAAAAGAAGAGGTGGAAGGAAATTCAGGTTGCAATCAGTCAAAAGTTTGGTGTAATGCCGAGTATTCGGCAGATGCAGAAGTGGTTTGAGGACTATCAAGGCACGACTGATGACCCAACTGGGGCAAAATACATTGCAAAGATCGTGGAGGAGGCTGCCGATTTTGCTAAACCACTTGCACAGGCGAAGATGATGGGTGAAATAATGCCGCTGTGGGCGCAGCTGCGGGAGAAGCATGGCATAGATTTTTCCGATGCCGGTTGGATGGCAATGTTAGCTTACTGGGAGGCACAGATTGGGCGTGAAAGCTTTGACCGTATAGTTGATGGGTATAGGGCACACCGCGACAAATTGGGACGAGAAGGAAGGGGTCAGCAATGAGAGGCTCAATAATCAAGCGATACCAAGAAATTAGAGGAGGCGCAAGGTGAAAGGATACATTCGTAAAAGAGGACAGAATTCGTGGCAAATCACCGTTGATGCCGGCGCCAGTCCTGGTGGTAAGCGCAAGAGGATTTTTGAAACCGTTCGCGGTGCTAAGCGTGATGCACAGCGCAGACTTCACGAGTTGGTCGCCAGCCTAGAGAAGGGCTACAGCCCACCGGTCGAGCGCCTTACAGTAAAGGAGTACCTAGAGAGGTGGCTTAAGGATTATGTGCAGGCAAGCCTCAGTCCTAAGACCAGCGAGGGCTATGAACACATCTGCCGTCGTTACCTCTTTCCTTGTCTGGGCAATATCAAATTGGCTGGATTGAAACCGGAGCACCTGCAGCATTACTATTCTGAGAGGCTGGCGAGCGGGCTAAGTGCTCAAACGGTCAGGCATCACCACATGGTCTTACACAAGGCCCTGCAGACAGCAGTAGGATGGGGGCTCCTACTGAGAAACACGGCTGACGCGGTTACGCCACCACCTGCGCAACAGCCCGAGATGCAGACGTGGAATGAGGATGAAATCGCTACTTTTCTTCAGGCGGCTAGGTCGACGCGATACTTCGCTCTCTTCCACACCCTCTTATTTACCGGTTTAAGAAGGTCCGAGGCACTGGCACTTCGCTGGTGCGACATTGATTTGTTGCTCTGCCAGCTTTGCGTTACCCGGAGTCTTCACGTCGCGAAAGGTGGACGGGTGGTTATCAGACAACCAAAGTCGGTCAAAGGACGGCGTATGGTTGCCCTGTCCCCGCTAACAGTTTCGGTCCTGAGAGAGCACTGGGAAAAACAGTCGCTGGAGCGGTCCATGCTGGGGATACCGCTCAAAGAGGACGACCTGGTATTCAGTCATGTTGACGGCAGTCCCCTACTCCCCGGCAGTGTGACTCATGCCTGGGTCAAGCTTGTCAGACGGACTGGCCTGAGACCGATACGACTTCACGATGCGCGTCACACCCATGCCACTCTTATGCTCAAGCAAGGCACTCATCCGAAAGTAGTCCAGGAAAGGCTCGGCCACGCCAGCATCCAGGTAACCCTCGATATTTACAGCCATGTTACGCCCGGGCTCCAGGAAGCCGCCGCGGCTCGCTTTGACCAGGCTTTCACCACAAGGTATAATGAGCACATGGCAAAGGAAAATGTCGCCAATTTGTCGCCAAAACTGGACATAACACTGACGAAGGACTGAAAATTAGCTTCATGCGCCTGTAGCTCAGCGGACAGAGCATCGGTCTTCGGAACCGGTGGTCGTGGGTTCGAATCCCTCCAGGCGCGCCACTGCTATTTGCCGATGCCCAGTTTGCTTTTGAGAGCATTGAGCTCGTCCCACATCTCCTGCGGCATCCTGGAGCCAAACTTCTTGAAGAACTGCTCAATTTCCGCCGTCTCTTTTTCCCATTCAGCCTTGTTGATGGCGAAGAGCTTATCAAACTTTTCTCTGGGCAGGTCCAGCCCCTCCAGCGGGAAGTCCTCATAGTTTGGTATCAAACCTATGGGCGTCTCTTTTGCTGAGGCTTTGCCTTTGACCCGGTCAATCATCCATTTCAAGACCCGTATATTCTCCCCGAACCCGGGCCAGAGGAACTTGCCGTTTTCATCCAGACGGAACCAGTTAACGGAGAAAATTCTGGGGGCGTTTTTCGCTTTTGCCCGGATGTTAATCCAGTGCCCAAGATAATCACCCATGTTATACCCGGTGAACGGGAGCATCGCCATGGGGTCTCTTCTGAGGACGCCCACTTTCTGCGTCGCCGCCGCCGTGGTCTCAGAGCCATTCCGAGCGCCGAGGAACACCCCGTGAACCCAGTTACGTGATTCTACCACCAGAGGGATGGTATCCGACCTTCTGCCGCCGACGATGATGGCAGAAATGGGGACACCTTTCGGATTGTCAAACTCAGGAGATAGGTTACGCGTATTATAGATTGAGCACGTGAAGCGAGCGTTAGGATGGGCGGCTTTAGTCCCAGAGGACGGGTGCCAGGGATTACCCTGCCAGTCCTCTACATGCAACGGAGGCGTCTCCGTCAAGTCTTCCCACCAGGGCTCCCTATTATCAACGTCCAGTGCCGTATTAGAATAAAGCGTAGGATAAAACTTATTGTTCTTCAATGTCTGGAGCATGGTGGGGTTCGTTTTCTCAGAAGTGCCCGGCGCCACGCCAAAGTAGCCTTTTTCCGGATTTACAGCGTAGAAGCGACCGTCCGGACCCACGTTTATCCAGGCAATGTCATCGCCCAGGGTCCAGATTTTATAGCCCGGCAGAGTGGGCTTAAGCATTGCCAGGTTCGTTTTTCCGCAGTATGAGGGAAGCGCCGCCAATATGTAGTTGATTTCACCATCCGGCGACTCAATGCCCATAATCACCATATGCTCCGCCAGCCAGCCTTCCTTCAGCCCGAGCCATGAGGCGATTCTCAGGGAGAAACATTTCTTCCCCAGCAAGGCATTCCCCCCGTAACCGGAACCGATGCTCCACACCAGCCCCTCATCCGGGAAGTGCATGATAAACCGCTTGTTGGGGTCAAAATCGCCTACGGAGTGTATCCCCTTGACAAAATTCTCAGAATTCCCAATTTTTTCCGTAACCTTCTTTCCCAGAATGGTCATGATTCTCATGCTGATTGCCACGTAAGAGATGTCAGTCAGCTGGACGCATAGCTTGGTATAGGGTGAATCAATATGACTGCCCATGGCGTAGGGCAGGACATACATCGTCTTACCGCGCATACAGCCATCAGATAGCCTGGTCATGAGCTTCTTTGTCTCTTCCGGGGACATCCAGTTGTTGTTCGGTCCGGCAGTCTCTTTATCCGGATGAGATACGTAGGTAAGGTGTTCAGTCCGCGCCACATCTGTGGGATGGCTTCTGTGGAGATAGGCATTGGGCCATTTACTCTGGTTTATCTCGTAGAATACCGGTTTCCCTTCAATCTTTTCCTCTTTCAGCCCTATTTCCATGATTTTATGGGCTTCCTCATCAGAACCGTCACACCACCAGATTCGGTCCGGCTTGGTCAGCTTTGCTACATCGTCAACCCATTTTTCTAACGGTGTCGCCATTACTCTCCTTTCTTACTTGCGCATAATTATACGCATCTTTAAGATACATCTGGGAATCACTAAAGGTTGACATGAGTCAAACAGGCATTCATGTAAAAACCGTTTTATTATATCATATGCATGGTATAATTGAAACTACCAATCAGTATGATTAGACCGTGTTGCCCGGATGATATCCCCAGAATATATGCCATCATCAATAAGGCGGCGAAAGCCTACCGGGGCGTCATTCCGCCTGACTGCTACCATGAGCCATACATGCCCATGGTTGAGCTTAAGCGGGAGATGACGCGGATGACCTTCTACGGCTGGGAGGAAGCGGGAGAACTGGTGGCAGTGATGGGGTTTGAGCCAGTGAAAGACGTTACCCTCATCCGCCACGCTTATGTCCTGCCGCAGTGGCAGAAAAAAGGAATAGGCAGCCAATTGCTGGCGTACCTGAAAAGCCTGGCCAAAACCAAACGGTTGCTCGTCGGCACGTGGGCGGATGCCCGCTGGGCGGTTGCTTTCTACGAAAAGCACGGCTTCACATTACAGCCGGTTAAAGACGAACTGCTGAGGACCTACTGGGACATACCTGAGCGCCAGATTGAGACCTCAGTGGTGCTGGGTCTGCAGATAGCTAAAGGAAAGAAAGTATGAAACAGAAGGAGGGCAAAAAATGGATGTTTCCTCAATAAAAGCTCTCACCTTTGATGTATTCGGTACGGTGGTTGACTGGCGCACGACAATTATTGCCGAGGGAGAGGAGATAGGAAAAGCCAAAGGGCTGACTATTGATTGGGCACGATTTGCTGACACCTGGAGGGCAGGTTATTTTTCGTCTATGGACCTCGTCCGCAGTAAGAAACTGCCCTGGACAAAAATTGACACTTTGCACCGCATGGTTCTTGACAACCTGCTGATAGAATTCGGCATCGCGGGGTTAAGTGAAGCAGAAAAATACCGTCTAAATCTGGTGTGGCACAGGCTTAAGCCCTGGCCTGATGCCATCCCCGGGCTGAACCGCCTCCGCACGCGGTATATCATTGCCACGCTTTCAAACGGCAACATGGCACTTCTGACAAACATGGCTAAAAATGCCGGCTTGCCGTGGGACTGCATTCTGTCCGCTGAACTCGCCAAACGATACAAACCCGACCCGGAGGCTTACCTGATGGCGGCAGATTTGCTCGGGCTAAGAACTGACCAGATAATGCACGTGGCGGCACACAAGGCAGACCTCAAAGCGGCGCACGGTCAGGGAATGAAGACAGCCTTCGTGCCCAGACCGCTGGAATACGGACCAACTCGCGAGGTGGAGACTACCCCTGAGCCCTGGATTGACTTATTTGCCACTGACTTTGAAGATTTGGCTACCAAGCTGGGCACCTAGTACGCTTTTTCTGCGGTCTCTGCCATACCAGGGTCCTCTGCAAGTTCAGAAACCCGGTTGAGGAAGAAGTAATACTCCCCCCACCCCATCCATCCACACCTTCTCTAACTTAACCTTTGTGAGCTTGTTGGTTAAGTCTGCATCACCCTTACTATACACCTTTATGTAGTTTCCGGTGTAACCTGACCAGACGCCGTTTTCCTGCTTCTCCCAGAGGACATCCATCTCCCTGCCCAGAAATTTTTCATGGAAACGGCGGGCGCTCTCTTTAGCTAATGCCAGCATGCGGTCGCTACGCTCCTTCTTCACCCTATCAGGCACCTGACCGGGCATTTCTGCGGCACAGGTGGTGGGCCGCGGTGAGTATGAGAAAACGTGGATACGGGAGAAGCCAATCTTCTCACAGAAAGCATAACTCCCCTCAAACTCCGCGTCAGTCTCACCCGGAAACCCCACGATGATATCGGTCGTAACGGCGGCATCCGGCACCACCTCACGGATGAGGGAGACCGCGCGCGCATAATCGGCGGTGGTATAGCGGCGTTTCATCCGCTTGAGCACACCATCGCTCCCGCTTTGCAGAGAGAGGTGAAAGTGGGGGCAAAGCCGGGCATCCTCCCATAATTTTATGAATTCTTTTGAAATCTCCTGAGGCTGAAGCGATGATAGCCTCACCCGGGCAATGTCCGTCTCCTTCAAAATTTGCTCCAGCAACCACTTCAAGGTCTTCCCTTCATGACAGTATGTTCCCACCTCCGTCCCGGTGAGCACAATTTCCTGATATCCCTCCGCCACCCGTTTTTTGACACCGGCGATGACCTCATCAGCAGGCACGCTTTTTTCTTCTCTCCGCACATAGGGGACGATGCAGTAGGCGCAGTAATTGCGACACCCGTCCTGAATCTTAAGAAACGTGCGTGTCCGACCCGCTAGCGGACTTTCACGTGGCAGTGCGGTAGGATAGCCTGCTTCTTTGAGAAATTCCGGCAGGCGGTCCTTCTGCTCATTGCCAATCACCAATCTTACACCCTCAATACGAGCCAGCTTTTCCCCATCACGTACAGCGTAACAGCCTAGCGCCACGACCATGGCGGCGGGATTGACGCGATGCGCCTGTCTTAACAATTGCCGCGCCTTCCGATCGGCTACATGAGTAACCGTGCAGGTATTAAGGACATAGACGTCAGCCTCCTCAATTGAGCTGACGATGCGCCAGCCCGTCTCAGCAAGCTTCCTCGCCAGCGCTTCCGTCTCTGCCTGGTTCAGCTTACAGCCGAGCGTGTCAAGATAGACTTTGGCTTCTTTATTGCTATTCATGCTTATGATTGCATTATACGTTCCAGCCCTGAAACCGGTCAAAGGTTCTTGTTTGCATTTATATCTTCCTGTCATTGCAAAAGCGTAGCGACAAAGCAATCTCTATCAATTGAATGAGACTACCGCGTTTTGACTTCACCGGGGCGCGCAGAGACATTGTTGCAGACGGTCAGACATTACTGTTAAAATAATGTCAAACTGTCTAACAGATTTCACAGTCAGACGCGCACATGTACGGAGGAACCAACATTGGCAAACAGTCAGCAAAATAGAGTTGTTGTTACTGGTATTGGCATGCTCACGCCGCTCGGGCTGGATACTGCCACCACCTGGGCGAACCTGATTGCCGGCAAATCAGGCATAGACTATATCACCCTCTTTGATGCCTCCCAGCATGACAGCAAGTTTGCCGGCGAACTGAAAGGCTTTGACCCACTGAACTACATGACCCGCAAGGAAGCCCACCGCATGGACCGCTTCGCACAGGTTGCTGTGGCGGCGAGCCGTGAAGCTATCAGGCAGTCTGGACTGGAAATAAACCATACCAATACTGACGATATCGGCGTTATCATCGGTAGCGGCATTGGGGGCCTCACCACACTTTACCAGCAGGCTAAAATCCTGGTGGAGCAGGGTCCCGCGCGTATCAGCCCTTTTCTGGCGCCGATGATGATAGCGGATATTGCCGCCGCTCAAGTTTCAATCACGCTTGGCGTTAAAGGTCCGAACTTCTGCACCACCTCCGCCTGCTCCAGCGGCTCAGACGCCATCGGTGCCGCATCTGAACTCATCAGGCACGGTGATGTCAGCGTCATCCTTGCCGGGGGCACGGAAGCCATCATCAATCCCCTCGGCGTCTCCGCATTCAATGCCCTGAAAGCCCTCTCCACCCGCAATGATGCCCCCCAGCAGGCTTCACGCCCCTTTGACGCTCAGCGGGACGGCTTTGTCATCAGCGAGGGCGCCTGTGTCATGGTCATGGAGAGCCTTGACCACGCCCGGAAACGGGGCGCCCGTATCCTCGGGGAAGTCATCGGCTACGGTGCCACCGCAGACTCTTATCATGTTACCCAGCCGCTGGAAAACGGTGAAGGCGCCTCAAAAGCCATGAGGGTTGCCCTGAAGAAAGCCGGTATTGAACCAACCGCTATTGACTATATCAATGCCCACGGCACTTCCACGTTGCTCAATGACCGGATGGAGACAAAAGCCATCAAGAGCGTCTTTGGCGACTATGCCTACCGCGTGCCCGTCAGCTCCACCAAGTCCATGCTGGGGCACCTCATCGGCGCGGCGGGCGCAGTTGAAGCCGCCATCTGCATCCTGACCATCCTGAACGGTATTATTCCGCCCACAATCAATTATACCTATCCCGACCCTGAATGTGACCTGGACTATGTGCCGAATACGGCGCGGCGGGCGCAGGTGAAGACCGCTCTCTCAAATTCATTTGGTTTTGGTGGGCATAACTCAGTGCTCATCGTGCGCCAGTTCACTGAGGCATAGATTTGAAGAGAAATCGCTGGCAGTTAAAACCGGCACTATCTGACAAGAACCTGGTTTCTGCCTCCGGTCTGCCGCCACTGCTGGTACAGCTTCTCTACAACCGGGGTGTCACTGAAGTCAGCCAGTTCAAATCATTCTTGTCTGTTGACATTAGCCTCTCACATGACCCGTTTCTTTTCCCGGACATGCACCGTGCGGTTACCAGGATATACCGGGCTTTGCTCTCCGGGGAACACATCGCCGTCTATGGCGATTTTGACACTGACGGCATCACCGGCACCGCCCTGCTGGTCAGCGGTCTGGCGAGCATCGGCGGTAAAGTCACCCCATACATTCCCCACCGCCAGACAGAAGGGCACGGCTTACGCAAAGCAGTCTTACAGGACCTCGCCAAACAGGGCGTCAGCCTTGTCATCACCAATGATTGCGGCACCACCAACCAGGATGAAGTAAAACAGGCGCAGAAGCTGGGCATGGATGTTATCATCACTGACCATCATACCCCCGGTCCTGAGCTTCCACCGGCGTTTGCTCATATCAACCCCAAACTGGATATCTCCTCATATCCCTTTCGCCACCTGGCAGGAGCCGGCGTGGCATTCAAGCTGCTCCAGGCGTTATTTCAGAGCCTGGGTAAGGAAAGCGCTGGCAATGAGTTTCTTGACCTTGTCGCCCTGGGGACGATTGCTGACATGTCCCCGCTTACCGGAGAGAACCGCTTTTTTGCCGTTGAGGGACTGAAACTCATCAATGTCAAACCGCGCCCCGGCATCAGGGCAATCCTGAACCAGGCAAATGTTCCCGCCGGAAGCGTTATTGCTGAGCATATTTCATGGATTATTTCGCCGTACCTGAACGCCACAGGACGGCTGGAACATGCCATGAGCAGTTACCGTTTGCTGATGACAGAATCCTTGACTGAAGCCTCTAAACTGGCAGAGCTCCTGGCACAGAAAAATGAGGAGCGGAAACGCCTGACGGCCACTACCTTCGCTAAAGCACGCGAACAGGTGCTGGCTAAAGGCATGGCACCGCTCATTTTTGTCAGCAGCGCAGAATTCCCCATCGGGGTGGCAGGATTGGTAGCGCACCGTCTGACTGAAGAGTTTTACCGCCCGAGCGTGGTTATTGAGCTTGGAGAGAAAATGAGCAGCGGCAGTTGCCGCAGTATCCCGGAGTTTGATATTATCGCCAATCTGAACCGCTGCCACAGTCTCTTCACCCAATTTGGCGGACATTCACAGGCAGCCGGCTTCACCATCCCCACCCGCAACGTGCCCCGCCTTGAGGCGATGCTGGCGGAACTGGCGGCATCCCAGCTTGCCGGGATTGAACTTTTGCCCAGAATTGATATTGATGCTGAGCTGACGCTCCACCAGCTTGGCGGCAATACCTATCAGATAACACAACAGCTTGCTCCTTTTGGCCAGGCAAACCCTCCGCCCACTTTCATCGCCCGCCGGGTGGATGTGGTCCAATGCCGCACCATGGGCAATACCAATAATCACCTCAGGCTTAAGCTGAGACAGAATAACTCCGTCTGGGATGGGGTAGCGTTCGGGCTCGGCAATCACTGTGCTGAGGTGGCTTCCCCGCTGGACATAGTCTTTAATTTGGAGATAGACCGCTGGAATGGCAAAGAGCTTTTGCGCCTCAACATCCTTGATTTCGCCCAGCACAGGCAGGAACCCTTCTAACGTATGAATTTTTGATTTTTAGAATGTTACGGGCTACAATTATTCATGAGAGCCTGCGTGCCTGCTCAAACCACCTGTTGCACGCTGAACTTGCAATAACAGAGCCTGAGGAGGAAGCCAAAATTGGAGAAGCACATTGAGGTGAAGATGGAACGGTGTACCGGATGCAAGCTGTGTGAGCTTGCATGCTCTGCCGTGAAGACCGGCGTTTTCAATCCCAGGCAGTCCAGAATCAAAGTCCGTCTCGTTGGCATTCCTGAAATCCCGGTGCCCATCCTTCTGGAGAATTGTGATTACTGCTTTGGCAACCCGGCGTGCGTCCAGTTCTGCCTGCCCAAAGCGATAGAGTGGAAAGAGATGGAGGCTAAACCGCCCCGTCCTAAAGTATCAGACGCAAAGAAAATGGCGGAGGACTGGCTGAAATCAGTATGCCAGTAGAAGCAACTATGGCAAAGGTGAAGGTAAAAACTTTTTCTGTCATCCGTGATGTTCTCGGCGCAGAAACAATTGAGGTTGATGTCGGCCGGGCACAAACGGTGGAGGGACTCTTTGCCGCGCTGTTAGAGCGCTATGGTAAACCATTAAAGAACCTGCTGTTAGACCCGGAGACCGGGGAAATGGTTCCTTTCCTCATCGCATTAAACAAGACCCTCATCAGGTCTACCGTGGACATGAACCATACCATTAAAGATGGAGATGAAGTGGCTATTATCTTTCCAGTTGGAGGAGGTTAACTGTGGCAAACAGCTTTAAACATGGCGGCTATATCGGGCAGTTGCTGAGGGTGAACCTGACTGCCAAGCGCATCAGCAAGGAACCGCTCAAAGAAGACTGGGCGAGAGACTTCGTGGGGGGAGCCGGGTTATCCGCCAGAATCCTCTATGAAGAGCTCCCGCCGAAAATTGACCCTCTCGGACCCCAGAATAAGCTGGTCTTCATGACCGGACCACTGAACGGGACAATGATTCCAGCGGCTTCACGCGCCGCCGTGTGTGCTAAATCACCTTATACTAACTCTTTCTTCCACAGCATTTTCGGCGGTTATTTTGGACCGGAGCTTAAGTTTGCTGGCTATGATGGGCTTATCGTTGAGGGACGGGCTGACCGTCCGGTTTACCTGTGGATTGATGATGACCGCGTGGAAATCAGGGATGCCTCCCATCTCTGGGGAAAGAACCCCTTCAAGACGCAGGAAATCATACGGAGAGAAATCGGCGATGAAGAGATTCACATCGCCACCATCGGCCCAGCCGGGGAAGCAAAAACGCCCTTTGCCATGATTCTGCTGGATATCCGCGCCGCCGGCCGTGGTGGCATGGGAGCGGTGATGGGCTCAAAAAACCTGAAGGCAATTGCAGTCAGGGGCACCGGGAGCGTTACAGTGCCCAATATGCTGAAGGTTTACAATACCGCCATGAGGCTTAACGAGCTATTTGCCACCACTCCTGCCGTCCAGGGTCTCTCCCGCTACGGCACGCCACGCAATGTCGCCGCTATGAACGAGGGCGGTATTCTGCCCACGCGCAACTGGCAGACTGAGATTTTCAAAGGAATGAAGAACATCACCGGTGAGGCGATGCGGGAAAGCGTGGTCAAGGGAGACCGCGCCTGCTTCGCTTGCTCCATCAACTGCACCAAGTACAGCGTGGTGCCCAAGGGACCCTACAAGTCAATCATTAACGGCGCCGATTATGAAACTATTTACGGCTTTGGCAGCATCTGTGAAGTGGACAATATGGAAGTGCTCTGCAAGGCAGATGAGCTGTGCGACGAATACGGGCTGGACTTAATCTCCACCGCCTTGTCCATCGCCTGGGCAATGGAATGCTATGAGAAAGGCATATTTACCAAAAAGGATACTGACGGCATTGAACTGAAGTTCGGCAATGCTGATGGCATGCTTCACATGATTGAGAAGATAGGCAAAAGAGAAGGGCTGGGCGCTCTGCTGGCAAAAGGGACGCGAGAAGCTTCCCGCATCGTGGGCAAAGGGAGTGAGAAGTTTGCCATTCAGAACAAAGGCATGGAGTGGCCCGGGCATACCTGCCGTCCTTTCCCGGCGGCGGCAGTGGGCTATGCCACCGGACCACGGGGAGGCAGCCACCATGACATCCGTCCTACTGCTGAGAAAAGCGGACTGGTTGACCGCAAGGTGCTGGAGGGAAAGGGCGCTTTAGCCGCAGAGGTCAACCACTGGCTCATTCTGTGCGACTCCATGCTCGTGTGCCATCTGGGTGAGCCAATCTGGGGACCGACCAAAATCAGCCAGCACACCATCAACGCGCTGAATGCGGTCACCGGCTGGGAGCTTGATTACGCCGCCGCCAGAAAAATCGCCGAGCGGGAATGGAATATGATACGCTGTTTTTCCGCCCGGGAAGGCTTCACCCGCAAAGATGACCAGCTCCCGCCACGCTTTATGGAAGAGCCTGTGCCAGAAGGACCGATGCAGGGAAGCTACATACCAAAAGAGACTCTGGAACGATTGAAGGACGACTACTATACTTACCGCGGCTGGGACCTGAAAACGGGCAATCCCACCAAGGAGAAGCTGACTGAACTGGGGCTTGAGTTCGCCATTAAGGATATCTGCTAGCACAGCCAGGCGGCATAATAAGCTTTTAAGCCCCGGGCGCCGGCTTGCTCATTCTCTTTTACCCCACAACATGAGACCGGACACTACCGTTATCGCCGCCGTAACCACTGCCACGGTGCTGAAAGACGCATAGAACCCATAGTGGTCTATAAGATAGCCAATTACCGGTGAGATGGCGCCGGGTCCTCCCCGGCTCACCAGATAATAAATGCCCAGTACCGTTGAGCGCCGGCGCTCAGAAACGTGGCTGATGATGTAAGCTTCTACTACGGGCATGCCCAGATACTGAGACATGCCGATGAGTATCAGCACCGCGGAAAAAACCCAGCCAAACGGCACGACGTTCATGAGAAAGATGGTGGGTGCTCCGATGACTCCGGTCGCCAGGAGCACCGGCACTTTGCCCACGCGGTCTGATAGATAACCCCCGAGCGGACCAGCCCACAGCCCTCCTGATACGCAGAGGGCTAACATCGCCGCGGCGGCTTCCTTGCCGATGCTGAAATGGTCCACAAGGTAGAGCGGGATAAACTGCATCGCGGAATAAAGCAGAACCATGACACCCGCCGCGACAAGGATAACGGCTACCAGACGGCGCATCTGTCCGGGCTGGGAAGATTTCTCCTCACCGCCTGCTTTTGCTTCTTTCTTTTCTCTGCGGGCATATCCTAATCGTCCCAGGAGCAAGAAAAAGATGATACCAAAGATAAGCGTGGGAATTGATATTGCCAGAAATGAACCGCGCCAGCCCAGTGCGGCGGCAATGCCGGCGGCAATCAGCGGCGCCACAAAAAAGCTGATGGAGCCGCCTATCTGGTGAATGCCCAGCGCCCGGCCGCGGTGCTTCGGCTCCACTGCCGCCGAGACCAGCGGTGAGGCTGAAGGATGGTAACCGCCCCCCGCAATACCCATCAGAACCAGAAACAATGCCAGAAAGATGTAGTTTGGTGAAATCCCCACCAGCAATCCGGCGCAGGCGACACCAGCCACGCCAATGGTCAGCATGATGCGCGGACCCAGGCGGTCTGCCAGCCATCCCGCCGGAAGCTGGCTCAAGCCATAAGCCAGATTGTATGCTGAACCCAGCACCCCTATTTGAGTATAACTGAGTGTGAAATCATCCCTGATGAACGGGAGTAGCGGCGTGAGCATTGAAGAGACAATGTGATGGCTGGTATGCGCCAGCACGAAGAGAGGCAATAATCCCCAGAGCATTGAGCGTACAGCAGGTTTATTGATGGGCGTTTCCTTTCTAGAATCTCAACCGGTATTGGTTGGTTTACTAGGAACTTATTATAGACCGTGCTAGGTCAAAATGACAAATGCGGACTAGCACCGTGTTCCTTATTGACTGCTGACAGGTGGCGCGGTCAAAAGGATAATGTTACCGATGGTTACCAGCCCGGCGAACACATACCAGATGTTCTGATAGCTTCCCCAGATGTCAAAAGCCCATCCCGCCAGCGGCGGACCGGTGATGCTCCCCAGTATCATAAATCCATTGATAAAACCGATGATGGCGCCGAAGTTCTTCCTGCCAAAATACGCCGCCGGCATGACCGCGCTCATGGTGACATTGCCGCCGTAGCCCAGACCGAAAAGGACCAGAAACGGGACAAGCAACCAGATACCCGCGGAGTCAAGAAGCTCAAGGCACAGAGCTCCAGCGGCGAGCATAGAAAAGGTGATGAAGGTTATCTTCTTCTTGCTCATCTTGTCTGAAATCCAGCCGAAGCCGAAACGCCCGCCCACGCTGATGAGCGGAATCGCCGTCGCCGCCAAGCCTGCTGACGCCCTTCCCATACCGATACTGCTGAGATAGGGCATGACGTGGGTGATAACAGTGTGGACTGCCATCATGTGCGTCAAAAATCCCGCCGTGATATGCCAGAAGGCGCGACTTTTCAGAGCCTCTCGTGCGGTGAAGCTTTCGTCTTCTGCTGGCGGGGTAAACCCGTGGCTAAAGGTTGCTGAATTGCGCATCTCACCGTCAGGGAGCAGACCATACTGCTCCGGCCTGTGCCGTAACAGCAGCACGAGCGGGATACAGATAACTACCATGCCGATTGCCTGTATCACCATAGTCATGCGCCAGCCAAAGACGTCTATAAGCTTCACCACGAGGGGAATAACCAGCCCGCTTGAGCCATAGCCGCATATCATGATGCCGGTGGCGATGCCGATTTTGCGGCGGAACCAGTTGGCGACGGTCGCCATGGTCACTGTCGTCGTCCCGGAGCTGATGCCCACCGCCACCAGGAGATACGCTCCGTAAAACATGCCCAGAGAACTAGTTTTGCTGAGCAGGTATAAGCCCAGGCTGGCAATGGAGATGCCAATGAACATCAGCCGCCGCGCTCCCCAGCGGTCAACCAGCATACCCATCACCGGCGCGAGGAGACCTATCTCCATGCCGCGCAGTGAGGCGGCAAAAGAAACCTGGGCATAGCTCCAGCCGAACTCGCTGGCGATGGGCTCAAAGATAGCGGTGAAGCTGAAAAAGACCGAGCCACCAGTGTAGAAAGCAATCAGAAAACATGCCAGAACAATCCACCAGCCATAGTAGATTCCAGACAGTTTGCCAGGGAGCCGGCTTAAGCGGTCTTTTTTATCCATCTGGTCTTTAGCACCAGCAGGGGTATAGTTATGGCTAACACGATAATGGAGATGACCTGCGCCTGGTGTAAGCCGAAGAGAAATGAGGTGCCCCCGCGCAGAAAGTCAGAGCCAAGTCTCCACACTGAGTAGAGGCTGAGGTAAATCCAGAACAGGGAGCCATCAGGTCTGAATCTTCCTCTCAGAGCAAATAAAACGCCAAACACAATGAGGTTGTAGATGAGCTCGTAAAGCTGTGTCGGATGGACGGTAACACCCAGCGGACAGAGGCTGTCAGGATGGGTATAGACAAAGCCCCAGGGGACGGTTGTTTCCTCGCCGTAACAGCACCCGTTCAGGATACAGCCCACCCTGCCCACCGCCTGCGCCAGTATGATGCCCGGCGCCAGGACATCAGCAAAGTAGCCGAAGTTGAACTTGCCGAAGCGACTGTATATCCAGATGCCGATTGCCGCACCCAGCACGGCGCCCCACGCCGTGAGCCCCTCCCCGCCGATTACCTGCCCCGGGTTCTGCTGGTAGTAAGCCCACTGGTCAATGACGTGGAGCAATCTTGAGAAAATGACGCCGGAGGGAATGCCCACCAGAGCCGCGGTGAATATCATGTCGTTGGTAATTTGAGCGCCTTTTTTCACCTGCCACATGGTCCACAGCACCAGGACCAGAATCGCCATCGCCACCATGATGCCATACCATCTGACCTCCACCGGACCGATTCTGAACACCACCGGGTCTATGCCGATGGTAATCATGCTACCGCCTCCTTCTCCCGCTCAAAGAGGGCGCTGACAAAGCTCCCGGCATCAAAAGGAGCTATGTCAGTCAGCTTTTCCCCGGTGCCGATGTACCTGATGGGGATTTTCAGCTCATCGCAGATTGCGAGGACGATGCCGCCCTTCGCCGTGCTGTCCAGCTTCGCCAGAAAAATGCCGGTAACGCCCACGGCTTCAGTGAAATACTTTGCCTGGGTCAGACCGTTCTGCCCGGTGTTAGCATCAATGACGAGGATAACCTCTTGCGGGGCAGTAGCATCAAATTTGCCCGCCACCCGTTTCACCTTTTTCAATTCTTCCATCAGGTTGGTCTTGGTGTGCAGTCTGCCCGCCGTGTCAATGATGACCTCGTCCACGCCACGGCTTTTCGCTGCTTGCAGGGCATCATAGACCACCGCGCCGGGGTCTGCGCCCGGCTGGTGAGCAATGACATCAACCCCAACCCGCTCTCCCCATCTTTTAAGCTGGTCAATAGCCGCGGCACGGAAGGTATCCGCCGCAACCAGAATTATCTTCTTCCCACCGGTTTTTGACTGGTAAGCCAGCTTGGCGATGGAGGTCGTCTTGCCGCCGCCGTTCACTCCCACTACCAGCCTGACCATCGGCGGAGAGAAGCCGCTGACAATTCCCTGCTGAGGCACGTTCAGCATGGCGACCATTTCTGCTTGCAGAATGGCGCGCGCCTGAGCGCCTTCCTTTACCTTATCCTGCTCCACACGTGTCTTAACCTTCTGAATCAGCTTCTCCGCAGTAGCCATGCCCACATCAGCCATGATGAGCAATTCTTCAAGCTCTGCCCAAACCGTATCATCAATGCTCTTACGGTCAAAAAGCTGAATTGCCTGCCTGAAGCTGTCCCGACTGCGCCGGAGGGCGTTCTTGATGAGGTTGCCTATCACATTTTCTCCCTTTGACAATCCATAATAAAGGGGGCTTTCCGCCCCTCTGGTCACTTATGTCAATTCTTGCCGCTGAGCAGAACCTTTTCCAGCAATCGCTGTGCCGCTTTTTTGTCCAGCGGCTTATTGTTGTTGCCGCACTTGGGTGACTGGATACAGCTCGGGCAACCCTCTTCACACGGGCACTCGGTGATTGTGTTAAAGGTAGCCTGCCACAGTTCCTTTATTATAGCAAAGCCCCTTTCAGCAATGCCAATGCCACCGGGATAAGCGTCATAGATGAATACCTGTGCCCTGCCGGTATCAGGATGGAGCGGGGTAGAAAGCCCACCAATGTCGTTGCGGTCGCACAGGGCAAACAGGGGTAAGATGCCAATGGCGGCATGCTCCACCGCATGCAGACCGCCGGCAAAATCAAGCTCTAGTTCGGCAAGCTCATTCTCGCTCGTTTCAGGCAGGTCAAACCAGAGAGCGATGGTGGAGAAGGTCAGGGGAGGCAGGTCAAGTGGTTCCTCGCCGATAACCTCCTCGGTGAACTGCGCTTTCTTCTTGAAGCCCACCACCTCTGTGGTTACCTCCACCTCTCCAAGATACACCTTTATGCCGCCAATGCTCTGCTCGCTGAGCACTTTCAGAATGTGCAGGTCATTGAGCTCTTTGGTCTGAGTATAGTAGTTCACATCGGTAGGTACGGCGTAGGCAGTATGGCTGGTCAAATCAAGTTTAACGATGAGGTAAGACTCCCCCTGATGAAGATAGATAGCCCCGGGATGGATTTGGAAGAAGGCGACGCTTGCCTCAACCGTTTCCATGAGCGCCCCGCTGGAGGCATCCACCACGGAGTAGTTCACGTTGGAAATGGAACGGATATTGACTGACTGAGCCGGATAGGTTATTGCCGGTGAGAGATACCACCGCCCGTTGCGTTCCCTGAGCAAGCCCTGTTCCTCAAGCGCTTTTCTCTCTTGAAGGTAGGCGGTGCTGAAGAACGCTTCATCACTGGCGCTCAGGGGTTTCTCCCATGCCGCACAGAGGAGGTGAGCGCGCAGGATATACTGATTCTGCGGATTGACCAGCGCGTTCTCCACGTTCCTGCCGAAGAACGCCTCCGGGTGGCGCATGAAATACTGGTCCAGCGGACTATCAAAAGCGATAAGAAAGCTCATTGATTCTCCCTGACTGCGCCCGCTCCGTCCCGCCTGTTGCCAGGTGCTGGCAATGCTCCCGGGATACCCGGCAAGCACCGTGGCGTCCAGGTCACCAATGTCAATGCCCAGCTCCAGGGCAGTGGTCGCCACCGCTCCCATCAGTTTGCCGCTGAACAGCTCTTTTTCAATCTGGCGCCTCTGCTCCGGCAGATAGCCCGCGCGGTACGGTTTAATCAATTTTGACCGCGATGGGTTTATCTCCTCCAGGCGCTGTTTTGAATAAACGTAAATCAGCTCGGTAAGGCGCCGGGTGCGGGCAAACGTGAGTGTCCGCACACCCTGATTCACCAGCTCGGTGAACAGATAGGTAGCTTCGCTATTGGCACTGCGCCGGAGGCTCTTCGCCGGGTCAATGAGCGGCGGATTCCAGAAGACGAACTCCTTTTTGCCACGGGGAGAGCTGTCATTGTCCACCACCTTGAAGAGCACGCCGGTGAGGCGCTCCGCATGTTCACCTGGATTGGCAACCGTCGCCGAACAGCAGATAAACTGCGGCTTTGAGCCATAATGCTCGCACAGACGGCGCAGTCGCCGCAGGACAATAGCTACATGGGAGCCAAACACGCCGCGGTACGCGTGGGCTTCATCAATCACCACGTAGCGCAGATAGCGCAGGAAATTTGACCAGTACCGGTGATTGGGCAGAATGCCAAGGTGGAGCATGTCCGGGTTGGTGAGGATAAGCCTGGCATGTTTCTTTATCTCCGCTCTTTCTGATTGCGGCGTGTCCCCGTCAAAGGTAGCCGCCTCGCTTATCTGCAGTAAGGCGGGGCAGAAAAGCTCGCGCAGACTGCGTAGCTGGTCCTGGGCAAGCGCCTTGGTGGGGAAAAGATAGAGCACGCGATTGTTCTTACTGGCGAGGAGTGCTTCTAATGCGGCGCTGTGATAAATCAGCGATTTGCCGCTGGCGCTGGACGTCGCCACGATGACGTTATGCCCTTCGCGCAGGTAATTGATTGCCTGCGCCTGATGGGAATAGAGCCTGGTCAGACCGTGCCAGCCCAGACAGTCCAGCACATCAGGAGGTAACGGTTTTTCAAGAGAGGCATAGGTAGCTCGGCGGGACGGTAGATGCTCCACATGGACAATCTGATTGGCATAATCAGGCTGAGACCTGAGATAGGCAAGAAACGCAGTGCTATCCATGCTAGCCTAATGGCAGAATCTCTATATCATAATCCAGCAGTTCAGCTTCAAAACGACTATTGCTGATGAAGTCAACTATTTTTGACAGGATTTCATTGGTGTGGCGGCTGTCATTGCTGACACAGCAGATGCCGATGGTGGCGATTTGCCACAGGTCATTATTGTCCACTTCTGCGATAGACACATTGAACTTGTTGCGCACACGGGAGAGGATTGAATGAAGCACCTGGCGCTTCCCTTTGAGCGTCACATTTTCCGGCAGGTGAAGATGAACCCGACACACACCAACGTTCATGACGGATAAAGAGACCGTACCGTAAAGCCTCTTGATTTAACTGTATCACCCCTGCCAGAGAGTGTCAAACATGGCGAGTGTCTTTTAACCTGCTCTGAAGTTGCCTCAGAATTCATAGATATGTTAAGATAATGTGTCACCACCACCCAACCGTCCAGAAAACTACCCGAGGAGAAAACAATATGCCCAAGATTTATTTTATTGACGTCACCAACCGGGACGGCGTCCAGACAGCCAAGCTCGGCTTGTCAAAGATTGAAAAAACGATGCTCAATATCTATCTCAATGAGATGGGTGTCTTCCAGTCCGAGTTCGGTTTCCCCACCACCCGCCATGAGACGCACTACCTGAACGCCAATCTTGAGCTGGTCAAAATGGGCGTGCTGAAACCAATCAGGCTGGAGGGTTGGATACGGGCGATTGTTGCTGACGTGGAGACCACCTTCAGGCTGGTGCCGGGCATCAAACACCTTAACCTTTCCATTTCCACCTCTCCTCAGATGCTTGAGGGCAAATTCCAGGGCAGGAAGAAGGCGGAAGACATTATCAAAGACATGACTGACGCCGTTGATGCCGCCAGATACCACGGTGCGGAGACCGTGGGTGTGAATGCAGAAGATGCCTCCCGGACGGACCTTGAGTTTCTCATCAAGTTTGGGCAAGCGGCTAAGGAGCACGGCGCAGACAGACTCAGATATTGCGATACTCTGGGCTATGATAACCCGTTCACCATTTACGAGACGGTCAAGGCAATCGCTGAGAACGTGGGATTACCCATTGAAATCCACTGCCATGGCGACCTCGGCATGGCGGTAGCTAACTCCCTTGCCGGGGCGAAAGGCGCTATTGACGGCGGACAGGACGCCTATATCAATACCACCGTCAACGGCATTGGAGAAAGGGCAGGCAATGCTGACCTGATTGCCACGGTGCTGGCGGTTACGAAATCAAAGGGTTTCGGAGAAAAATATCAGCTGGGCAATAAGATAGACCTTTCTAAATCATTCAAAATCGCCAAGTTCGCCGAGTACGCCTTTGGTGTTCCCATTCCTATCAACCAGCCCGGCGTAGGCGCAAATGCCTTTGCCCATTCCTCCGGCATTCACGCTGATGGCGTACTGAAAGACCCGGAAAACTATGAGCTTTACGGCTTTGAAGAGCTCGGCAGAGGTGAGCCACTAAAGGTGGAAACGGGCAGGGAAATTATTGCCGGGCAGTATAGCGGCATCTCCGGCTTTACCTACCTTATGGGCAAGATGGCAGTAACGTTTTCCAGCCGTGAGGAAGCGAATGAAGTCCTGGAGCTGGTGCGCTACGCCAACGTAGAAGCTCACAAACCGCTGGTGGAAGACGAACTCCTCTTCATCGCACGCTATCCCAAGATTGCCAAAAAGCTCCTCACCATGACACCGCTGGAATAAACCAACACCAATCTGAATACTGAGGGGGCAAAAGCCCCCTCTTCTTTTTCTGGAATAGGTTCAGGTTTGATGATGCGGTAAATGCTGTGTTATCATGGAGCGTCAGGCATGGAAATCAATGTTCTTATTGAAGGCGTCTTTGAAGGATGTCCGACGAAAGACTGGCTGAGAAAAGAAGCGGAAAAGGTGCTTGCCGCTGAAGGTGTTCAAGACGCCGTTGAGCTCAGCCTGGTGATTACCACCCAAGAGAAAATTCAGGAGCTGAATAAGACCTACCGGGGCAAGGACAAGCCCACTGACGTCCTGGCGTTTTACCTTGAATCTGGCAAAGACTCCTCATTCATCAGCCCTCCTGATAATGTGCGCCGGCTGGGTGATGTGATTATCTCTTTCCCACAGGCGGTGACGCAGGCAAAAGAGCACCAGCATTCAATCAAAAAAGAGCTTACTATCCTTATTATTCACGGGATTCTGCATCTTCTCGGCTACGATCATGAAAACCGCGCTGATAAAGGCAAAATGAGAGCCAGAGAAGAGGCAATCCTGGCAGAACTGACTGGAATGATAGATGCCCGGTAGCAGACTCTCGCCGCAGTCCCCTTCCTATCGCTGGGTCATCGTTGTGGTGGCGGCATTCTCTCTGCTCAATGTTTACGGCATCAGGCATTCCTTTTCTGCTTTCTTTCCGCCGATACTGGCGGAGTTCGGCTGGAGCCGCGGTGCCACGGCACTCATGTTCTCGCTCAATATTCTGCTTTACGGCTTTTTTGCGCCAATCGCCGGCAGTCTGGCTGACCGGTGGCACCCCAAACGGCTGATTCTGCTGGGTATTTTCACCATCACCCTGAGCGCCATCGGTTGTGCCTCGGCAAAGGAGCTGTGGCATTTCTATGTTCTCTACGGCGTTCTCATGTCTTTAGGCGCCGCCTGCGCCGGGGTGCCAGTGCTCATACCAGCAGTCGCCAACTGGTTCGCGGAGAGGAGAGGGCTGGCGATTGGTCTCACCTATGCCGGCGGCGGCTCAAGCTTCGCCATGCCCATCTACGCGGGCATCCTTATTGCCAGCATCGGCTGGCGCTGGACATTCCTGGTGATGGCAGGGAGTATGGCCGCCATCGTCGTCCCCATTATCATGCTCTTTTTCCGCTACCGACCTGACAAGACAGTGTTTGAGAAACTCCACACTGCCACCACCACAGAAAACAGAAGTCCCTTCGGACACCTTGAGCTTTCCCATATTTTGCGTAACTACCGCCTCTGGTTGCTTGTCCTCGCGCAGACGACCTATATGGGGTTCGCCAACTACATGGTGGTGGCGCACCAGGTGATTTATTTTGAAGATCTGGGCTATACTGACGTCTTTGCCGCTTACATCGCCGGCTTTGCCGGCATCTTCATCGCTCTGGGTGCCCTTTCCGGCTTCCTCGCTGACCGTTTCGGACGGGAGAAATCACTGACGTTAGCCGCCACGCTTTCCACAATATCTGTTGTCACTCTTCTGCTCCAGAAAGATGCCTCACTTCCGTGGGCACTTTATGTCTATGCCATCAGCTTCGGGCTGGGGATGGGGCTTATGGGACCGAGCCTAACCGCCGGCGTCGCCGACCTGTTTCATGGGAGGCACTTCGGCACCATCAACGGGCTGATGCTCTTCGGCATGGGGTTTGGCGGGGTCATCGGTCCGTGGCTGGGCGGCTATCTCTTTGATATCAGCGGCAGTTACACCGTGCCGTTTGTTATCTGCCTTGTAGCGTATGCCTTTGCCATCGTGAGCATCTGGACCGCCGCGCCGCGCAAAGCCAAACAACTGGCTGAAAGAAATTCTCTATCTTGAGAAGAGTGCTAGCAGTTCATTCTTGCGGATAGAGGAGAGAAACAAATCCTTGAGTATAATATCGTTAATCTGGCTTTTATAGGTAAGCAACGCTTTCATTTTTAGCTCCAGAATATCTTCACTGAGGATAAAGCGTTGCCATGTCTCACCAAACCCCAGCAAACGCACCGGTGGCAGGAGATAAAGGTCAGGGTCAAATCGCCTGGGTCGCGGATAAATAAATTCATAGTGAACCAGATATTGATATGCAATCTTTTCACTTTCTTCTTCCTCAAGCATGCGGCTGATGATTTTGCCCGCAGTTGAGTGGTCAAGGTGATAGTCTTTTTGATGCGGGTAGATGATAACATCCGGATGATAGTCATCAATCTGCTTCTTGAATGATTGATAGAGGATTGCCTCTTTCTGTTTGTGCAGACCGCCATCCGGATAACCAAGAAAGACAAGGTTGTTTTCAGGCACGCCCAGAATCCCGGTGGCTTTTCTGAACTCAGCGTAGCGGATATCTTCTTTGCGGTGTTTGTTACCGTTAGTAATCAAGACTATTGTGACATCTGCACCCATCCTCGTTGCATAGGCAATGTATCCGCCAACAGCAATCGTCTCATCATCAGGATGAGGTGCAAAAACCAGTATTTTCTGCCCTGACACAGGCGGCGTGACGTCATCAAACAAATCAATGGCTTGCTGAGGGAGGACCTGAGGATAGATGAGATAGTAAAAAATGAGCCCCAGAGCGATGATACAAACGGTGGCAATGAGTAGCCACAGGTTTCTTTTTCTTCTGAACAGTGTTTTCAAAAAAGCAGGGACTCTGGTGGTCATGGTTATTTCCGCGCCACGCCGATGAGCTCAGTAAGGCTAGCCACACCCTCTTTCTTCATGAAGGCTTCAATCCCTTCAAGAACATCCAGCGGCGCAAGGGGATTGGCGAAGCTGGCAGTACCCACCTGGACGGCACTCGCCCCTGCCATGATGAACTCAATGGCATCCTGCGCCGTCATGATGCCACCACAGCCGATGACCGGAATACCCACCGCACCTGCCACCTGATAGACCACGGCAAGGGCTACCGGCTTCAGTGCCGGTCCGGAAAGCCCCCCGGTGATATTACCGAGGAGTGGTTTGCGCTTATCGGTGTCTATTGCCATGCCGCGGAGGGTATTGATTAAGGTGAGCGCGTCAGCACCGGCGGTGGCTACCGCCTGAGCAACCCTGACAATGTCCCCTGTGTTCGGTGTCAGCTTGACCAGGACCGGCAGAGATGTGGCTGACTTAACGGCGGCAGTTACCCTGGCGGCTGAGGCGGGGTCAGTGCCAAACTCAACACCGCCCGCCTGAACATTGGGACAGCTGATATTGACCTCAATGGCGCTCACGCCCGCCACGCCATCAAGTTTCTTCGCAATGTAAGCGTAATCTTCAGCCGTCTCCCCGGCGATATTGACAATAACCGGCACGCGCCATGTCGCCCAGATGGGCGCTTTCTCCTTTATGAGCGCCTCCACACCGATGTTCTGAAGCCCGATAGAGTTGAGCAAGCCGGCGTCAGTCTCCGCGATGCGCGGTTGCGGGTTGCCCTCACGCGGCTCACGGGTGGTCCCCTTGCACACGATGGCGCCCAGCTTCTGAATGTCAAACAGGTGGTCTTCAGTGCCGTAGCCGAACGTCCCGGAAGCGGTCATCACCGGGTTGGCGAGCAGAAGCCCTTTTTTATGCTCCGGTGCCAGCTGAACTGAAAGGTCCGTTTCAAACCCTCCCTGCATTATTTGTTAATTGATTATATGGTATGCGCTCCCTGAGAAACAAGACCGTTTGAGGAAAAAGGCGTCATTATGATATAGTAATCAAGGCGAAAGTATTGTGTCACCCGGTGAGGAGGGATCGCATAGTGGTCTAGTGCGGGCGCCTGCTAAGCGCTTGCCCCGCGAAAGCGGGGTCGTGGGTTCGAATCCCACTCCCTCCGCCATGTGAAACCGCCCGCCGTTTAGTGGCTATCCTTCCCTGAAGAAATTATTCCACCATCCAGAGCGGAAACCATGCCTCACTATTATATCTGGACAATAGGCTGTCAGATGAACCAGGCGGAGTCAGAGCGGCTGGCAAGCTTTCTGGAGCGCTCCGGCTATGAAGCCGCTACCCGCGCTGAGGACGCAGACATCATTGTCCTCAATAGCTGTGTGGTGCGCCAGAGCGCGGAAACCAAAGTGGTTAACAAAATCAGGTCGCTCAGGCACCTCAAGGAGCTCTGCCGTGACAAAATCATCGCCGTAACTGGCTGTCTGGTCAATTCAGAAACTGACCAGCTGAAAAGGGACTTCCCTTATGTCAACTACTTTTTCCCGGCAGGAGGCTCTCTGCCCTTATTTAAGGCTGACTCCACCTCTTCACTGCCGGCGCGCCCGTCCCCGTGCGTCTTCGTGCCCATCATGCAAGGCTGTAATAACTTCTGCGCTTACTGCATTGTCCCCTACCGCCGCGGCAGAGAGCGGAGCCGTCCCATCGCCGAAATTGTCTGCGAGGTAAAAGAACTGGTGCGCCGCGGCGCGCGGGAAGTAACCCTGCTGGGGCAGAACGTTGACTCCTACGGGCACGACCTGCCGGAAAAACCAGACTTGGCTGACCTGCTCACTGAACTTAATGGTATAGACGGACTGTGGCGCATCCGCTTCTTGACCAACCACCCCAAAGACATGAGCCGCAGGCTGATTGACGCCATAGCCTCTCTGGATAAGGTCTGCGAGCACCTCAGCCTGCCGGTCCAGGCAGGAAGCAATGAAATCCTCAGAGCCATGCGGCGCGGCTATACCGTTGAGCAATACCGCGAAATCATCAGCCTCATCCGTGCAAAAGTCCCTGACATCGCTCTGAGCACGGACGTCATCGTGGGCTTCCCTTCTGAAACGAAGGAACAATTTCAAGAAACGGTCAGACTGCTTTCTGAGGTAAAATTTGACACTGTTCATGTCGCCGCGTATTCTCCGCGACCCGGCACCATCGCCGCGCGGGAGATGAAAGACAATGTTCCTCAGAAGGAGAAGAAAGAGAGGCTGGAAATTATTGAGCACTTGCAGGAGAAAATAGTGGCGGAAATCAATGCCCGGCTTCTCAATGAGACGGTTGAAATTCTGGTTGAAGGGAAAGTGAAAGGCAAGTGGCAAGGACGGACGCGTTCTGCTAAACTGGTATTCTACAGTGACAGCGGCGACTGGCTGGGAAAGCTGGTCAGAGTGAAGGTGACCAATACCAGCCCGTGGTCGCTTCAGGGTGAACTAAGCAAGGAATAATTATTAAGAGGAATAATTATTAAGGAGGCAACATGATAAAACGCGGACTGATTTTGTCAGCACTCATCGCCATCATTGCTATTCTGGGCGGTTGCTTGCCACAGCAGGCTCCACCGGAAGGTGGGCAGACCGGGTTTGACTGGAGCATCATTATCTTTCTGGTTCTTATCTTTGCGGTTTTCTACTTCCTCATGATAAGACCACAGCGCAGGCGTCAGAAACAGCATGAAACCATGGTCCAGGAACTGCAAAAGGGTGACAAAATAATCACTGCCGGCGGCATCTACGGAGAGATTGAAAGCATTGACGAAAGCACCATCGTCATGAAGGTGGAATCAGGCGCCACTGTCCGTGTCGCCAAGGGCAGTGTCCTGGGCAAGCGGTAAAAGCAACAGGCGCATGAAGCGGTACGACTTTGTCATTGTGGGTAGCGGCATTGCCGGGCTCTATACTGCCCTTCTAGCTAAGGACCACGGGAGCGTGCTCGTCATCACTAAGGGCAGTATAGAGGATTGTAACACCAGACATGCCCAGGGCGGCATTGCGGCGGCAATCGGCAGGAATGATTCGCCTGAATTGCATTTCAAAGACACCATCGCCGCCGGCGCCGGCTTATGCGATGAAGAAGCGGTGCGTATTCTCGTCACTGAGGCTCCCGCCCGCATCGCAGACCTGGTAACGTTCGGCGTGCCGTTTGATACTGTTAATGGTGAAGTCGCCCTCACGCTTGAAGCCGCCCACAGTGTCCCACGCATACTTCACGCGGGCGGTGATGCCACCGGTGAGCACATTGAGACCACACTAAGCCGGCTCGTCCGCCTATCCCGCATCAAAGTGCTGGAGGACAGCCTGGTTACTGGGATTATCGTAGAAAATGGCACAGCCACAGGCGTGCATGCTCTTGACTGTCGGACTCAGTCAGCACAGGAATTCGCCTGCCGCAATCTCATCCTGGCGACCGGTGGCGCCGGTCAGCTCTTCAAATTCAACACAAACTCAGAAGTAGCCACTGGAGACGGGGTCGCCCTCGCCTTCCGCGCCGGAGCAGATATTGCGGATATGGAGTTCTTCCAGTTTCACCCCACCGCCCTCCACCTTCCCGGCGTGACGCCCTTTCTCATCTCCGAGGCGGTGCGCGGCGAAGGAGGCATCCTGCGCAACAAGGAGGGCCGCCGCTTCATGACGGACTATACTCCCCAGGGAGAGCTTGCGCCCCGCGATGTAGTCACCAGAAGCATCCTTTATGAGATGGAAAAGACAGAAGCCGACCATGTTTTCATGGATGTCACCCATCTCTCGCCCCAGCTCATCACCACCCGCTTCCCGCACATCTATCGTTTCTGCCTGGAGCACGGGCTGGACATTACCAGAGAGCTTATTCCTGTGGCACCGGCGGCACATTACATGATGGGCGGGGTTAAAACCAATAGCTGGGGAGAGACAAACATCAGCGGCCTTTTTGCCGCCGGAGAGACCGCCTGCACCGGTGTCCATGGCGCCAACCGCCTTGCCTCAAACTCAATGCTGGAGGTGGTGGTCTTCAGCCGGAGAATCATTGAGCGCACACTCAGAGGAAGCAAAGCCGTGAGAGAAGCCGCCAAAAAGACGGAAGAACGTTTTCATTTACCACAAAGAAGAGCACCAAAGAAGATGCCTGTTCCCAGCCGCGCCGCCTTGCAAAAACTGATGTGGGACAAAGTGGGCGTCATCCGTGAAAAAACCGGACTGACAGAAGCCGCCACCACCCTCGCTGGCTGGGAACAGTGCCTGCCTACTGCCGCTGACCGCCCCGCTCAGGAGCTATACAATATGGTGCTCACCGGCAGGCTTATGACTGAAGCCGCCTTGCTGAGGGAAGAAAGCCGCGGGGCACACTTCCGCTCTGATTTTCCGCAGACCTCCCCTGAATGGCAAAAACACATCGTTTTTAATAAGTCCTGAAGGATGAACCATGGCAATACCGAGATTATCACCGGAAGAGCAAATGGACCGCATCGTTGAGCTAGCCCTTGCTGAAGATTTGGGTCAGGGAGACGTAACCACGGACAGTCTCATACCGCCCGATTTATACGGAAAAGCAATTATCCTCATTAAAGAAGAGGGTATCATTTCCGGGCTGGATATTGCTAAAAAAGTGTTCCATAAAGTAGACCCCTCTCTCACGTTTACTGTGCTGATACCTGACGGAAAGGGAGTTAAATCCGGGGACATTGTTGCTACGGTGAGCGGACGGGTCGCCAGCATCCTTAAGGCGGAGAGGACCGCCCTGAATTTCCTCCAGCGCCTGAGCGGCATCAGCACACAGGCATCCCGCTATGTGACTAAAGTCCGCGGCTTGAAGTGCAATATTGTGGACACCCGCAAGACCACGCCCGGTCTGCGCCTGCTGGAGAAATACGCCGTGAAGACCGGAGGCGGTAAAAATCACCGTCTTCACCTCGGAGATGGCATCCTCATCAAAGATAACCACCTTGTCGCCCTGCGCCATCTGGGTATGAGCCTGAAAGACATCGTCGCCACGGCGAAAAAGAAAGCCCCAAAGGGAGTCTGGGTTGAGGTGGAGGTAACCAGTGAAAGTGAAGCAAAGGAAGTTTCTGAAGCCGGGGCCGATATGGTGATGCTGGACAATATGCGCCCGGACGAAATGAAGAAGGTGGTGCGCACCCTGCCGTCTCACATCAAGACAGAGGCATCCGGCGGCATCACTCTGGAAAATGTCCGTGACGCGGCGGAATCAGGGGTTGACCTCATCTCCATAGGTGCGCTGACCCACTCACCGAAGGCGCTCAATATCAGCCTTGAGCTTGAGCCACAGTCGCTCACGCGCCGCTAGCCCCATCTTGAGCTAGCCCCCCCGTTCTCAGGAGCGCCTCATCAGAAAGAACCTGCCACGCCTCCCTACTCCCCACCGGCGACGATTTTTCCTCCCTCAGGTATAACCGCCCGCGTGCACCGCGCCCGTACCAGCCCAATGTCATAGGAAGTGATGACCTGCATCATCAGCATTTAACGTGTGTTACTTTTGTACCGGGCCAAATTTTTCTCTGCTGTCCAGCATAAGAGTGACCGGACCATCATTGATAATTTCCACCTGCATGTGCGCCTGGAAACGCCCGGTCTCCACCCTGAGCCCGCTGGCGCTGGCTTCCTGAACAAAATACTCAAACAGCTTCTCTGCCTGCGCCGGCGGCATCGCCGCATCAAAGCTGGGACGCCTTCCCTTCCGCGCGTCTCCCATGAGGGTGAACTGGCTGATAAGCAGTAGCTCACCGCGCACGTCCAGCGCAGACAGGTTGAACTTACCGTCGCTATCCGGGAAAATGCGCAGATTGACCACTTTCTGCACCAGGTACTGCGCATCTTTTTCCGTGTCTTCATTTGCCACACCCACCAGCACCACCAGTCCTCTCCCTATCTTCCCCACCACCTCACCATTTACGGTTACGGAAGCCCGGCTGACCCTCTGCACCAGTGCCCTCATCGTCAATTTATCACCTCAGACAAATTCGCCACTTATTTTAACGGACTGCCAGATTAAAGGCAAACGTTTGCCCAGCCCTAGACTTTTACCCCGGAAAAGGTTTAGAATAAGGATGCAGGAAAAGACCATGGAAAGCAGTGGTAGAGAATAATGGGAGTCAGCATACAGTTAACAGGAAGCACTGTGCCTGAACCAAGCCAGTGCTTCTTATTTTTTAAGGAGGTGGCATGATGCAGTCCAGCTTGATTAGCAAAGTGGAAAAAGCAAAGCGCTATGCTCAGGAGACCGACCGCATCACCTTCTCCGATTTTTCGGTCACGTTCCGCGGCGATAATCACACCTATACTACCGGCTATAAAGATGGCAAATGGCACTGCACCTGCAATTTCTTCTCAAGCTGGGGGCTGTGCAGTCACACCATGGCGCTCCAGAAAGTGCTGGAGAATATGCTCCCACCGGAAGCCAAGACCGCGCACCAGGAAGCCTTCCGTTAATAACGGCTTCTGCCGCCATGGGCACATGGAGGAAGTGTGTCCTTTTTAGATAAGCTCACCCGTGCTGTCCAGAAAAATAACAGCCTGCTCTGCGTCGGTCTTGACACAGACCCTCAGTTGATGCCGGAAAAGGTCAGTGTCCTTGATTTCAACAGGGCAATCATTGATGCCACTGCCGATTTAGTCTGCGCCTACAAGCTGAACTTCGCCTTTTATGAGGCGCTTGGCAAAGACGGGACTGATATTCTCAAGCAGAGCGTGAACCATGTTCCAGAAGATATTGTGACTATCGGCGATGCCAAACGCGGCGACATCGGCAACACCGCGAAAGCCTATGCCAGAGCCATTTTTGACTACTACGGCTTTGATGCCACCACGGTGAACCCTTACCTTGGACTTGACTCCCTTGAGCCATTCATCAGCTACCGCGACCGCGGCATCTTCGTTCTGTGCCGCACCTCCAACGCCGGCGGCGCCGACTTCCAGTCGCTCCGTGCCGAATTCAATGGAAGCTCTTATCCACTTTTTGAAATCATCGCCAGGAAAGTAAGCCAGTGGAACACTCATGGCAACCTGGGGCTGGTCGTTGGCGCCACATATCCAGAGGAGCTCAAACTTATCCGTCAGAACCATCCAGACCTCCCCATCCTTATCCCGGGAGTGGGTGCGCAGGGCGGCGACCTTGCACTGGCGGTCCGCTATGGCACGGACAAAAACGGTGAGCGGGCAATCATCAACTCGTCACGCCAGATTCTCTACGCCTCAAAGGGAAAGGATTTTGCACAGGCGGCGCGGCGTGCGGCGCTGGACCTGAGAGACCAGATAAACCGTTACCGCGCCAAGCAACCTTAACCCAATGGGGAAAGGGGATGTGAAGATGGTTGTGGAGATTAAGCTGGGAGACATTGTCCGCCTCAAAAAATCTCATCCCTGCGGTACTTATGACTGGGAAGTGGTGCGGCTGGGTGCGGACATAGGCCTCAGGTGCCGCGGCTGTCAGCACCGGATCCTCATGCCCCGCAGTATCATTGAGCGCCGGATTAAAGAGTTCATCTCCAGAGGTAAGTAATGGCGCGCCGCATCATGCACATTGACCTGGATGCCTTCTTCGTCTCCGTTGAGCAGGTGCTTAACCCCGCCCTCAAAGGCAAGCCTGTGGTGGTGGGTGGCAGGCCGGACCGGCGCGGGGTGGTGGCGACAGCATCGTATGAAGCACGGAAATACGGTATTTACTCCGGTATGGCGCTGGCAAAGGCAGTCCGCCTCTGCCCGCAGGCAATCTTTGTGGAAGGCAACTTCTCCCGCTACCGCGAGGCGTCAGAAAAGTTCATGGCTATCCTGGCTGATTTCTCACCTTTCCTTGAGCCCATGGGCATTGATGAAGCCTATCTTGACGCCACCGGCTTTGAATCGTTACACGGCTCAGTCCGGCAGATGGCAGTCAAAATAAAAGAGCGCATCAAGCGCGAGCTCGGTTTGCCTGTTTCTATCGGCATTGCGAGCAATAAGCTGGTGGCTAAGGTGGCTTCAAACCTCTCCAAGCCTGACGGACTGCTGGAAGTGCCTGAGGGAGGAGAAAGGGCGTTCCTTGCTCCTCTGCCCGTCGGCGACCTCCCCGGCATCGGCAGAAAGAGCGAGGAGGTGCTCAAAAAGCTCAAGGTGAAGACCATCGGCGACCTGGCAAATCTGCCGCTGGGCATCTTGAAACAGCACTTCGGCATCTATGCTGAGACAGTCCATAACCATGCCATCGGCATCGCCAGCGATAGGGTTGAACCACCGGCGGAAGCCAAGTCCACCAGCCGCGAGACCACTTTCCCCAGGGACACGCGGGATACTCAGTTCCTTGAGGCTACCCTGCGCTATCTCAGCGAGCGGGTGGGCAATGACCTGCGCCAGAAAGGCAAGCTGGCAAAGTGTATCGCCATCAAAGTGCGCTATGCAGACTTCTCCACTATCAGCAGACAGCGCACGCTCCCACAGCCCACAGACGCCGACCAGACCATCTTTGCCACCGGGCTAGACCTGTTCAAAAAAGAGCTTTCCCAGAACAAACAGGCAGTCCGCCTCATCGGCATCGGAGCGTCATGCCTGGTACAGGGAAGACAAATGGAACTGCTGGACAGGTCAGCGCTACGGCTTGAAAAGCTGAACGCGGCTATTGACCGCATCCGCAAAAAGCACGGCTTCACCGCCATCCAGACTGGCAGGACCCTCCTGCTTAAGGACATTTTCCCGGAAAGAGAAGAGGGCTACACCCTGCACACGCCGAGCCTGTC
>DAOTYE010000031.1:0-7257 GCA_034434915.1 Dehalococcoidales bacterium
GCGGTACTTCCTGCTCATGAACAGAGGAAAGCTATGACCCAAAAGGTGTTAGTAACATGATTTATGAGGCAGCTAAGACCCTTTCGGTAACAGTTTCTATTGACGCAATACGTACCTTCCAGCGCCAAAGGACGGGGCTTTTAGCGGCAAAAAGGTGTGCCACACCAAGGTAGTTGGCTATGCACTCATCCGCACGGAAATTATAGAAAGGATGATGAAAATGACTGCCAGGGCGATTGTCAACTGGAAAAGGGTCTTCTCCAAGCCCCGCCTCGTGCGGAACACGGCGTCCGGCTGACCGAAGATGCCACCCAGCCCGCCGCCGCGCACCTGAAGCAGAACGGCAAGAATTAACGCCAGCGCAATGATAATCTGCGCAATACTGAAGTAAATCTGCATCGCATATCCCTCTCTCTTTAGCTTTTTAACTTTTTAGTCAGCACATCATTCACCATGCCGGGATTGGCGCGGCCCTTGGTGAGACGCATCACCTGCCCGACAAGGAACTTGACTGCCTGCTCTTTGCCTGCTTTGAAATCCGCCACCGCTTTCGGGTTGGCGGCAATCACCTGCGCCACCGCTTCCTCAATTGCGCTCGCATCGCTTATCTGGCTCAGCCCTTTCCGCGCGATGATTTCATCAGCGTCTTTACCTGTCTGGAACATTTCCTCCAGCACCGCCTTGGCAGTAGCATCGTTAATGGTCCCCTTTGCCCGCAGGCTGAGCAGATGAACAAACTTTTGCGGGCTGATTTTCAGGCTGAACTGGGTAATATCAATGGCATTAGCGTTCATGATGCCGCTGGCTGGGCCGAGCAACCAGTTGCTGAGGTCTTTGGGGGCAATAGTGGCATCTGCCTTATGCATGGCTTCAAAGTAGTCCGCCAGCTCTTTGACATTTGTGAGCAAGTTCGCGTCATAGGCAGGAAGCCCATACTCGGAAATGAACCTGTCGCGGCGGGCTTCCGGCAGTTCAGGCAATTTAGCTCTTACTTCTTCCACCCATTCCCGGCTGATGACCAGCGGCGGCAGGTCCGGCTCAGGAAAGTAGCGATAGTCATGGGCATACTCTTTACTGCGCTGGGAAACCGTCTTCCCCTTGTCCTCCACCCACCCCCGCGTCTCCTGGATGAGCTTTTTTCCCTCGGCGACCACTTTTCTCTGGCGCTCCGCCTCATACTCCAGTGCCAGATAGACCGCCTTGAAGCTGTTCATGTTCTTCACTTCCACCTTGGGCATGAACTCCTTGCTGTCCACCGGCTTGATGCTGATATTGGCATCACAGCGGAAGCTCCCCTCCTCCATATTGCCCGTGGAGACACCCAGGTAGCGCAGGATACTGCGCAGTTTAATCAAATACTGGCGCGCTTCCTCCGGGGAGCGCAAGTCAGGTTCGCCCACAATCTCCATCAGCGGCACGCCGGAACGGTTCACATCCACGAGGCTGTATGCCTCCCCCTCGGGCGATTCACGGTGCAATAGCTTGGAGACGTCCTCCTCAAGGTGGACGCGGGTGATGCCGACCCTCTTCCTCTTGCCGTCAACTTCAATCTCCATCCAGCCTTTGCGCCCGATTGGCGCGTCATACTGGGAAATCTGGTAGCCTTTCATCAGGTCGGGATAGGGATAGTTCTTGCGGTCAAACTTGGTATAGTCTGAGATGGTGCAATTGAGCGCGAGTGCGGTCATCATGGTATACTCCACCGCTCGCTTATTGATGACGGGAAGCACGCCGGGCATCCCCAGGCACACCGGGCAGACGTGGGTATTGGGCGGCGCGGCGGCATAGTCCGCACTGCATGAGCAGTACATCTTGCTCTTGGTCAGGAGCTGGGCATGGACTTCCAGCCCGATGATGGTCTCAAATTCAACTGCGGTTACCATGAGATTAACGCCTCTAGTATAGCAACAATAGCGGTGGACTGACAAGGAACATGAAAAGAAAAAACAAGATGTGCTATAATTTTCAGTGCCTGGGGCCGTAGTTCACTCGGGAGAACGCTTGATTTGCATTCAAGAGGTAAGGGGTTCGAATCCCCTCGGCTCCATTTAGCTTCAGTAGAACCGACCAAAGGTATCAATAGGTGGTACCTCATCCTTAATTATTATATGAGACGGTTTTCACGTTTTTATCCCCTTTTTTTGACAGCACTACATACAGCAGATTATCATGCAGGCATATCCGGACTTATAAAGAATACTACTAAATAATCGTACAGGGAAATGTAAATGGGCAATAAAGAGGAAATAAGACTGGAACAAGCGAAGAAAATCATTCAAAATGAGCTAAAGAAGAATGTAGAAATCAACGATGACGGAACTAAACCAAAAATGTACGACCTCCGCGTTGGCTCGAGCGAGAAACCCGAAATTGCCATAGAAGTGACCGGAGCGGTAAATGAGGAATTCACTAAGACATGGAATATCGGCCCGGCCAAAGGGCCACTGCAGTTTTCCTCAATTCAGGGCGATTGGGTTATTGAGATTGCTGTTGAAACCCAAATTAGAGAATTTAAACAGAATATACCACAAATACTCAAAATGCTCGAAAGCCAAAACCGTTATCTTATCAGGGTAGATAGTAGTTTACAGATACATGAGCCAGGTTGGTTTGGCTATCTTTCTTCTCAGGGTATCAATTTTGCTTCTTGTGTTCGCAAGGATGGGACAGGCAAGGTTCATTATACTCTTCCTGGACAAGGTGGACCTGTCAGTGAACAAGGGACGCAAGTCCCGCAATGGATAGGCGAATTCCTGAGATGTGACCGCTGCAAAAATAAACTGTTGAAATTAAAGGAATCTGGCCTAAATATCTGCCATATGTTTATTTGGGTCGAACTTTACGGCGCACCATGGCCGGTAGCGTATTATTTGATGGGGGAAATGACGAATAGTCCCGGACGGCGACCAGATTTACCGCAGCCAGTTACAGGAGTTTGGCTTGTCTCGACGATGCATAGTTACAAAGGTCTCCGTTGGGATGGAACTACATGGCGCGTGTTCCGTATCCCAGACGACGGAATTAACGAGTAATTGAACCACCTTTGTCTTCATCTCAAAGAGTGAAAATCAAATCAAAGTCCCTGGTAGTACTACCTATTGAGATACCTCAGCTCCACCAAATAGGACGATACCTAGAACTCCCTAGCGACCAAACGGGGCTATCCTGCCTTTACCGCCCTGCCCACTTTCTGCCCCAGCTCACGGCACTTAGCCAGGTCATCAGCGCCGGGCTGCCACTTGGCGCGGACGCCCTCCGCCGCCAGCGGAATCTTGCATTTGGTCAAATGTTCCTCAATCAGCTTAACTGATTCTCCGCTCCAGCCATACGAGCCGAACGCCGCGCCGATTTTGTTCTGAAACTTCATCCCCTTCAAATCTTCAAGAATAGGGGTGATGCTGGGGAGAAGCCCCTGGTTGTGGGTTGGGGAGCCGATGATGACCGCCTTTGATTTGAAGATTTCAACGACGACGTCATTGTGGTCAGAGACTGCCATGTGAAACAGCTTATATGGGACACCCTCTGCCGCCAGCCCTTCTCCGATTGCCTCCGCCATGTGCTGGGTGGCATGCCACATCGTGTCATAGAGGATAACGGCGCTTTTCTCCGGCTTCTGAGATGCCCACTCCTGGTATTTCTTCACTATCTGGAGGGGGTCTTTGCGCCAGATAACGCCGTGCGCCGGAGCGATGATGTCAATGGGCAGATTGAGTGCTAAGACTTCCTCAATCTTCTTCAGCACTATGGCGCTGAAAGGCGTGATAATATTGGCATAATACTTCAGTGCTTCCTGGTAAAGCTCTTCCTGGTTTACTTCATCATTGAACCTGAAGGCGGTGGCATAGTGCTGACCGAAGGCGTCACTGGACATCAGGATATTTTTGCCGGTCAGGTAAGTCCCCATGTTATCCGGCCAGTGAAGCATGGTCTCCTCAATGAAGATGAGGTCGCCGGTGCCGATATTTATCTTATCACCAGTCTTCACCGGCTGAAAGTCCCATTTCTCGTGATAGTGACCGGGGATGCTGTCCATCCCCCGCTGGGAGACCACTACCTTGGCATTGGGAGCATGGCGCAGAACCGCCGGCAGACTCCCGGAATGGTCAACTTCAGCATGGTTTGCCACCACGATGTCAATCTTTGCCGGGTCAATCACCTGCCGGATATTCTCAATGAACTGTTCCTGGAACGGTGCCCACACCGTGTCCACCAGCACCGTCTTCTTGTCTAATATGAGGTAAGAGTTATACGTTGAGCCGCGGTGCGTGGACAGTTCATGCCCGTGGAATTTCCGCAATGCCCAGTCCACCACACCGACCCAATAGACGCCTTTAGCCAGTTCAACCGCCATACGCGCTTCTCCTCCTATTCAATCTTCTGAAATTTGTCCTTTTCCGCGCCGCAGACCGGACAGACCCACGTGTCTGGCAGTTGCTCAAACGGGATGCCCGGCTTGATATTGCCATCCGGGTCACCCACCGCCGGGTCATAGACCCAGCCGCACACAGAGCACTGGTATTTCGCCATTTTTGGTTTTTCCTCCTTCTTTTCGGCAGTATAGCTCGGGGCTGTTTTAGGAGTGGTGCCGCGCTTTACCTGATGATAATATTCATACGTCATGCAGGCTTTTTCCATAAGCACATCGCCCGCCACCACTTCCCCGATGAATATGGTATGCGTGCCCACATCAATCTCATTGACCACTTTCGCTTCAAGATAGGCGATGGCGTTATCCATGACCACCGGCGCCTGCGTTTCACCAATGATATAATTGATGCCCTGGAGTTTATCCACATCCCTCCCGGACTTGAAGCCAAAGTGCCCGATAAATGAGAGCGGCGTATCTTCGCACAGCATGGAGACAGCAAAGACCCGGCTGGCTTTAATATACTCCCAGGTCAGATTCTTCTTATTGATGCTTACGGCAATTGTCGGCGGCTCAGACGTGATTTGAAACACGGTATTGGCAATCTGCCCGTTCAGCCTATCACCCTTGCGCGAGGTGATAACATAAACTCCGTAGCTTATTTTATGCAAAGCCTTTGGATTCACTGCCCCTCCCTTCAAGAACACACTGTTTCTATTATATCATCCTTTCACCAAAGATTCTCCCCCCGAACTCAGTAAACACTCCCGCCATACTTTTTATTATGTCTTGTCAATCCCGCAGAAATGTGCTTCAATGGAAATAGAGGAGGTGCATGAAGATGGTGCCGAAGAAATCAGCGGTAGCTACAAAGAAAGCCGCCACGCAAAAAATCGCTAAGGGTGACGCTTACGTTTGCGGAGTGTGCGGACTGGCGGTGACTGTGGATGAGACCTGCGGCTGTGTTGACGTCTGCGATATCATCTGCTGTGGCAAGCCGATGAAACCCAGGAAGAAAGCCGCCGGAGCGACCAAAGCCAAGGCGACCAAAGCCAGCAAAAAGTAAGAAGCCCCAAAACAAACTCTATTTGGAATAATGGAATAAATAAGAGGGCTCCGGTATTTGATGCCAGAGCCCTCACTAAGGCAAGCGTTTTTCCCTACTTCTTCAGGATTCCTTCCGCCAGCAAGTCATCAAGAGCGCCGCTGAATGCTTCCATAGTCTGGTCAATATCCGCTTTGCTATGCGCCGCCGTCATCACAAAGAACCTGCCACCCATCGTTGCCACGCCGCGCTGGAGCAGGGCGAGGCAGAGCTTCAATTTGATGGCTGAGCTAGCGGGGTTCAGGATTTTCTTGATGTCTTTCGTTGGGGGCAGATAAATCTCCTGCGGTTCGTAGTCAATAGGACCAAGATACAGATGCACAATGGTGCGACCGTAAAGCCGCCCGCTGATGCCTTTCTCTTTGAGCACCGCGTTGCCCTTATCTCTGAGATAAGTCGCCATCTCAAGGGCTCTCTTCTGCGGTTCACCGCTCAAATACTCCTTGCAGGCGGCAACGCCAGCGGCGCTCTGCAGAGGGTTAGCATTCCAGGTGCCATGATGAACGACACGCTGATTAAGCGGACGCTTGGGGTTAAACGCATCCATGATGTCCGCCCGTCCCACCACCACACCGGACGGTATGCCGCCGCTGACGCATTTGCCCAGTGTGGTCATATCCGGCTGAACGCCCAGGACTTCCTGCCAGCCGCCGCGGGACTCGCGGAAGCCGGTGACCACCTCGTCTATATTGAAAACTGTCCCGTACTTCTTGCAGAGGGCCGCCATCTCACGCACGCAGTTCCAGTCCCAGGGAATTTGACCCGCCATGGACGCGCCGCCACCTTCCACAAAGCAGATAGCATACTCTCTGGTAGCTAAAGCTTTTTCCACCTTCTCTATGTCATTCATGGGCAGGATGGTCACCGCCGGCTGGTAGATGCCCGCCGCATCGTTCGGTCCCACCTCACCACCCCAACCATGGTAATTGTTCTCAAAGCGCAGAATCTTGGTCCTGCCGGTATAGACGCGTGACAGGATGACCGCCAGAAGATTGGCTTCCTGCCCGCAGGCGCAGAACTCAACCCGCTCCGCCACCGGCATCATCTTCATGATTAGCTCTGCCCACTCCACCTCAAGTTGGCTGTTTTCTCCATAGTGAAGACCCTTCGCCGCCTGCTCCTGCACTGCTTTCACCACCGCCGGGTGGCTGTGACCCAGGATGAGTCCTCCGTGTCCCATGCAGTAGTCAATATACTCATGGCCGTCTATATCCCATTTGCGCGAGCCCTTGGCGTGGGTGATGTAAGGTCGGAAAGGGTCTAGAATACGCGCGGAGTGGGTTGCGCCGTTGCCGGCGAAAATGGTGACCGCGCGCTCGTGCCACTTCTTTGCTCCCGGATGCGCCTTTACATACCTATCTACAAGATTTTCTCTGGCTAAAACTTTCTGTTGCATTTGCTTTCTCCTTATTCATTTATTAATTGTATCACTTTTCGCCCACCGCAGTTACGATGGGCATATCTTTCATGGTGATAAGCCCCGGCGGAGCATGTATTATCCGTGGGGCAGAATTGACCACGATCGCCGCCGTAGCAATGTCCCCATGGGTGCCTCCTTTGATGACCACTTCCATATCAGGAGTGCCTTTAATATAGACGGCGTCAAAAGACTCTTTGGCTCCCACTGAGGCTTCAAACTCCAGAGTAATGAGCGCCTTGCCACCTTTGAGCCCCTTCCCCACCTGCCTCACCCCTGCCGCCTGTCCCGGCTTGACCGTGACGAACTGAGTCTTCACTGCTTTTGTGGCAATGATGGGCTCTATGCTTTCCGTGATATCGTCAAGCT
>DAOTYE010000032.1:0-13718 GCA_034434915.1 Dehalococcoidales bacterium
GGATTGCCTCGGTATATTCTCGTATGCTTGTTCGTGTCATGTTGCCTCCTTACGGTAACAGTTTTTCTGAGGCAACCATACCACCTTCGGTAACAATAATTATAAGTCAATTCGACCTCTTGACAAACAGAAATCTGTCTGCTAGTCTGCTGGTAAGAAGGAGGTGGGCAATGCAGGCGTATTGTATGAAGTGCAGAACCATGAGGGAAATCAAGAACCCGCAAGCCATTACGCTCAAGAACAAGCGCCCCGCCACCAGAGGCACCTGCCCCGTGTGTGGGACCAAAATCTTCCGCATCGGCAAGTAACTGGTACTTTTCCCTCTGACCCGGCTTTCATCTTAATCCATTTTTGATATCGTGTATCGGGGGAGAGGTGTCTTCCCGATATGCGGCATATTCAAGCATGCGAGCTTGAACGGAAGAGAGTAACTTTTAGATTAAAACACCCTGTCTGAGGTGCTATTGAGAGATAGCGCCTCTTTCTTTTGCGGGTATCTGACATCCCCATGGCGAAAAGAGAGAAAAGTCGCAGACAGGCTTCCCGGCTAAAGGTAAACTGAAACTGGATGTTCTGAGGAGCTTCAGGTATGCGTTCAAGCTATTTGTTAGATAAAATCAGGTTCATTAGCGTGCTGGCGGGATTGGCGAGTGTCTTCCTGCTGGCATCCTGTGGGACCTCACCACAGCCTGAGGAGAACGCTCAGCAAACGGTCGCCTGTGAATTACCCGCAGACGTGAATACTTCTGATGAGGTGGATAATTTCATGATTACCAGAGCCGTCAGACCACTTATTGATACATTTGTGCCAGAGAAGGTTGAAACAGCCACCTTTGCCCTGGGCTGATTCTGGGGTCCTGATTCCCGGTTCGGGAGCATGCCGGGCGTTGTCCGCACGCGTGTGGGCTATTCCGGCGGGACCACCCGAAATCCTGATTATGAGCACATCGGCGACCATGCCGAGTCCGTGCAGATTGAATATGACCCCACCCGGATTTCCTATGCCGAGCTTTTGGGTCTTTTCTGGAGAAGCCATGACCCCACCACGGAGCCCTATTCCAGCCAGTACGCCTCCATCATTTTCTATCACAATGAGGAGCAGAAACGTCTGGCAGAAGAAACCAAAGCACGTGAGGAAGCCAAGAGAAAACGCATGATTTATACCCGGATTCTGCCCGCTACTGAGTTTTACCAGGCAGAAGACTACCACCAGAAGTTCTATCTTCGTTTGCAGGATGATTTGATGCGGGAGTTCAGAGCGATGTATCCTGACTTTGATGACTTCATCCGGTCTACCGCGGCAGCGCGGGTGAACGGCTATGTTCACGGGCAGGGCACGCGGGAGACCCTTCAAAAAGAGATTGACAGCTACGGGTTGTCCCCTGCGGCGAGAGAAAAACTCCGGGAGCTTTTCACCTCAGCGGGTCCGTAACCCGTTTCTTTGACACCCCTCAGAGCCAGTGTTATCATGGTGCTGAATAAAAACACGGCAGGTTTTTTCAGGTTTTGAGGGGGTATGCAGAGGCTGCGCGTGCGCTTCACCCGCGGACCGGAAATCAAATACATCTCCCATCTTGATATCATGCGCTTGTGGCAGAGAGCCCTGACCCGCGCCGGGATAGACATTGCTTATTCCGCCGGTTTCAATCCCCATCCCAGGATTTCACTTGCGGTGCCGCTTGCCATCGGCGTCACCAGTGAAGCTGAGCTCATGGATGTTATCTTGGAGAAGCCCGTTTCCCCGCACTATTTCACTTCTGCCGTGAGCCAGCAACTGCCGCCGGGGATGACCATTGCTCAGGTGGTCCAGGTGGCGCCAGAATTGCCTTCACTGCAATCACAGGTGCGCTTTGCGGAATATGCTGTTGAGATTGAGACGGGCAGGGAGAAACATGAGATAGAATCAGCTATTAACGCCTTGCTCTCCCGCAGTGAATTGTCCTGGGAGCACCGGAGGGATACCGGGGCGAAGAAATATGACCTGCGGGCGCTTATTGACGACCTGTGGCTCATGGCGTGGCAGAAGGGGTCATGCACCATTGGCATGAGACTGCGCTGTGACAGCGCCGGTTCAGGGCGGCCGGAGCAGGTAGCGCTGGCGCTCGGCTTTGACCAGCCGCCCCTTGCCATGCACCGCACCAGGCTCATCATAGGCGGGAATTAGTCCCAATGCGGCGCAAGGAGATGTAGTGACTGGACAATCAGAAGGGTTAGCGTCTCATGTGCTCTCTTTTGTGCGGGCGCGCCACCTTATTACCGAGGGGGAAACGCTCGTTGTGGCGGTCTCCGGCGGGCCGGACTCAGTCTGCCTGCTCCATGTTCTTGCCTCGTTACAAAAGGAGCTGAGCCTTAAACTCCACGTGGCTCATCTGAACCATCAACTCCGCGGCGCTGATTCAGATGCCGATGCGCAATTTGTCGCTGGATTGGCAAAGAAGTTAAAGCTTCCCGCGGTCATTGAATCAAGAGATGTGAACGCGTACCGGGTCAGGCACCGCCTTTCCCTTGAGGAAGCGGCACGCGAGGTGCGGTATGCCTTCCTGGCGCAGGTGGCAGAGTCAGTCGGCGCACGGAAAGTGGCGGTGGGGCACACGCAGGACGACCATCTTGAGACCATCCTGATGCACCTCATCAGGGGGAGCGGGACGCGGGGTCTGCGCGGTCTGCGGGCGGTGAGCCAATGGCGGATTGGTGGCAGGCAATTAACCATTATCCGTCCTCTGCTTGAGGTGAGCAGACGGGAAACTGAAGAATACTGCCGCAGGCACAAGGTCAACCCCAGGCTTGACGCTTCCAACCTCTCACTCTCACCGTTCAGAAATCGCATCCGGCTCAAGTTATTGCCTTTGCTCAGAAGCTATAATCCGCATATTGAAACGGCCCTGCTGAGGATGGCGCGCATCGCCGCGGACGAACTTGACTTTCTGGATGATGAAGTTGCCCGCCACTGGGACACAGTAGTCCGTGAGCGTGATGGCGTAGTGATACTTGCTAAAAGCGAGTTCCTGAAATTGCCGATGGCGCTGAAACGGCACCTGCTCCGGGCGGCGATTGAAAAGCTGATGGGCAATGTGAGAGATATTGAGTCGCGCCACATTGAGGAGGTCCTGCTGGCGCTGGACAAACAGGCAGGGAAGCGCATCTGCCTGCCTGACGGCGTTACCTTCGCCGTGGACTATGATAGCTATATTCTATCTACCAGTCCCACCACTCTGTCCCCCCTCCCCATTCTGAAAGGCGAATCTGTCCTGAAAGTACCGGGCAGGACCGAGGTAGCAGGTTGGGCTTTTGAGGCTGGAATAATTGACCGTAGTCAGATGCCTGAGACATATGGCGATGACCAATTCACGGCGTATCTTGATGCGGAAAGGGCTGGAAATAAGCTCATCGTGCGCACACGGCGGCGGGGCGACCGATTTCAGCCGCTCGGCATGAGCCGGCAGAAGAAGCTGGGCGAGTTCATGATTGACGCCAAAATCCCGCAGTCGGGGCGCAGTCGCATCCCGCTCGTCTGCTCGCCAGAGGGCATCCTGTGGGTGGTGGGCTACCGCATAGCTGAGCAGGCTAAGGTTACCGATGCCACTACGCGAGTCCTGCGGCTGGAGGCGAAGCAAGTTGGGCGACCTTGAAAAAGCGGAAGAAATAGCAGAAAAGCTCAGGAGAGAGCCTTACCGCCTGCTCACCAACGACTGCATCATAAAGGCGTTCAGGCTCAAAAGACGTTGCCGCGAGCTGGGGATTCAGGCAAAAGTGGTCATCTGCATCGGGCGCTCCCGCGCAAAGCTGTTCGGGCGCTGGTTGACCATTCCGGTCATACACAGCTGGGGCGAGGTGGCGGGGAAGCGGATTGAGGTGTCAAGACCGCTGGGCGCGGCGGGGATGTGGGGCATTGTGCCGGTGAACATCAAGCCGGTGGTGGCGGTGCGGATTTAAGAGGGAGGTTCTTTTACTTCCCTTTCACGCCCTGCACTTTTATGCTTAAGACTGAGCTGGCGAACTCCTGTATCTTCTCCGCCGGCATCTTCAGCTCCCTGACGATGGCGATTGCAGTGGGGTCGTTCGCCAGGCAGTCAATGGGGAACAAGGTTTCCGCAACTACTTTTACCTGCTGGAAGCCGGCTGACCTGATGGTGTTCAGGTAATCTTCTTTGAGCAGGGCTCCGGAGATACAGCCCACGTATGCCGCAACTGATTTCCTGATGACGTCAGGCAGTTCTTTCAGCAGGACGATGTCTGACACCATGAGCCTGCCGCCGGGCTTGAGGGCGCGGAAGGCTTCACGGAAGACCTGCGGCTTGTCCGGAGAGAGATTGATGACACAGTTGGAGATGATGGCGTCCACGCTGTTATCCGCCACCGGCAGGTGCTCAATTTCCCCCAGCCGGAACTCTACATTGGCGTAGTCTCCTTTGCGGGCGTTCTCACGCGCTTTTTCAACCATCTCCGGTGTCATGTCCACGCCGATAACCCTGCCCCTTTTCCCCACCCTGCTGGCGGCGAGGAAGCAGTCAAAACCAGCCCCTGAGCCAAGGTCAAGGACGGTTTCCCCCTCTTTCAATGATGCCAGCGCCACGGGATTGCTACAGCCCAGCCCCAGATTGGCTCCCTCCGGCACCGCTGAGAGCTCTTCATCTGAGTAGCCGATTTTTTTGCTGATAGTGGCTGCCAGGTCAGCACCGCCACAGCAGGAGGCAGAAGCCCCATCACAGCAGGACTTCCCCTTTCTGGCGATTCTGGCATAGCCTTCTCTAACCCGTTTCTTTATTTCTGCCTCTTTCATTTCCAGACTCCTCTATTTACTTTAGTATCTCTTTCACCATTGGACCGAGCATATCTTTTGCCGTTTTAGCGAACTCCTCTGCTTTCACCAGGAACAGACAGCATACTTTGCCCTCACACCCTGAGCTGATGACCACGAATTTATCTCCGGTTTTTATCTCTGCTTTCTCCCTGACCTCTTTGGGCAGGACAAGCTGTCCCCTGGCATCAACTGAAACGATGGCGTCAACCTGACAGCAATTCATATTTTTGAGCATAGAGCTTCACCTCAATTCTGAAAAGTAAGATTAATCTGATAAATCAGAATACACCAAAACAGGAGGGATGTCAAGTGACTTCAACTTCATTTGCGGATTTTTCTGTCATTGCGGGCGAAGCAATGACGGCGCCAACCAAAACGGAACAAAGCCTGCAGTTGGTGCAATGGGCTGGGTGTTACTACATCACCCGTTTGAGTTTGGGATTGGGGCTGAGTCCGGGCAGTCTGCCCCGCTTGGAGACAGGCTTTCCGTCAATCTCATGGATGTCTGCTTTGAAATCAATTGGTTTGGCGGCGCTGATATAGCTCCCCACGCCGAAGCCGTCAACAGGCGCGCCCGCGTCCAGGAACTCGGTGATGCGCTGGGGGGTCACGCCGCCGCTGACGAAGATTTTGACGTGCTTATAGCCTTTCAGGTCAAGCCAGGCTCTCACCTCTTTCACCAGATGTACGGTGACCCGCCCCCGCTCAACGGGCGTGTCCAGCCTGACGCTGTGAAGCCGATCGCCCAGGGCTTCAGCCACCCTCAGGCTTTCCTCCACCTCATCTTTGAACGTGTCAACGAGGGATACTCTGGCGATATCGGCTGGCATATGCTTATCAAAGGCGAGGGTGGCTTTCACGGTATCGCCCATGATGAGGATGAGGGCGTGGGGCATTGTCCCGGAAGGCGTAATCCCCGCCAGCCTGGCGCCTTCAATGCTGGAACAACCGGTGCAACCACCCACCACGGCGGCGTAGTCCATGATGCCGGCGACATTAGGATGAACGTGCCGGGCGCCGAAGCTGATGACCGGGATGCCCCGGGCGGCGCTGGCGCACTCTCTAGCCGCCGTTGCCCAGCCGCTGGCGTGAGCCAGCATGCCGAGAAGGGCGGTCTCATATAACCCGTAGGTCAGGTAGCGTGCCTTGATGCGCAGGACCACGTCTTTGACCTGCATCGTCTCGCCTTCATCCACCGCCCACACCTCACTTTCGTTTTTGGGCAGGATTTCAGCGAGGAGAGCTTTCGCTTCTTCAATGCCGCACAGGACGCCGGGATAATTGGGGAAAATTTCCATCGTGGTGACCGGGTTAATCCCTTCTTTGCGCAGGATTTCCACCGTGCGGGCGAAATAAATGTCCGCCGTCTCTCCGGACAGCACGGCTGCTGACGGGACAAACTTGGGTTGTCTCATGTCAGTACTCCTCTGAGCTGGTCAGCTTAGCTCCCAGCACCTTCTCAATCTGCTCCAGCGCAAAGCGGTGCACCGCATCGTCATTTGAAGCCACGCAGTCCATCGGCACCTCTACCAGGTAGTCCCGGTTCCGGGCGTCGGCAGTGGTATAGAGGACGCAGATATTGGTCAAAGTCCCGCAGATGATGAGCTTATCCGGCTGGAGCGCTTTCAGCTTCTGGTCAAGGACGGTATGATAGAAGCCGCTGTAGCGTTTTTTGGGGATGATTTCACCGGGGTACTTCTTAAGCTCCGGGATAACCTCCGCCTCTACCGTCCCCGCCACGCAGTGGGGCGGGAACATCTTGAACTCAAGGTCATCGGGGTCATGGTTATCACAGATGAAGAAGATTTTTGACCCTTTTGCCACTTCCCGTTCCAAGAGCCTCTGCACGTTGGGTATGATGCGGCGTGCCTTGTACCCGATGTAGAGGGGATACCCCTTCTCCAGGAAACCCCTCAGCATGTCCACCACCAGTACCGCGTTTGCCATAGCGCACCTCCTCCCCTTCTGTCAATGCTAATGGCGGAAATGTCGCTCGCCGGTGAAAACCATGGCGATGTTATACTTATCCGCCGCTTTGATTGAGTCCTCGTCCCGCAATGAGCCGCCGGGCTGAATGATGGCGGTTACCCCGCCAGCCGCCGCCGATTCCACTACATCCGGGAAAGGGAACATGGCGTCTGAAGCAAGGACACTGCCTTTTGTCTTTTCGCCCGCCTTCTCCTTGGCAATCTGACAGCTCACGATGCGGCTGGGCTGACCGGCGCCCATGCCCACGAGCGTTTTGTCCTTCGCCAGGGCGATGGCGTTGGACTTGATATGTTTCACCGCCCGCCAGGCGAAGAGCAGGTCCGCTATCTCTGCCTGGGTCGGGGCGCGTCTGGTTACCGTTTTCAGGTTGACCCGGCTCTCCGGCACGGAATCTGAAGTCTGCACCAGGAAGCCGCCCTTGACGCGGCGGATATCCAGATAGACCGGCAGGGCTTCCCCATAGCCCGGCGGGAGCTCGGCGTGCAGGATGCGCAGGTCTCTCTTCTTCTTGAGGAACTCCAGCGCGGCGGGCTCAAAATCCGGGGCGATGACAATTTCGTAAAAGGTCTTGCCGATTTCCTGCGCCGTCGCCAGGTCTATCCTCCTGTTGACGGCAACGATGCCGCCGAAAGCCGCCACGGGGTCGCCACTGAGAGCCCGGCGGTAGGCTTCCGCAATATCATTGTGGCTGGCGAGCCCGCAGGGGTTGGTGTGCTTGATGATTGCCACGGTGGGCGCGGCGTAGTCACAGACCACGCCCCAGGCGGCATCAGAGTCAAGGATATTGTTATAGGAAAGCTCTTTGCCCCAGAGCTGTTTTGCCCAGGTGATGCCGGTGTCCTTTCTGCCGCCGATAGCCTGTTCGGCGTAGAAGGCGGCTTGCTGGTGCGGGTTCTCCCCGTAACGCAGTCCGTAGCGCTTCTTCATGGCGAAGGTCATTTCCTCCGGGAAGCCTTCCCTGCCCTGCCACAGGTACTGGGCGATGGCGGTGTCATAAGAAGCGGTGTGCTGGAATGCTTTCTGGGCGAGGCGCTTGCGCTCCTCAAGAGAAAGACCGCCTTTCTTCAGGGCTTCCAGCACCGGCTGGTAATCTGCCGGGTCAACGACGACGATGACGCTGGGGAAGTTTTTGGCTGAGGCGCGTATCATTGTTGGTCCGCCGATGTCAATATTTTCCAGCGCGTCTTGCAGGGTGACGCCTTCTTTGGCTACCGTCTGGATGAAGGGATAAAGATTGACCACCACCATATCTATGGGGGTGATTTTATTGGCGGCAAGCTCATCCATATGCGCTTTCAGGTCGCGCCGGGCAAGCAGACCGCCGTGGACCATGGGGTGGAGGGTCTTCACCCTGCCGTCAAGGATTTCCGGGAAGCCGGTGATGTCTGATATGCTGTGCACCGGCACCTGCGCCTCGCTGAGGGCTTTTTTGGTGCCGCCGGTGCTGAAGATTTCAAACCCCAGCTTGCTCAGCTCCCTGGCAAAATCCGTCACGCCTGTTTTGTCAGAAACGCTGATAATAGCTCGCATTTACTCCTCCATATAATATTTTACCTTATTTATTCTTCTCTGTACGGCATTGCTCTGTAATTCACGCAGGGCATCAGCCGCAATCCAGCGTGCCGTTCTGGAATCAATCTGCCGGATTTCTTCTGCCGCCTCTATAGCTATTTTATTCAAATTACAGTTCCTTTTGCCAATATTACGCAGTGCCCAGTTCACCGCCTTCTTGACAAAATTGCGCGGGTCAGTGGCTTCTCTTTTGATAGCGGGCAGAAACCTGAGAAACGCGTCATCTGAAGCTTTCTTATCATGCACAGCGAGCGCCGCCATCAGGGTGAAGCCCGCCCGCTTGACGAACTCTTCCTCCCGCTGGCTCCATTCCACCGCCTTCCGGTGCGCAAATTCCGTCCGGTCAAAAAGGTCGCTACAGCAGAGGTCGCAGACGTCCCATGAGTCAAAGTCTTTCACCCAGTTTTCCATCTGTGACTCAGTGACTTCCTCCGGCGTGTCAATAAAGCAGGCGAGGAGGCGCGCTTCATGGATGCCGGACTCCCAGAGCTCCTGCGCCAGCCCGTGGTCTTTGCCAATCTCTTTAGCGGTTCTGCGTAGCTCAGGCACGGAAATGCCTAGCGTGTTTCGCGTGTTTATGCCGAACCGTGCCATACCCGCCACGTTTTCAGGGTTGGCGAGAGATTGCAGTTTAGCGATGATTTCTCCTGCGCCGGCTTTCAATTGCTTCCTTTTGATGTGGGGGATTATTTTCTTTTCCCGGTGGCAAATGCGGCTTTGACTTCCGCGATGGTCTTAGCTTTGAGGATAGCGCCTGCCCACTGGTCTTCCATCGCCGTCATTTTGACCACGTTCTGGCAGACATCAGCCAGGCGGTCGGCAGGGAATTTACAGGCGCCGTTTTCGTCCATATGCACCAGCTCACCGGGAGCAACATCCATGCCCGCAACCGATACCGGCACATTGATGGCTCTGATGGCGAAGTGCCCGTGACCGGAAGTGACGCCACTCATCAGGTACTGGATTCCCATGCCGCGGATTTCATCCACATCACGGCTGGGTCCGTTGGTCACCACGCCGACCACGCCGCAGGCTTTAAAAGTGGCGCTCATGATGCCGCCAAAAAGCCCGTTGCGGGGAAGAATATCAGGCGGGAAGTCCTGCTGAGCCACGATGACGATGGGCTTTTTTGCCTTGCCCAGAGCATCAATCAGGTCATTGAATGTCCAGCGTTTGTAGTTGGGGTCAGGCAGGGAATAGACCACGGTGACAGCATAGCCAATCCGCGGTCCGAGCTCAGGATAAATACAGCGCAATGACTGGTCAGTATACCAGCGCCCGTGCCAGGGATCATAGAGGCTCAGGCAGAGCGGGTCCCTGTCCCCGAACGTGGCGACAACATTGCCCACGGTGGGCGTATTGAATTTCTCCAGCGTCTTCAGCATCTGTTTTTCCGAAAGTTCAGCCATCTGTCCTCCTGATTAGAATAAGGGGATTTTCAATGGTTAGAGTATTATCCTCTTGTCTCCCGCCTGCTTCACCACCTCGCCGATTGCTTTTGCCTCAGGGAGGGCTTTCAGAAGCTTTTTTGCGTTCTGCCGGGAAGAGGCGATGACCATGCCCATGCCCATGTTGAAGACGCGGTACATCTCCTGCGTATCAATGTTCCCCGCTTTCTGGATGATGCGGAAAAGCGGAGGCACTTCCCATGAGGTGGTGTCAATACGGGCGGCTAAGCCTTCCGGCAGGATGCGGGGTATATTTTTGAAGTATGCGCCGCCGGTGATGTGGGCAAGCCCTTTCACCAGTGGCAGGTATGATTTCAACTGGTTGTAATAACAGCGGTGTGGCTCAAGGAGAGCTTCCCCCAGCGTCCTTCCCAGCTCGGGATAGCGCCTGCTGAGCTTCGTTTTCGTCTCGCCGAATATCTTGCGCACCAGGGAGTAGCCATTGGTGTGGAGACCGCTTGACGGCAAGCCGATGAGGACATCACCCGCGGTAATGGCTTTGCCCATGATGATTTTTTCTTTCTCCACCACGCCAATGATGAACCCCGCGAGGTCGTAATCATCCCGGGCATAGATTCCCGGCATCTCCGCCGTCTCGCCGCTGATGAGGGCGCATCCAGCCTCTTTGCAGGCGGTGGCAAGCCCCTGGACAATCGCCTCCACCCGCTCCGGAATGAGCTTGCCCATGGCGATGTAGTCCAGGAAGAAAAGGGGCTTTGCGCCGCAGGTGAAGATGTCATTGACGCAGTGGTTGACGATATCCTTGCCGATGGTGTCATGCCTGTCCATCGCCAGGGTAATCCTGAGCTTGGTGCCGACGCCATCAACGTGGGAGACCAGAACCGGGTTTTTGTATCCCTTGAAATCAAAAAGCCCGCCGAAGAATCCCACCCCGCTCAGCACTTCCGGTCCGTAGGTGGACTGCGCTTGCCTGGCGATTCTCTTTTTCACCTGCGCGGCGAGGTCAATGTTCACCCCTGCCGCGGCGTACGTGTGTCCGGTTGCCATGCTTCTCTAAAGCCCCAGGCTCTGGCTCAGCGCGGCAAAGTCAAAATTCTTTTCCAGTAGCTCCGCCAGCCTGGACAGCTTCTTTTCCTGAGCGAAGCGGGAGTTTGCCAGGGCTGTTTCAATCTGGCTGATGATGGTGGCGGTAGCGCCCGGCGCGGTGATGATGGGGACAGTTTTCCTCTCTGCCTGATTGCGGACGTAGCGGATGGGCTCACCGCCGCCGCTGAGGACGAGGCATCTGGTGGGCGTTTCCAGCGCCGCTGACTGCATATCGGGTCGGTCGTTTCTCAAGATGACTGCTTTTTTTGCCTTGCGGCTGAAGTATTCCAAGCCGGAGTCAACATACATCGCGCCGAGCATGATATTTTCCACAAGCTCAGAGGATTTGGCTTCATTGCTGACGATTTTGCCCTTTATTGCTTCCGCCAGCTCGGCGACGGTGATGGCGAGGAGGGTGCGGTCTTCAGGAATGACGCCCAGTAGCGGGATGCCTGCTGACTTCAAAGCCGGGGCGGCTTCTTCCTTTATCCGTGTCTGTCTGCTCTGCGGAGCTTTATTGACCACCACGCCGATGAGGCTTTTACCGAACCCTTTGGCGGTTTGAACCACGTTATTCAGCGGAGCGGAGTAGCTGGCGATGAAGAGCACCTTTGCCTGGAGGGCTTCAGCGAGCTGGTATGCCGTCTTGCTCAGGCTATCTTCCGCGGTCTGTCCGCACCTTACTTCTGCGATGACTACATCCTTACCTTCAGCCACACGGGAGAAGGCTTTCTTCACGCTGGCGGGGCTATCAGTGACAGGAGCAAGGACATCTCCGGGCTCAGGGAGGGCGAGAACCTGTTTCATGAAGGCGGCATCGCCGGGAGCGGACCAATCACCGCTCAACGCCGGACGGAAATAGCCGACCTTTTTGCCGGCGCCCATTAAGCGCTTGGCGATGCCCGCGGCAATGGCGGTCTTGCCTGCTGATTCCTCAGCGACGATGAATAGTGTAGCCACATCTCACCTCCGGCTGACATTCAGGAACTTGCCCTCTATTATAATCTTTTGCTGTCCTGTCCGTAAAGAGACGTGGTCATGAGGGATTCGTTTCCCGTTTTTTTAAGTGATTTTTCACCTGAGGAAACGAACCCCGTGGCGGGGGCAGTTTGAGCGTGAGTCATTACTGGTAAACGATTGGGAAATGAGTGTTTGTGGAGCTAGTCATTGTTCTAAAATCCTTCTCACTCTTCCTTTTCCAAAGGGAGACGGGCTGTTTTTCTATTTCCCACGGGATAAATGGTAGCACGACAGGGGCACAGAGTCCATCGGATTTTGTCGCAGGGCGATGAGCGGGGAGAGCAAAAATCCCCCGCAATCCCCCTTTTTCAAAGGGGGACGAGCTGGTTTTCTCTGGCAGTGTTTTCATTAGAAAAGGGGGGCTATTCCCCTCCCCCGCACCCATTCGTCGGAGAAGGGGGCTGAGGGGATAGGGCACTTTGCTCACTCTATAACTGCCCTTTGCCGAGTGATATAATGTGGGTAGGTGGGAGGATGTCATGCGTGAGGCTCTGCTTCAGGAAAAGCTGTCCGGCTCCAGGGTGCGGTGCAACATCTGCCAGTGGCGCTGTGCCATCAACCCGGGGAAGTCCGGAGTGTGCCACATGTACCAGAACCGGGACGGCGTCCTCTATAACATGAACTACGCCAAAGCCTCATCGTTGCATGCTGACCCCATTGAGAAGAAGCCGCTGTTCCACTTCTACCCGGGGAGCAAGTGTTTCTCCATCGGGGGGTGGGGCTGTAACTTTCACTGCCAGCACTGCCAGAACTGGGAAATCTCCTGCCCGATTCATGATGAGCCGTGGCGGAGTTCCCAGGAGGTGACGCCGGAGACTGCCATCGCTCTGACGAAGCGGTACCAGTGTGAAGGCATATCCTGGACCTACAACGAGCCGACGATGTGGTTTGAATATACCCTTGACTCGGCGAAGCTGGCGAAGCAGAACAACCTCTATACGGTCTATGTCACCAATGGTTATATGACCCCGGAGGCGCTGGACACCATCGGTCCGCACCTGGATGCGTGGCGGGTGGATGTTAAGGGGTTCAGCGATAAGTTTTATCAGGACCTGGCTAGAGTGCCGCACTGGCGGGGGATTCTGGATGTTGCCAGAAGGGCGAAAGAGAAGTGGCACATGCATGTTGAGGTCATCACCAATATCATTCCCACCATGAACGATGATGACACCCAGCTCAGCGGCATCGCCACGTGGATAAAGACAGCTCTGGGCGAGCTTACCCCCTGGCATGTGACCCGCTTCTATCCCCATCACGGGCTGATGCACCTGCCGCCTACGCCGGTGGAGACCCTTGAGCGGGCGTATGACATCGGCAAGAAGGCGGGACTGAAGTTCGTCTATGCGGGCAATGTGGCGGGGCATCCGAGCGAAAGCACGGTGTGCTATTCCTGCGGTAAACTTATCGTGGAGAGGTATGGCTACCAGACACACGTCATCGGGTTGAGGGGCTCAAAGTGCAAGTATTGTGGTGCGGAGCTTAATTTCAGGGTTAAACTGAAGGAGGGCTGAGATGGTGAGACAGCCTGTGGTCGCCGGACAATTTTACCCCGCTTCCCCCTCGCAATTGCGGGAGATGATTGGGTCGCTCGTTGACGAGAAGGCGGCAAAAGAAGAGGTCATCGGCGTGGTCTCGCCGCATGCGGGATACGTCTATTCCGGACCGGTGGCGGGAGCGGTCGTCTCCAGAATCAAGTTCAAGGACACCTTCATCATCCTTGGTCCGAACCATACCGGCAGGGGCAAGCCGTTCAGCATCATGACCAGGGGAAGCTGGCAGACGCCGCTCGGAGAGGTGGCGATTGACGAAGAGCTGGCGGAGAAGATGCTGGACATTTCCTC
>DAOTYE010000033.1:0-12938 GCA_034434915.1 Dehalococcoidales bacterium
TTATTCTGTCTTTTATCCAGTCCCAGTCTGGATTAGCGTGATTAAAGAAAGACTTGAAATTATCCTTCAGCCACTCATAATAATCATTTTCCGTGTACTGGCAGAAAGTCTCAACGAGTTCTTCTCTGGTGATATCTTCAGGGATTCCCAGTTCCAAATCCTTAAACTCTTCCTCAAGAAACTCTTTAACGACTTCTCGGTCTAGCATGATAAGACTCCTTACTTCTATTCCTTTATTCCTTCTTTCTTTTCGCAGAAATATATCCTCCTTCAAAAGTCCTAACATAACTATCAAATGATCTATCGGAATCAACAAGAGAAATGTCCGGGTAAAAAGCTCTAAACTTTCTACTACGCTCCAACATCTTTTCTGATACTGCCAAATCTCTAACGAGGTGTTTCACCCAGCCATCCAAGACAAGTGGGCCCATTGTCATTTCCTTATTAAATTTTAACAATTTGTCGCCTAGCTCCCAGTAAAGCAATACTCTACCTTGTCCATAAGTCGATTTAATTCGTTTGACCAAAACTTTCAGTCCATCTAACAGACTAAGATATTTTTTCTCGAAGTTAGTTAGTTCCCTATTTAGCCACTCAGAATCAAAATCTTGTTCAAATATTAAATTAAGTGGCGCTGTAGCTTTCAGGATTTGCTTCCCATCTGGATTTTTTAAGCTTTTGATTTGAACGCCTATCTTAATATTCCTCATTTTTCTCCCCATAATCGGAAAAAACGCTGCAACAGCTCAAAAGCTTTTTGATAAGAAGATTCTGGCTCTTTTTCTAAATTAAAACCTATAAGACTTAAAGCTACGACTTTCACTACATGATATTGAACGGACTTCTCCCTCTGGGCTCTTAAATGAGCAGGGTGAGCTCCATTAATTGTAACAGTCTCGCCATCAAACCAAGCTTCTTCTTCCTTATCCGGTCTCTCGTCGTAAGCTATTCTTATCCTCCCACCGCGAATTGTTCTTGTGTGAGAGGATGCTAAGGCCCCAATCCCCTGTTCAATAGTCGGTGCTTCCCCACTTTCGTCCCCTGGATAAACTGAAACTCCTGCCCCTTCAGTCGAACCACCCCTAGTTCCTTCCACTTTTTGAGTTCCCTCACCCAACTCCCTCTGCTCACCATCCAGATCAGGAATTGACACACTACGCTGGATTTTACCTCCAAAAAAGGTGAGTTCAGGCATACCCTTTAGTATCGAATTAATTTCTTTTTCCAAGTTGGCAAAGTCATCTTTTCTTGTAACGCTTTGCTCCATCAATCCAACTTGCTCTAGCCATCCTGAAAACTCAACTTGCGCTTTTCTAAAGAATTTATCCCAAGTAGGATTCCCTCTCTGAAACCTACACTTATCTGTGGTAACGGCTTCAACTAAATAAGGAGCTTCTATCCAACCAGTGATTTTTTGCTTCTCACGCGGTTCCTTCTTAAACCATGTTCTGTCAACTACTTTGCCAAACACGCATATGGCAACTCCTTGGTAAATTTCCGGAAGTTCATCTTTCGCTATCCCCCAAAAACCAAAAGTCACTGGTTTCCCGGACAACTTTATTGAAAATCCTTTTTGACTCTCTAATAAATCATAAACGGGCTTTTCTGCTATCTGCTTGCCATTAACTAGAAATCTCAGCCCTTTTTCATAAATTGGTTTACTTTTGGGCAGTAATGCCAACTGGTGAATTGAACCCTCAAATCGTTCACCAGTGTAGAATTTTACAAGATTAACGTCTATCAGAGGATAAAAGTGTTCCTTCAAGATTTGTATAATTTGTTCTGTAGAGTAGAAATTTCTGCTCTTTTCATTAAGACACAAGGTAACTTTAGTGCCAAAATGGTTCAAGCCGAACAACGCAGCGTCTGATATCCTATAAGGCGCATCACTACCTTTCAGTTGCCACTCAGAACTACCCTTGTATGTTGCTGACCAAGTTTCCGTAACCACTTTATTGCAGAAGTTTAAAGCGAGCTTCGCCCCCTGTCCAGCAAAACCAATTCCGCTACCACGTTCTTTTGTTGAAGCAGCAAAATCATGATATTCAAAGAATTGTCCTCTATCCATACCCAGCCCATCATCAATGAATTCCAAGACGCCATTATTGACATCAAAATTGATTTCAATAAGCGTTGCTTTTGCATCGAGAGAATTCGCTACAAGCTCTATAATTGATGCTTTCTGCGGCTCAAAAGGGTACTGGTCTGCTATATTCTGAACGAGACGCTTAACATTGACACCGCTTTTGCCTTCATGATAAATCGTCACTCTTATACCTCCTTATACCTCCTTCATTTTCCTCCCCTACATCCTGAATGCCCCGGAGGAAAAGCGCGTGCGCATGATGTTCGTCGCCAGGAAGAGGAGGATGGGGTGCCGCTCTCCCCAGGAGGTGAGCATGTCATAGACGATGGTGTTATACAGCTCCGCGCTTTTCTGGTTCTTTGCCCGGGCTTCTTTTATCTGGGTCAGCACCACTTTTCTGAATTGAAACCGGCTGCGCTCTTTCTGCTGTTCTTTGGTCAGCGGTTTGTCTGAGTTAGCCAGCGCATTCAATCTATCGTTCGCTTCCTGGAGCTCTTTCTGCAACTGTTCGTCCGTCATCACTGCCTCACTTTCCGCAACAATGCTTGTACTTCTTGCCGCTTCCGCAGGGGCACGGCTCGTTCCGCCCTATCTTTTTTCCTGCCACGCGGGTGGGCGCCGGGGTCCGCTGTGGCTGGCTTGCCATCTTCGCCATCGGGGTGAGGGTGGGGGCCGGGGCTTCCTTTTTCACAATACTAACATGGTAAATCATCCGTGTCACGTCATGCTTGATGGTCTCCAGCAGAAGCTGGAACTGCTTGTAGCCTTCATTTTTATAAGCGTCAACGGCGCGCGTCTGTCTCAACGCCTGCCAGCCCGCCTCAATACGCATGTGCTCCATAGCGGTGAGGTGCTCAATCCACAGGTTGTCCATGATTCTGAGCATCACCAGCCGCTCCAGCATCCGCATGTTCTCCGCGCCAATCTCTTTTTCCCGGGCGGCATACTGCGTTTCCGCCAGCGCAAGCAGTTTCTGCTCAATCTCTTTAGTGCTCATTTTAGCAATGGCGTCGGCATTGAGGTCCGGCGGCAATGTGTAAATACCGCCCACGTCAGCGAGCAAGCCGGGGATGTCCCAGTTCTCCGGGTAACTGCCGGTGAGATATGTGCTCACTGCCCTGCGGATTTCCTCTTTCACCATGTCAAGGATATTGGCTTTCAGGTCAGCACCACTGAGGATTTTACGCCGCTCAGCATAAATCAGCTCGCGGTGCTTATTTACCACGTCATCATACTCCACGAGGTGCTTGCGCATATCAAAATGGTAGCCCTCAACGCGCTTCTGGACATCAGTGATGATTCTGGTGGCGAGCGGGCGCTCAATGGGCGTATCCGCATCCATGCCTGCCCATTCCAGCAAGCCCTTGATACGCTCCCCGCCGAAGCGCCGTATGATATCATCTTCCAGCGATACGTAAAACCGCGAACTGCCCGGGTCGCCCTGGCGGCCTGCCCTGCCCCGCAACTGGTTGTCAATGCGCCGCGCCTCATGCCTTTCCGTGCCGATGACGTGAAGCCCGCCCAGGCTGACCACTTTATCATGGAGCTTCTGCCATTCCGCAGGGTCAGTGCCGTCCGGACTGCCACCCAGAATGATGTCCACGCCGCGCCCCGCCATGTTCGTGGCAACGGTTACCGCGCCCGGCTTGCCCGCCTGCGCAATGATGGCGGCTTCTTTCTCATGGAACTTGGCGTTGAGCACCTGGCAGGAGATGCCGCGCCGCTTGAGCATATCGCTCAGCCGCTCTGATTTCTCAATGGACACCGTGCCGATGAGCACCGGGCGGCCGGCTTTATTGAGCTCTTCAATTTCCTTCACCACAGCGCGGAACTTGGCTTCTTCATCTTTGTAAATCTTGTCCGGGAAGTCTTTTCTAATCATCGGCTTGTGGGTGGGAATAGCCGTCACATCCAGTTTGTATATCTTGTAGAACTCTTCGGCTTCGGTCATTGCTGTGCCGGTCATGCCCGCCAGCTTCTGGTACATGCGGAAATAGTTCTGGATGGTGATGGTGGCAAAGGTCATGGTCTCCTGCTGGACTTTAACGCCTTCTTTGGCTTCAATCGCCTGGTGAATGCCTTCAGAGTAGCGCCTGCCGAACATCAGCCTGCCGGTGAACTCATCAACAATGATGACCTCGCCGTCTTTCACTACATAATCGCGGTCGCGCTTATAGAGGGCATGGGCTTTCAGCGCGCTGTCCAGGAAGCGCGTGAGCGCGTAGTTAGCCGGGTCATAGAGGTTGGGGGACTTGAGCAATCCTTCACGCTGGAGGATGCGCTCCACCGTGCTTATGCCGGCATCAGTTAGATTGACGGTGCGGTCTTTCTCATCTACGGTATAGTCGCTATCCTTATGTAAACGGGACACAATACGGGAAAAGAGATTATATCTTTCTGTTGACTCCGCCGCGGGACCGCTGATGATAAGCGGCGTGCGCGCCTCGTCAATGAGCAGGTTATCCACCTCATCCACGATGGCATAGTTCAGCGGATGGCGCTGGACGCAGTTCCGCAGGTCAATGACCATGTTGTCCCGCAGATAGTCAAAGCCGAACTCACTGCTCGTGCCGTAGGTGATGTCTGCCTCATACGCTTGCTTGCGGGTGATGGGGCGGAAGTGCTTCCAGCGCGGGTCTCCGGAGTCATATGTGGGGTCAAAGAGGCGTGAGGGCAGGTGCTCTTCAGGCGTCTGGGGATAGATGCTCGCCACGCTCACGCCGAGCGCGCTGTAGATGGGACCCATCCAGTAGGGGTCGCGCCGCGCAAGGTAATCGTTCACCGTTACCAGGTGACAGCCCCTGCCACTGAGGGCGTTAAGATAGAGGGGAAGGGTCGCCACGAGCGTTTTGCCTTCGCCCGTCTTCATCTCAGCGATTTTACCCTGGTGCAGGACGATGCCGCCCATCAACTGGACGTCATAGTGGCGCTGTTTGATGGTGCGTTTGGCGGCTTCCCGCACGGCGGCAAAAGCTTCAGGAAGAAGCTCATCAAGAGTAGCACCGTCCTTCAGTCGTGTTTTGAATTCGTCTGTCTTTGCCCTGAGTTCAGCATCGCTGAGCTTCTCAAACTCCGGCTCCAGCGCATTGATTTTGTCCACAACCGGCTGAAGACGTCTTAGCTCTTTCTCATTGGAATCAACCAGCTTACCCAACCATTTAAACATCAGTCTCACCAGCAATCAGTTTTCTGGCTTCTTCCGCCATTTCTTCCCACACCATGAGACGCACTTCACCCATGCCATCAATGGTGAACACGTGGACGGAAGGAGCCGCATTTGACTTCAAAAGACAGGGGATACCGTGGCTTTCCAGCAACCCTCTGATGACCTGTGCTTCCGCTTCACTCCGCGCCAGATATACCTCAACCAGCTTTTTCATTGCTGTTCAAACATGGCGCCCACTGACAGCCCGGTATGGATGCGGTGAATCGCCTCTCCGAGCAGTGGTGCAATGGGCAACACGGTGATTTTTTCCAGCTTCTTTCTGCCATTGACCGGGATGGTATCCGTGACGACCACCTCTTTCACCGGACATTCAGCAATCCTCTGGATGGCGGCACCGGAAAAGACCGGATGCGTACAGCAGGAGTAAATCTCTTTGACGCCCTGCTCCAGCAGGGTGGAAACTACGTTCACCAGCGACCCGGCGGTATCAATCTCATCGTCCACGGTAACCGCCACCTTGCCTTTCACTTCGCCGATGACATTAAGCGTCTCAGTCTTGTCCACGTTGCCGATACGTCTCTTCTCCATGATTGCCAGCGGGGCATTCAGTTTGGCGGCAAGGTCGCGTGCCCGCTTGGTGATGCCGATGTCTGTCGCCACTACCACGGGGTCTTCCAGGCTCTTTGATTTGAAATAGTTTGCCAGGAGATAGAGAGCGGTCAGCTCATCAACAGGGATGTTAAAGAACCCTTGAATTTGGGCGGCATGCAGGTCAACGGTGAGCAGGCGGTTTGCCCCGGACACGGTGAGCAGGTCAGCCACTAAACGTGCGGTGATGGGAACGCGGGGCTGGTCTTTTTTGTCTGTGCGCCCGTAGCCGTAATAGGGGACGACCGCCGTAATCCTGCCGGCTGACGCTCGCTTGAAAGCGTCAATCATAATGAGAAGCTCAACGAGGTTATTATTCACCGGAGAGCAGAAGGGCTGAATAATAAAGACGTCCCTCTGGCGTACGTTCTCCAGAATGCGCACAAAGGTATTCTCATTGCTGAACTGAAAGACTTCGCACTTGCCCAGAGGTATGCCGAGGTAATCCACTACCGCCTGAGCCAATACAGGGTGAGCATTGCCGGTAAAGACTTTCAATTCATCCATGTGCTCCAGACTCCTTTCGCTGACTCATTTGCATTATAGATTATAGCACTATTAAGCAGGCGCCTCACCTGCTCTGCTGGAAGTTTAATAGTCAAATGCCCCATACTTGACAAACAATTTCTGCCACTCTATAATACAGTTGGTTATCGCAATTCCCCCCGTGAGACATCTACCTGTTCATAAAATATATACACAGAGTTCCCGAACTTGAAATCCTTAGTAACAGAAGCCAAGCGTATATCTTTAATCCATTTCCGAAGATGGCCCACCTCCCCAACCCTTGATTTCGGTCTTCAGGTATGACGACAAAATACATATTTGTAACTGGAGGCGTGGTAAGTTCCGTAGGCAAAGGCGTCACTGTCGCTTCCATCGGCAACATCCTGAAGAGCCGCAAGCTCAACATCGCCGTTCAGAAACTTGACCCTTACCTCAATGTTGACCCCGGTACCATGTCTCCCTATCAGCACGGGGAGGTCTTCGTCACGCAGGACGGTGCTGAGACAGACCTTGACCTGGGCAACTATGAGCGCTTTATTGACGTGAACCTGACAGCGGAGTCAAACACCACTTCCGGACAGATTTACAGCACGGTGATTGCCAAAGAGCGCCGGGGAGACTTCCTCGGCGGCACCATCCAGGTAATCCCGCATGTGACCACGGAGATAAAGGAGCGGTTCAAGCGGTTAGCCCAGAAGACCCAGGCAGACGTGGTGCTCGTGGAGGTGGGCGGAACGGTGGGCGATATTGAAGGTCAGCCTTTCCTTGAAGCTATCCGCCAGATGAGAAATGATGTCGGGCGGGACAACGTGCTCTACGTCCACGTGACTTTACTCCCCTACCTGAACTCCACCAAAGAGCTGAAGACCAAGCCCACACAGCACAGCGTTAATGAGCTGCGCCGGCTGGGTATCCAGCCGGATATTATCATCTGCCGCAGTGACCTGCCCATCCCGGAAAACATAAGAGATAAAATCTCCCTCTTCTGCGATGTTGAACGGCGGGCAGTCATTCCACTACCCACCGTGGAAACAATTTATGAGATACCGCTTATTCTTGAGGAATGCGGACTGGGACAGCTCATCGTGGATAAGCTCTGCATGAATGTTGATGGCGCTGATTTAAACCAGTGGCGCGAGATGGTGACGCGTCTCAAATCCCCGCTGGAGCCGGTCAATATTGCGCTGGTAGGAAAATATGTGGAGCTGACGGACGCTTATTTCTCAGTCCGTGAAGCCCTCTGCCACGCCTCACTTTACCATGACCGGAACGTAAACCTGTGCTGGGTGCACTCAGAAGACCTGGAGAAAAACGGCGCTGATGACCTGCTGAAAAGCGCTCAGGGCATCGTGGTGCCGGGTGGGTTCGGCATCAGGGGCATTGAGGGCATGATTAAAGCCGCCCGGTATGCCCGGGAGAATAAGATTCCTTACCTCGGGCTATGCCTCGGCATGCAGGTGATGTGCATTGAGCTTGCCCGCCATGTCTTCAAGTCAGATGAGCCGAACTCCACCGAGTTCAATCCTCAGACTAAGTACCCGGTGATTGACATTATGCCGGACCAGAAAAAGGTGGACCGGATGGGCGGCACCATGAGGCTGGGGAGCTACCCCTGCCAGCTTCTGCCCGGAAGCAAGGCGGCGCAAGCCTACGGTCAGCCGCTAGTTCACGAGCGGCACCGGCACCGCTTTGAGTTCAATAATGAATACCGTGAGAAGCTTCATGAAGCAGGCCTGATATACAGCGGAGTTTCTCCTGACAACCGGCTGGTGGAAATCTGTGAGCTCGCTGACCATCCCTGGATGCTGGGCTGTCAGTTCCATCCGGAATTTGGTTCCCGACCCAACAATCCGCACCCCCTGTTCCGCGACTTCATCGGCGCGAGTAAGAAGGTCCTGCGCGAAGGGGCTCAGCCGCCGCTTCCACTTCAAGCCAATACAACTTAATTTTTCATCTCAGGAGTACGAACCATATGACATCTGAAGAACCGGAAAAGAAAAATAACGAGCAGGAGACCAGAGTGACCCCGGAAGAGCCAGAGAAGAAAAATAACGGGGCAGTGAGCCAACCCGTTTCTGAAGAAGCGGAGAAAAAGAGCAATGGTCCTGTTGCCCGCATCTCTGAAGAGCCAGAAAAGAAAAACAACATTCCGGCAAACCGCCTGACCTTTGATGAGTTAGAAAAGAAGAGCAAAGAGGACCTGCTTGAGCTTGCCAGGAGCATGGGGGTCAATAACCTTGCCGGACTGAGAAAACAGGAAATCATCCTGCGCCTGCTCAAGGCAGATACGGAACAGCAGGGCAATGTTTTCTGCAAAGGTATCCTGGAAATCATGGCTGACGGCTACGGCTTCCTCCGCCAGGACACCCTTCTACCCAGCCCGACTGATGTCTATATTTCCCCATCTCAAATTCGCCGTTTCGGTCTGCGGAATGGGGACATGGTGGTGGGACAGGGACGCCCGCCCAAGAGCAATGAGAAATATTACAGCCTCCTCCTGGTGCTGGCGGTCAATGATTTAAATCCAGAACTGGCTAAGAGCCGACCCCACTTCGGGTCTCTCACACCCACTTTTCCTGACAAGCTCATCAACCTGGAACATTCGCCGGAAGAACTGTCCACCCGCCTCATAAATTTGATTGCGCCCATCGGGCGCGGACAGAGGGGCTTGATTGTTTCCCCGCCCAAAGCCGGCAAAACGGTGCTTCTGAAATCCATCGCTAATGCCACGACGACCAATTACAATGATATCCATCTCATGGTCTGCCTTATCGGCGAGCGGCCGGAAGAGGTCACTGATATGGAGCGCTCAGTTAAAGGGGAGGTCATCGCCGCCACGTTTGATGAGCCGGTGGAAAATCAGACCCGTGTGGCGGAGCTTGCCCTTGAGAGAGCCAAGCGAATCGTGGAAAGCGGGAAGGACGTGCTCATCCTGCTGGATGGCATCACTCGCCTCACCCGTGCCTATAACCTCGCCATGCCGTCAAGCGGGCGCACCCTTTCCGGCGGTATAGACCCCACCGCCCTCCACCCTGCCAAGCGGTTCTTCGGCGCGGCGCGCAATACTGCAGAAGGAGGCAGTCTCACTATACTAGCCACCTGTCTCGTTGACACCGGCAGTCGTATGGATGACCTCATCTATGAAGAGTTCAAAGGCACCGGTAACATGGAGCTTCACCTTGACCGCAGGCTCTCCGAGCGGCGCATCTTCCCGGCAATGGACATTCAGCGCAGCGGCACCCGCCGTGAAGAGCTTCTCATTGATGAAAACAGTCTGAGGCAAATCTGGCTCCTGAGGCGCATGGTTGCCATGATTGCCAGCAATAATCCGGACAGCACCATTGAAGCCTCAGAACGCATTCTTGACCGCCTGCGCAAGACCAAGACCAATGCTGAGTTCCTGGCTAATCTGAGCAAAGACATGTAGTTGACCCGCATCCGCCAAACACATATCATTAAAAGAAAAGAGAGACTGATATGCAAATCAGAAAGACCTACCGGCAGGTAAACCCGGAACTGCTCTTCAATGAAGTCAAAGACTTCACTCTGAAGCAGGGCGTCACCCTGGGCGAAGCCCGGATGGATACCTACTCCACCAGCGATAGCTCATCGTTTATCTCCCGCGGGACGCTGACCTTCACCGTGCTAAGCGAGGGAAAGCAGAAGGAATGCCTGCGTGCCCACATTGTCGGAGAGGCAAAGAGTGAGACCAAGCTCATGCTGGACATTGACGAGAAGCTCTTCCCTGCTGAAAAAGCCTCAGCCCTGCAGGCAGACCTGGACTTTGTCTTCAGCACCTATGAGGTGAAGTAGCCCTGCTTCTCCGAGGCGATGCGGTACATGGCTTCATAAGCCTTGCCGAAGTCCGGATTATCTTTTCTCAGCTTCTCTTTGAGCTCATTCATCCGCCTGACAAATCCCTGCCGGTCTTTTCCCACCACCATATCCGCCCAAGCCCTGGCTTTCTCCTGCAAACGTTTCTCTGCGTCAGGCAGGTCAGGCAAATTCATCTGGATGGCGGCATAGAGCGCCGGGTCCTCAGTGAGCACACTTTCCACCAGCGTCATGAGCACTTTATAGGTAATGCCGCCAATGGCTTCATCAGCTCTGAAGCCCTCTGAGCTCAGGAGCGTATCCGCAGAAATAAGAGCGATGAAGTGCGCCAGCCCAAGTATGATGGTCATCTTCTTATCATGCTCTGCCGGCGTCATCACGCTGACGCGAGCGCCCCTCTCTTCCAGATAGGTCTTTGCCTTAGCAACGAGTGTGGCTCCCTCAGCATCTCCTGATGTGAGGACAAAGTTCTGATGAGCCAAGCTCTTTGCCCCCGGACCGAAGAGAGGGTGCGTGCCCAGGATGTGCCGCGTCTTCAGATATCTGTTCATCACGGCCACCGGCATGACTTTGACTGAGGTAACGTCAGCCACAACCTGGTCCGGCTGAATATGAGGGCTGAGCTCTTTCACCACAGATTCAAAGGTGTCAATAGGCACTGAGAGAAGGACGATATCAGCACCTTTTACCGCTTCCTCGTTTGACGCCGTGGCAACCCCCAGTTGTCTCCCCGCCTCTCTCAGTTTCTCTGGGTTCCGCCCGCTGATGACCACCTGATGCCCCTCCCGGCGCAGGAAATCGGCAAACCACTGCCCCATTTTGCCCGAGCCGCCGATGATGGCAATCCTCAAGGGCTCACCTCACTCCTTCTTTCTCGCCCTGGGATATGAGCCGAGCACCTTCAAAAAGATGAGGTTCTTCTCAAGATTCCGCAAGACTTCTTTTGCCAGTTTATCTTCCCGGTGACCCTCAAAATCAAGGTAAAAATTATACTGCCACGGCTTTTGGCGGGTGGGGCGCGATTCAAGTTTGGTCAGGTTAATACTCTTTCGGGAGAACTCGCCGAGGATTTCATACAGCGCACCGGGACGGTCTTTAGTGGAGAAGACAATAGATGTTTTGTCGTTGCCGGAAGGCGGAGAGTCCGTTTTAGACAGGACGAAAAAGCGGGTAAAATTGTTCGGGGTGTCTTCTATTCCCCGGGCGACGATGTTCATGCCATAGAGTTGCGCCGCACGGGCGCTGGCGATAGCGGCGCTGTCCGTCAACCCTTTTTCTTTGAGCATCTTGACGCTCCCGGCGGTGTCATAAGTAGGAATAAGCTCGGCATCAAGGTGTTTTAGAAAGTTGCGGCACTGCGCCAGGGCTTGCGGGTGAGAGTATACCCGCCTGATGTCATCAAGCCCCACGCCGATCCCAGCGATAAGGCAGTGGATGACGCGGACTTCAGTCTCACCGCAGACCTTTAAGTCAGATTCCAGCAAAAGGTCATACGTGCGGCTGATGCTCCCTTCCAGCGAGTTTTCAATGGGCACCACGCCGTAATGCGCCTCTCCCTTCTCAACTGCCTTGAACACCTCTTCCAGCGTCTCACGGGGTCTGGTCTGCACTGACGAGCCGAAGTAGGCTACCACCGCCTCTTCACTATAGGCACCCAGCTCACCCTGGAAGACCACCTCCACACCCTGGACGCTCTTGCTCGCCGAGATGATATTGCGGTAAATGTTTTCCATATCCTCGGGTTTTATCGGTATCTGCTTTTCCCGGATAATCCTCCGGACATGCTCCAGCACGCGGGACTCTCTCTGCCGGTCCTCAACTGCCCGGTTCTCTCCCCGCTTGTTCTTGCCAATCTCCTCGGCAATCTTGAAGCGCTCGCCAATCAGTTGCACTATCTGTTCGTCTATTTCGTCTATCTTGTTTCTCAGCTCTTCCAGGCTCATCCTTCACCCCCGTATCAGTCCCGCCCGCAGAGAAAAATCACACAGGACGATTGCCATCATGGCTTCCACCACCGGCACCGCTCTGGGCACGATGCAGGCATCATGCCGACCTTTTACCGTCAGCGGCGCTTCTTTCCTGTCTTTGATATCTACTGTCTGCTGGGGTTGGGCAATTGACGGAGCGGGTTTTACCGCTACCCTGACCATGATTGGCATGCCACTGCTGATGCCACCGAGGATGCCGCCCGCATTGTTAGTGGTGGTGATGATTTTTCCGCCGCGGATAGCAAATGGGTCATTGTTCTGAGAACCTTTCATCTTCGCTACATTAAAGCCGGCGCCAAACTCCACTCCTTTGACGGCGGGAATGGAGAAGAGAGCCTTAGCCAGCTCCCCGTCCAGCGTTTCAAAGACCGGCTCCCCCAGCCCCACCGGCACATTGAGTGCTATGCCTTCAATAACTCCACCCACGCTGTCACCTTCACTCTTCACCTTTGCAATAAGCTCCGTCATCGCCGCGGCGGCAGCGGCGTCAGCACAGCGGAGTGGATTCTTATCCGCGCTCTCTTTTATTTTGCCAGGTTCAACTGCGCCTGCTTTAATGCCGCCAATCTCCACCGTGTGCGCCAGAATGTCAACATTGATTAAGCTGAGCACTTTCTTAGCAATCGCTCCCGCCATGACAAACCCGGCGGTGATTCTCCCGGAAAACCTGCCCCCACCCCGGTAGTCATTGAACCCACCATATTTCATG